>NZ_JBIBEP010000017.1:0-212967 GCF_042955185.1 Streptomyces sp. NPDC012474
CAGGATCTCGGGGGGGAGACGTACTGTTACTTGCATACTAAGATGTTCGTATCACGTTTGAGCCGGTCCACGTCTCGTCCCGTTGGGGGGGGGGGGGCCCGCGCCCCGGGGGCGCCCCCCCCACCGCCCTGTGCCGAGGATCTCGACGCCGAGGGACGACTCGCCCGTCACGCCGCAGAGGCCCCTTCCAGGGGGAAGTGGCAGGCGGCTCCGTGAAGCGGCGCATCGGGCGGTGGCTGGGAACGGTTCGGCGCCCAGGTCACGCACGCGCGGGGGCACCGGGACCGGAACCGGCTCCGGAGGGCGGGTCGGCCGGTGACGGGAGTTCACCGGTGAGCAGCAGCAGCACACGCCGCCTTCGGTCGGCGCCCCGCCGGCCACGGGGGGGCGTGGCGGACAGCAGAGCCTCCGCGACGAGAAGAGCGCTGGCGCAGAGATGGCCGAGCCGCAGATACGAGCGACCCGCTGCATCCGATGCGCCCGTTCGGCATCTTCCCGATCGCCGCAGCGAAATACCTCCGGGCGGCGCACCCGAGCAGCGCGCGCTAGTTCGCCACGCTGTCGAGCAGCCGGCTGTAGCGCAGGCGCAGCGCCCGCTCCATGCTGCCGAGTGCGGCCGCCGCCCCGAGAGTGATGTTGAGCCATAGCGGGAGATGGAGAGGCGAGTCGAAGCTGCCGATGCGTGCGGCGACCGGCGGAATCTCGGAAACCGGTTCCGCGATCTGCAGGATGAGAAGGGCGGCGCCGACGAGAAGCGCGAGCAGCGAGCAGGAGCCGATCGCACGACTGAGCGCCGGGTGGTTGCGGACGAGGCGGGCACGACGCCCTTCCGCCGACGCAGGGTCCGGAGTGAGCTGACGCTCGGCGCCGTCCGGTGTGACGTAGTGGCAGCGCTTGAGTCCGAAGCCGCTCATCGCCACTTCGATCGACCCGCCCGGCACAGGGAAGACCGCGGGGATTTTCGACTCGGCGTGGAGCCTGCCGTCCAGATAGAGATGGGCCTTGACGTTGCCCGAGGATTGGTTCTGCCAGTGCCGTACATCCACGGCGTACGTCGGCGGACGGTCGCCGGCCTGCGCCGGCTGCATGTATAACAGGGCGCGGCCAGGCAGCTGCCACCAACGGAAGGGCTGAAGTGGGCGTCCGTCTCCCGGTTGTACGCGCCGTAGTGCCCTGCGCCGCCGTCGCTCCTTGAACATCTCCCAGCCTCTCGTGCGCCCGCCAGAACACGACACTAGTACGCTGTGCTAGTGCCCTCCGGGCCAGAGTAGCACGTTGTACTAGTACGGCGTATTAACACGATGGGTGGAAGAACTGTGACAGAGAAGGAACCCAAGGCCGGCGCCCGGGGCCAAAGGGGCACCCGTGACAGGATTCTTGCGGCGGCCGCGGAGATGATCGCGGAGAACGCTGGTGCGACCCTGAGCGTGCGGGCGGTCGCGGCGCGGGCCGGGGTGAGCACCGGATCCCTCAGACATTTCTTCCCGACGCAGCGTGAACTGCGGGACGCGGTGCTCGCCGGCATCTACGACGTGGTGGTCTCCGGGGAGTGGATCCAGGACCGTTCGGTTCCGGCGCGGGACCGGCTCGTCCACCGTCTCCGAGAGGTCATGGCCCCCGCCGGTGTGGGGGAGCAGGCGCGACAGACATGGGGCAAGGTCTACGAGGCGTTCATCGCCCCCGAGCCGACCGACGCGCTACGGGCCGCCTACCACGCCATGGACCAGGAGGGGCAGCGCCGAATCGAGTCCTGGCTGGCGGGTCTCACGCAGGAAGGTGCTCTGGCCGCCGGGGACAACAAGCGCCGTGCGCGGTTCCTGACGACCGTACTCAACGGGCTCCTGACCGAACGGGCGTTCCCTACTGAGGAGTCGACCCTGCTCTCCGAGACGGAGACCCTCTACATGGCCGTCGACAGCATCCTCAAGCCGGACCACCAGGAGGCCGGCCAGGGCCTGTTGTGAAGGTGCCGGTCACCCGCACTCGACCACGCGCCGTTCACCTGGCGTCCGTCTCGGTCGGACTGGGGCACTCGGCCGCCTCCCGGCCCCGAGCAGTTTCCTCGTGAGCGGCGGCTCAGCGGAGAACGCCCGCGCCAACGAGGCCCCATGAGTCGTCGCCTCACCCAGGCTGCGACCGCGGACCGTCGTCGAGTGACCGCATAGCGAACCGTCGGAGAAACGGCGCCCGTCAGCCGGTGCTCCCCGCGAAGACGGGCTCCCACCTGCTCTGCAAGCCACTTCACGCCGTGCGCTGCCGTGATGGTGGCCCGCGCCACCCTGCCCGTCGCCGTGTGGACGATCATTCTTGGGGTGCCCGGCCGGAACACGTCAAGGGGTGTGCGTCGGTTCTCAACTCGTCCCACCTCTTGACGTGTTGATTGCCGTCCTAAAACATTCGGGAAACTCGATTGGTTCTGCGCGGTTCTGTTCGCTCTCGAAGGGAATTCATGTCCAGCAGACATCGCCTCGCCCGGGTGGCACTGGCGATCACCGTCCCCCTGGCGCTCGGTGCGGGCCTCATGGCCGTGCCTCCCGCCGCCGCTGCCGCCGACCCGCCCGCGAGTGCGGTTACGGTTCGGATCGACCCGTCATACCGGCAGCAGGAGTTCGAAGGGTGGGGGACGAGCCTCGTCTGGTTCGCCAACATCACCGGCCGCTACCCCGAACCCATCCGGCAGAAGCTCGCCGACATGCTGTTCGGCAAGGACGGACTCCGCCTCAACATCGCGCGCTACAACATCGGCGGCGGCAACGCCCCTGACGTCCGCAAGGACTACATGAAGACCGGCGCGACGATGGACGGCTTCTGGAAAGCCCCCGAGGGCACCACGAGGGAGGACACCGACTGGTGGAACCCCGACGACCCCGAGCACTGGGACTGGTCCGCCGACTCCGGCCAGCGCTGGTGGGTGGACCGCGTCAAGGACAAGGTGACCCGCTGGGAGGCGTTCAGCAACTCACCGCCCTGGTTCCAGACCGTCAGCGGCTACGTATCCGGCGGCTTCGACGCGAACACCGACCAGATACGGGCGGACCGCGTCGACGACTTCGCCACCTACCTGGTGAAGGTCACCGACCAACTGGAGAAGAAGCACCGCATCAGCTTCGACACCATCGCCCCGCTCAACGAGCCCAACACCAACTACTGGGGTACCCAGATCGGCGCCGACGGGCAGCCCACCGGCGGCCGCCAGGAGGGCGCGCACGCCGGCCCCGAACTCCAGCAGAAGGTCGTACTGGCCCTGCAGCGCGCATTGAAGAAGGCGCGAACCGGCGCCAAGATCTCCGCGATGGACGAGACCAACCCCAGCACCTTCGTCCGCAACTGGAACGCCTACGACGGCACCGCCCGCGCCGCCGTCGACCAGCTCAACGTCCACACCTACGGCACCGGCATGCGCACCAGCGCCCGCGACAGCGCCAAGGCCGCGGACAAACCGTTCTGGATGAGCGAGGTCGAGGGCACCTGGGGAACCGGCACCGACTTCACCGGCATGGAACCGGGCCTCGGCATCGCCACCCGCGTCGTCGAGGACATGCGTGAACTGGAGCCCGACGCCTGGGTGTTGTGGCAGCCGATCGAGGACTCCATCCCGCAGGCGCAGGCCGGCAAGAACTGGGGCAGCATCCACGTCCCGTTCAACTGCACCGCCGAGGACACGCTTCGGACCTGCCCGGTCAAGGCCAACACCAAGTTCCACACCCTGCGCAACTTCACCCACCACATCCGCCCCGGCGACCACTTCGTCAAGGCCGACGACCCCTCCAGCGTCGCCGCCGTACGCAAGTCCGGCCGCGGAGCGACGGTGGTGCACGTCAACAACGGCACCACCGAGCGTGGGGTGACCGTGGACCTCTCGAAGTTCCGGCGGGTCGCCCCCGGCGCCACCGTGACCCCCGTGGTGACCAGCGCCGGCGGTGCGCTCGTCCGGGGCACGCCCGTCAAGGTGAAGAACGACTCGGCCACCGTGACCGTCCCGGCCAAGTCGGTCACCACCCTCCTCGTCGACGGCGTCTCCGGCACCGCCGAGGACGCCGCACTCGTCCAGGACGGCCACGTCTACCGCCTCCAGGGCACCCAGAGCGACAAGTCCCTGGCACCGTCCGCCGAGGGCGACGGCGTCGTCGTCCGTACGGCCGACCCGGCCGCCAAGTCCCAGCTGTGGAGGGTGAAGCAGCTGACCCGCGGCGAGGGCAACCGTGAGCGCTACGCCCTCGTCAACGCCGCGAACGGCAGGCACCTGGCCGTACGCGACGACGAGGCCGTACTCGAAGACGGAGCCACACCGGCCGCACAGTGGATCATGTCCACCACCGGCGACGGCACCTGGACCTTCGTCAACGCCGCGACGGGCCGCCTCCTCGACGTCGTCGGGCAGTCGACCGCGGACGGAGCCCGCGTCTCGGCCCACCTTCCGACCTCCAACGCGAACCAGCGCTGGGGCGTGACCGACGAGACGGTGCTCCGTACGCAGCCGGCGAAGGCGTTCACCGTCCCCCGCCATGCCCCCGAACTGCCCGGGACCGTGACGCCCGTCTTCCGCGACGGCGCCCGCGGAGCGCTCCCCGTGCAGTGGACGCTGCCCTCCGAGTCACGCTGGCGCAAACCCGGAACGGTACGCGTGAAGGGCCGGGCCACCGACGCCCTCGGCCGGACCGTCCGGGCCGAAGCGGTGGTCACCGTGGACACCATCGCCTCCACCCTCCCGGCCCGCGCCAAGACCTACACCGGCGGACGGCCCGACCTCCCCGCCACGGTCACCGGCGTGGGACGGCACGGCGGAACCGCCGAACTCCCGGTCACCTGGGAGCCCGCACCCGCAGGCGCCTTCGACGCCACCGGCGTGGTGACCCTGCGCGGCACGGCCCGGATCCCGGGCGCGGACACGGCCGCGGCGACCGTACGCGTCCAGGTCTCCGCACCCCGGGAGACCGACGCCGCGCGCGGCGAGGGCGTGACGGTCGGCGCCACCTACACCGAGAGCGGTTACTCCGCCGAGCGCCTGCGCAACGGCACCACGTCCGAGAAGGCATGGTCGAACTGGAGGTCCGGCACCAAGAACCCCGCCGACACCATCACCTTCACGCTGCCGGAGGCCCGCGATCTGACCCGGGTCGTGACCCACTTCCACCGCGACGGCGCCAACGTCAGCTTCGCGGAGTCCCTCAAGGTTCAGGTGCGGGATGCCGACGGCACCTGGTCCGACGCGAGCGACCAGGTCGCCGTCGGCACCGAGGGGACACCGGTGGTCGACGTCCCGGTGCGCGCGGCCGGCCCGGCGACGGGCGTGCGTGTGGTGATGACGGCCCGCCCGGGCGGCTACATCACCCTCGGGGAGATCGAGGTCCACGCCAAGGCGCCGGGCATCTCCGCGGACGCGGCAGCCGCGTCGGTCGAGCTGGACGGCGAGCCCCTGGCCGGTTTCGACCCGGACCGGACGACCTACCGGGTGGCGGCCGACCGACCGGACCGGGCCCGGATCACCGCCACACCGCGTGACCCCTACGCGAAGGTGACGGTGAGCAAGGACGCGGCCGGGGGCAAGAGGGCCCACATCGTCTCCGTGACCAGCGAGGACGGCTCACAGACGCGGGAGTACAGGATCGAACTGACCCGCCGCTGAACACACGGAAGCGCGGGGCCCGCACGCCCCGCGCTTCCCTGTTCCGGGATCAGACCGCCGGAGCCGGGTACGTCGGGTACTCCACGCCGGACACGTGCTGCACGACGCGGATGACCTGGCACGAGTAGCCGAACTCGTTGTCGTACCACAGGTAGAGGATCGCGTTGTCGCCGTCGACCTTGGTGGCGCCGGCGTCGACGATCGAGGCGTGGCGCGAGCCGATGAAGTCGCTGGAGACCGCGTCGGGCGCCGTGGTGAAGTCGATCTGGCGCTTGAGCGGTGAGGTCAGGGAGACGTCACGCAGGTGGTCGAGAACCTCCTCGCGGGTGGTCTCCCGGCCGAGCCGCAGGCTGAGGATCGCGATCGAGACGTCCGGGACCGGCACGCGGATCGAACTGCCGGTGATGGGCGCCTTGAGGTCGGGCAGCGCCTTGGCGACGGCGGAGGCGGCACCGGTCTCGGTGATGACCATGTTGAGCGGCGCGGACCGGCCGCGGCGGTCGGCCTTGTGGTAGTTGTCCAGCAGGTTCTGGTCGTTGGTGAACGAGTGGACCGTCTCCACGTGGCCACGCTGGACCCCGAACTCGTCGGCCATCGCCTTCAGCGGGGGGACGATCGCGTTCGTGGTGCAGGACGCGCAGGACAGGATCTGCTCGTCCGGCTTGATCGTGTCGTGGTTGACGCCGTGCACGATGTTGGGGACGTCGCCCTTGCCGGGCGCGGTCAGCACGACCTTGTCGATACCGGGGCGCAGGTGCTCGGACAGGCCCTCGCGGTCGCGCCACTTGCCGGTGTTGTCGATGAGGATGGCGTCCTTGATGCCGTACGCCGTGTAGTCGATCTCGGACGGGTCGTTCGCGTAGATCACCTTGATCGCGTTGCCGTTGGCGACGATCGTGCTGTTCGCCTCGTCGACGGTGATGGTGCCCTGGAACTGGCCGTGGATCGAGTCGCGGCGCAGCAGCGAGGCACGCTTGACGATGTCCTCTGCGGCCCGCCCGCCCCCACCGCGCACGACGATGGCCCGCAGCCGCAGACCGTTGCCCGAGCCGGACTTCTCGATGAGCAGCCGGGCGACGAGCCGGCCGATGCGGCCGAAGCCGTAGAGGACGACGTCCCGGCCCTCACGGCGCTCGATCTTGCTGGCGCCCGTGGCACCGGCGACGGCCTCCGCGGTGAACTCCGCGACCGACAGGCCGCGGTCGTCCTCGCGGTACGTGGCGGCGAGCATGCCGATGTCGATCTGGGACGGCCCGAGGTCGAGTTCGGCGAGGGTCTTCAGGAAGGGCAGCGTCTCGGTGACCGAGAGCTCCGCACCGGCGATCTGCCGGGCGAAACGGTGGGTCTTGAGGATGCTGACCACCGACTTGTTCACCAGGGAGCGGCTGTGCAGCAGGACCGTCACGTCCCGCTCCCGGTGCAGCTTCCCGATGATCGGGATCATCGACTCCGCGATCTCCTCGCGGTTCTTCCAGTTGGTGAACGAGTCGTCGTTGAGAGTCACGAATCCATCTTTCGAGCTAGGCGGCGCTCATATGTTAAACCGTCGATTTCCTGATCATGAACGGGGGCCTCCGACGCGTTCGGCGGCCTCTCCGCGCGCCCCTCGGGGCAGGTCTTGAGATGATCAAAAGAGGATTTTCCATGCGAAAGGGGTGCATATGGACTACGACTCTGTGGCCGACGAGCTGTACGCCCTGCGCCCGGAGGAGTTCACCGCCGCCCGCGCCTCCGCCGTGGCCTCCGCCCGTACCGCCGGTGACCGGGAACTCGCCCAGCGGATCGGGGCGTTGCGCAAGCCCAGCCTCGCCGCCTGGGTCAGCAACCTGCTGGTCCGCAGCAGCCCCGGGGAGGTCGAGCCCCTGCTGCGCCTGGGGGAAGGGCTGCGGCAGGCGCACCAGGACCTGGACGGCGCACAGCTGCGTGAGCTGAGCCGCCGGCAGCACGCGCTCATCCGCGCCCTTTCCCTGCAGGCCCGGCAGCTCGCCGAAGAGGCCGGTCATCCGATCGGCGAAGGCGTGCAGCGCGAGGTCGAGAACACCCTGCACGCCGTCCTGGCCGACCCCGAGGCCGCGCGGGCCTGGGCGGGCGGCCGCCTGACCAAGCCGCTGAGCGCGGCCGTCGGCTTCCCAGCCGTCGCCGAGGCTGCCCGGCCGCGGCGCCCCGAGCCCGCTCCCGCCCGCTCCCGCCCGGACAGGAAGACGAGCGAGCAGCAGCGACGCCGACTGGACCGGGCCCGGAAGGACGCCGAAGCGGCCGAGCGCGAGCTGCGGGACCTGCGCGACGAGGCCGCGGCCGCCGGACGGGCGGCCGGAGACGCGAAGCAGCAGGTGGACGCCCTCCAGCGGCGCGTGGAGGAGCTGACCGGCGAGCTGGAACGGGTCAGGAGCGAACACCAGCAGGCTCGCTTCGCCGAACGGACGGCCCGGGAACGGGCGCGCACGGCCGACCGCCGGGTCCGTGAGGCCGGCCGTAAGGCGTCGACGGCCACCGCCCAGCTCGAACGCCTGACCTCATCGGACGCGTGATCGACGGACCGGCGCGGCGGTGCGTACCCCCTCACGCCCCCCGACGGGCCATCATCCGACTGTGACTCAACTCACACCCGCCGGTGGGCCGTCCCACGCGGCCACACACGCACGACACCAAAATTGAACCGTTCGTTTTCTTGAACCGCTCGTGTTTATGTGGCTAGGTTGTCCGCATGACCGCATCCGGGACCCCGACCACCGCCGAGGAACTGCGCGGTGCCGGCCTGAGGGTGACGGCCGCCCGCGTCGCGCTGCTCGACGCCGTACGGGACGGCGACCACCTCGGCGCCGAGGCCATCGCCTCCGAGGTGCGCGGCCGCGTGGGCCACATCTCCGTCCAAGCCGTCTACGAGGGGCTGCACGCACTCACCGCGGCGGGACTGATACGCCGCCTCGACCCACCCGGCAGCCCGGCCCTCTACGAGGGGCGGGTCGGCGACAACCACCACCACCTCGTGTGCCGGTCGTGCGGAGCCGTCGCCGATGTCGACTGCGCGGTCGGCCATGCTCCCTGCCTGACCGCGTCCGACGACCGCGGCTTCGCCGTCGACGAGGCGGAGGTCATCTACTGGGGCCTGTGCCCCGCCTGTTCCACCGCTCGCAGTTCCTGAGCGGGATCCACCCGAGCGCTCCTGAGCACGTGATCCACCCGAGCACCGTGATCCACCCCGTCCGGAAGGATTTCCATGACTGAGAACCACGACGCGATCGTCACCGACCCCAAGTCGGAGGAGGCAGGAGGCGGCTGCCCCGTGGCCCACGGCCGCGCCCTGCACCCGACCCAGGGCGGCGGCAACCGGCAGTGGTGGCCCGAGCGGCTCAACCTGAAGATCCTCGCCAAGAACCCCGAGGTGGCCAACCCCCTCGGTGAGGACTTCGACTACGCCGAGGCGTTCCAGGCCCTCGACCTCGCCGCCGTGAAGAGCGACATCGCCGAGGTACTCACCAGCTCGCAGGACTGGTGGCCGGCCGACTTCGGCAACTACGGCCCGCTGATGGTCCGTATGGCCTGGCACAGCGCCGGCACCTACCGCATCAGCGACGGTCGCGGCGGCGCCGGCGCCGGTCAGCAGCGGTTCGCCCCGCTCAACAGCTGGCCCGACAACGGCAACCTCGACAAGGCCCGCCGTCTGCTGTGGCCCGTGAAGAAGAAGTACGGCCAGTCCATCTCCTGGGCCGACCTCATGATCCTCACCGGCAACGTCGCCCTGGAGCAGATGGGCTTCGAGACCTTCGGCTTCGCCGGCGGCCGCGAGGACGTCTGGGAGCCCGAGGAGGACGTGTACTGGGGCCCCGAGACCACCTGGCTCGACGACAAGCGCTACACGGGCGACCGCGAGCTGGAGAACCCGCTCGGCGCCGTCCAGATGGGTCTCATCTACGTCAACCCCGAGGGCCCCAACGGCAACCCGGACCCGCTCGCCGCGGCCCGCGACATCCGTGAGACGTTCCGCCGCATGGCGATGAACGACGAGGAGACCGTCGCCCTGATCGCCGGCGGCCACACCTTCGGCAAGACCCACGGCGCCGGCCCGGCCGACAACGTCGGCGCCGACCCCGAGGCCGCCTCCATGGAGGAGCAGGGCCTGGGCTGGCGCAGCACCTACGGCACCGGCAAGGGCGGCGACGCCATCACCTCCGGCCTGGAGGTCACCTGGACGAGCACGCCGACCCAGTGGAGCAACGGCTTCTTCAAGAACCTCTTCGAGTTCGAGTACGAGCTCGAGCAGAGCCCGGCCGGCGCCAACCAGTGGGTGGCCAAGGACGCCCCGGAGATCGTCCCGGACGCGCACGACTCCGCGAAGAAGCACCGGCCGAAGATGCTCACCACGGACCTGGCGCTGCGCTTCGACCCGATCTACGAGCCCATCTCCCGCCGGTTCTACGAGAACCCGGAGCAGTTCGCGGACGCCTTCGCCCGCGCCTGGTTCAAGCTGACCCACCGTGACATGGGCCCGAAGTCGCTGTACCTCGGCCCGGAGGTCCCGGCGGAGACCCTGGTGTGGCAGGACCCGCTGCCGGAGGCCGAGGGCGAGGCCATCGACGCCGGCGACATCGAGACCCTCAAGGCCAAGCTCCTGGAGTCGGGTCTGTCCGTCTCGCAGCTGGTGTCCACGGCGTGGGCCTCGGCGTCCACCTTCCGCGGTAGCGACAAGCGCGGCGGCGCCAACGGCGCCCGGATCCGCCTCGAGCCGCAGCGCGGCTGGGAGGTCAACGAGCCCGACGAGCTGGCGCAGGTCCTGCGGGTCCTGGAGGGCATCCAGCAGGAGTTCAACTCCGGCGCCAAGAAGGTCTCCCTGGCCGACCTGATCGTCCTCGGCGGCACCGCCGCCGTCGAGAGGGCCGCCAAGGAAGCCGGTTTCCAGGTGCAGGTCCCCTTCGCCGCGGGCCGTGTGGACGCGACGCAGGAGCACACCGACGCCGAGTCGTTCGAGGCGCTGGAGCCGACCGCCGACGGGTTCCGGAACTACCACGGCAAGGGCAACCGCCTGCCGGCCGAGTTCCTGCTGCTCGACCGGGCGAACCTGCTCACCCTGAGCGCCCCCGAGATGACCGTCCTGGTCGGCGGCCTGCGAGTACTGGGCGCCAACTACCAGCAGTCCCAGCTCGGCGCCCTCACCAAGACGCCCGGCTCGCTGACCAACGACTTCTTCGTCAACCTGCTCGACCTGGGCGTCGAGTGGAAGTCGACGACCGAGGACCAGACCACGTTCGAGGGCCGCGACGCCGCCACGGGCGAGGTCAAGTGGGCCGGCTCCCGCGCCGACCTGGTCTTCGGCTCGAACTCCGAGCTGCGCGCCCTGGCCGAGGTCTACGCGAGCGACGACGCGAAGGAGAAGTTCGTCAACGACTTCGTCGCGGCGTGGGTCAAGGTCATGAACCTGGACCGGTTCGACCTGGTCTGATCACCTCCGCATGACAGGACGCCCCGGGCCGTCGGCCCGGGGCGTCCCGTGTCCTCTCGGGAGGCGTTGCCTGAGGGACCGTCAACAACCGTTCAAGGTAAGAACATCACTTACCCAACTCTCACCATGAAAGGGCAAGGAAGGCGACCGCGCCCGGAGCCGGGCATACGTTCGGGCCGTGAACACTGATTCCGCTGCCCCCAGAGGCGCCGGCCGTGCGCCGCACCCCTTCGCCGCCGCACGGCCCACCACCGGCGGTACCGTCCGCCGCACCCTTCTGCGCACCGCCCTGACCGGGGCCGCAGCGCTCGGCGCGGGCCTCGGCGCCGCCCGGCCGGCAACCGCCGCCACCCCGAACCGGGACGCACCTCCGAGGCCCGCCACCCCCGCGGAAGCGCTACGGGAACTGGCCGCGGGCAACCGCCGCTGGCGCGCCTTCCGGGAACGCCACCCGCACGAAGACCCCACCCTGCGCCGGACGCTGGCCACCGGCCAGCACCCCTTCGCGGTCGTACTCGGCTGCATCGACTCGCGCGTGCCCCCGGAGCTCGTCTTCGACCAGGGCCTCGGCGACCTGATGACGGTGCGCACCGCCGGTGAGGTGCTGGACGAGGCCGTCCTCGGCAGTGTCGCCTACGGCGTCCTGGAACTCGCCATACCCCTGGTCGTCGTCCTCGGGCACCAGTCGTGCGGCGCGGTCCGGGCCGCCGTCGAGGCGGAGCGGTCCGGGACGCGACTGCCCGCCCACATGCAGTACCTCGTCGACCAGATAGGGCCGGCCATCGACCACGGCAAGGAAGGGGACGCCCGGATCGACGCGACCGTGAGCGCCAACGTCCGGCTCGTACGCTCCCGGCTGGCCGCGGAACCCGAACTGGCCGCCAGGATCGGCACGGGCGAGCTGGCGATCGTCGGTACCCGCTACGAACTGACCACCCAGGCGGTCCACCGCCTGGCCTGACCACCCGCCCGGTCCGCTGCACGCGACAGCGGACCGGGTCGTGCCTCACGCCCGCAGCGGGTTGTACCGCGCCGCCGCCATCAGGTACCAGGCGGTCGCCCCCGTGTGCCGGTACGGGTAGTAGCCGAAGCCGAACCCGGTGTCCAGGGGGCTGCTCGCGGACACCACCCCGCAGCGCTCGGGCAGCGCCTTCCCGCCGACGGTCTGACCGCCGCCCAGCAGGTCCTGGGCCTGCTCGGTGGACGCGATCAGCCGCCGGGCGCGCGCCTCGTCGCCCCGCGCCCCCCTGTCGCGCAGCGCGAGCGCGAGGTGGGCCGTCCCCTCGAACCACACGCCGTTGCGGTCGGGCCTGGGCTGGCCGGCCGCGATCGGGGCGTCCTCGTTCGCGAGGAGGCTCGCCGAACTGAAGGTGACACCCTCGTACGACTGCCCCGCGGGCACCGTGCTGTTGGGGCGTCCGGAGTGGTCCGTGACGGCCAGCTCGGCCGCGGCCCAGTCCAGGGAACGGGAGTGGTGGCGGGAGCCGAGTGCGAGGTGCGTCCAGGTCTGGGTGTCCTCCGGGACCGGGGACTTGTTGACGGTGACACCGTCATTGGTGCCGGTGTAGAAGAAGCCGCCGGCCGGCTCCCACATCCGTCGCACGAACGCCTCGGCCCGCCCCCGCCGTTCCAGCCACACCCGGTCGCCGGTGAGCCGGGCGAGCCGGCCGAACAGGCAGACCAGGTCGGTGTTGTGCTCGGTCGAGGTGAACGGCAGCTTCTGATCGGCCCCGTCGACCCCGAACTTGAAGCCGCCGAGGGGCTCGTCGGTCCGGCCGTTCCGCTCGATCCACTCGCCGATCCGCACGGCACCGTTCAGGAAGCGGCGCGCCCCGGTACGCCGGGCGAGAGCGCTCAGCGCGATGCCCGCCCAGGCCATGTCACCCACGGCGGTGCCGGTGAAGCCGAACTGCGTCCCGACGTTGACGGTGCCGTCCGCCCGTACGAAGCCGTCCGGCTGGAGCGAGCCGTCGTAGAAGGTGTACGGCCCGACGTTGTAGGCCTGCCGGAGCCTGCCGTCGTCGTACGCCGGGTCGTGGCCCTGGGCATGGAGCAGCGCGTCGCCCAGCGCCTTGGCCCTGTCCAGGCCGGCTGAGGTCCGGGCCGCGAGGTGGGCGAGGACCGCGAGGGCGTTGTCGTAGGTGAACGCGGTGCTGAACAGGCCGGCCTGGTCGGTGTAGCTCTGGGCCAGACGAAGGGTGCCGTGGTCGGGGTAGGCGTCCATGGCGGCGGCGAGGAAGGCCAGTCCCCGGGCCGGGGCCGATGCGGGGCGCGCACCGGCGGCACCGGCCGCGACGGCCTGCCCCGAGCCGGCGGCGGTGAGCCCCGCGGCACTGATGCCGAGTCCGGCACCGATGAGCGAACGCCGGCTGAGCGCCGGGCCTTGTCTACCAGTCATGGATCTCCCTTGAGAGCGCTCTCAACCAGTGCGCGCTTATTGTGCTGGCGCTCCGCTGCGGGGTCAACGCTCTGTTCGCAAGGGCGGGTTGGGCAGGAGGCGCCGGGGGGAAATCGAACGCTGGGCGATTACTCGCAGACGATCTCGTCACGCGGGGTGTAGTGCGTGCGGTACGGCTCCCGCTTCACTTCCCGGCCGTCGTCGTAGAAGACCCGCTCCACGGTGACGTCGAACCCTTCGAGCGGTGTCTGCGGGACGCACTCCTCGTCGTCGCTCACCTTCTTCTCCGGCTTCTTCACCTCGGTGCGCGGGCCCGTGACCGACTTGATCTCGTCGTACTTGCGGGTGCCGAGGAAGGAGACGGTGACGGAGGTGTCCGTCGACTCGGCCTGGATGTAGACGGCGTTGCCGGAGTCGTTGGCGAACCGCAGGTCCAGGCTGCCCCAGGCGACGGTCGCCTCGCGGCCCTCCGGGTAGCGCTCGATGTAGAACGAGTGCGCTCCGTGCTCCACGGGCTTGAGCCCGGCGAAGAACAGCGCGTTGTACACCGTCGTCGCCACGGACGAGACGCCGCCGCCGGACGCCTTCGTGAACTTGTCGTCCAGGATGATGATGCCGTCCATGAAGCCGTTGGCCTCGGTGCGCTCACCGACGGTCCGGTTGAAACTCCAGGTCTCGTCCGGCATGACGACGGAGCCGTTGATGAGCTCCACCGCCCGGCCTATGTTCTTCGTGCGGTACTCGGCCGGTTCGAAGTCGACGGTGAAGGAGGACATCTTCTCCGTCAGCCCCAGCTCAGCGGCGTTCGCGCGGGTCACCTCCGGCCGGGTCTCGCTGACCTCCACATTGCCGCTGCGGGCGGCGCCCGACTCGGTGAGCAGTGGCAGCACGGCCTTGCCCAGCGCCTTGTCGGTGACCGACCGGCCCACCGTGGCGTCCTCGGCCACCACGGCCTCGTCGCCCTTTGGCCGCAGCGTGGCGTTCTCGGCGGTCGTGGTGATGTCGTCCAAGGGGCCGGCCACGGACGGCTCGGTGCGCAACCCCTTCACGTCGAGCTTGGGTCTCAGTGTGCCGCCGCCGTCCGGCCGCATGGTCAGATGCTCGCCCAGTGCCTCCTGGCCGACGGTGAAGCGCCGGCCGGCGGCGGTGAGCGTGACGGGGCCCGACATGGCCGGGTCCGCGAAGGTGCGTACCGCCCGCTCCACCTCGTCGGCGGTGACCTCGGGCCGGGTCTCGCGGGCGGGCAGGGCCGTGGCCGTACGGGTGTCCCCGCGCCGGAAGGAGTCGCGCAGGGGCCGGACCGCGGCGTTCACGTCCAGCGCGTGCCCCGTCCGCGGTGTGACCGCCTTCACCTGGCCGTCGTCGAACGCGACGCCGCCGTCCCTGACCTTCTGGTCGAGGCCCTTCGCCAGCTGCCCGAGGGCAGCCCGGGCCTTGTCCTCGTCGAGGCTCACGACCGGCTCGATGTCGCCGCCCGAGCGGAAGAACCCGCCGAACACGCTGACCGGATCGGCGCCGGTGCGCGCCGCCCGGTCGACGGTCCCCTCGACGTCGTAGGAGAGGCCCGCGCGCTCCGGATCGACACCGCCCGCTCGGTCCCCGACCTTGACGGGCAGCTCCCGGGCGCCGGCCGCGCCCAGCTCCCGATCCAGCTTCCGCACCGCCTCCGCGCGGCTCAGCCCCCCGATGTCCACCCCGCGCACGGTCGTGCCCGAGTCGATCTGGCCGCCCGTGAGGAGCAGCCCGGCGAGATACAGACCACCGGCCCCCACGGCCAGCGCGCCACCGGCCAGGGCGACGGGCGGGAGGGAGGTGATGCGCGGGACGAGGGCCGTACGGGGGCGCATGGGGCTCCAGACGATCGATACGAGGGTGCACCCGATGACGCGACGATGCGCGGGCAAACACATCAAGTTATCCACACATCAGGGGCGAACCGGTATGGCCCAGACCACTTATGTCCGAGATCATTCCGGAACCGGCCGGACCGGCCCGCCGCGGGGCACGGGCACAGAGTGGTAACGACGAACAACGGTCGGGTCGTTGACACGGTCTAGGCCACCATGAAGATCTCTTTCCTGATTCACAACGCCTACGGAATCGGAGGCACGATCACCACCACGTTCAACCTGGCCGGGGCCTTGGCCGAACGGCACGACGTGGAGATCGTCTCCGCGTTACGCCACCGGGAACACCCCAACCTCGTCCCGGATCCACGCGTGCGGCTGCGGGCGCTGGTGGACCTGCGCAAGGAGGCGGACCATCCGCTGCACCAGAGACCTGCGACGGTGTTCCCGCCCGCCGAGTACCGCCACCACCAGTACAGCGAGCTGACCGACCAGCGCATCGGGGAGTGCCTCGCAGCTCTCGACGCCGATGTCGTCATCGGCACCCGCCCGGGTCTCAACGTGCACATCGCCCGCCAGGCCCCGGAGCACGTCCTGCGCGTCGGCCAGGAGCACCTCACGCTCGACAACCACTCGCCGCGGCTGCGCACCGCCCTGCGCCGCGCCTATCGCCGCCTCGATGTGATCACCACCGTCACGGAAGCGGACGCCGCCGCCTACCGGCGCAAGATGTGGCTGCCCGGCGTCCATGTGGAGGCGCTCCCCAACAGCGTCCCCGACCCCGCCCTGCCTCCCGCCGACAGCACCGCCAAGGTGGTGATCGCCGCGGGCCGCCTGGTGCCGGTCAAGCGCTACGACCTCCTCATCGAGGCGTTCGCCCAGGTCGCCGCCGTGCACCCGGACTGGCAGCTGCGCATCTACGGCAAGGGCGAGGAGCAGCCCCGGCTGCGGGAGCTCATCGAACGGCTCGGGATGTGGAACAACGTGTTCCTGATGGGGGCAGCCACCCCCATGGAGGCCGAATGGGCCAAGGGCTCGATCGGCGCGGCCGCGTCGAACTTCGAGCCGTTCGGCATGACCATCGTCGAGGCGATGCGCTGCGGACTGCCCGTCGTCAGCACCGACTGCCCCTACGGCCCCGGCGAGATCATCGAGGACGGCACCGACGGCAGGCTGGTGCCGGTCGGGGACCGTGACGCGCTCGCCGCTGCCCTGCTGGAACTCGTCGGCGACGACGAGCGCCGCCGCCGCATGAGCCGGGCCGCCCTGGACAACGCGCGCCGCTTCGCTCCCGGCCCCGTCGTCGCCCAGGCCGAACGCCTGCTGGAGACCGCTGCCGCGGCCAGGAGCACCGGCCGGACGGCCACCCCGCAGCACCACCGCACCCAGAGCGCCCTGACCGGCCGTGGCCACGCCGCCCGCGACGCCGCCCACGCCGCTGCCGCCGGCGTACTGCGCTCGATACGGAAGGGAAGCCGATGAGCACACCGGAGGACAGGACGCCGGGCGAGCCGCGTGAGGGCGTGACGCCGGCCACACAGCAGGTGCCGCCGGGCACACCGCGGGAGGACGTGATGCCGGGCGTACCCCGTCGGGGGGCGACGCCGAGCACCCCGCACACCACGACGACGAGTCCGCAGCACGGCTCTCATCTGCGCGTCGACTGCGCGATCGACATCGACGGCCGGATCACCTTCCGTCTGCCGCCGATGCCCGGCGCGCATCCCCGGCTGCTCCTGCGGCTGCGTCCCAAGAAGGGGCGTCCGGAGACGATCCGACACCTCCTCGACCTGGAGTCCGACCGGTCCGACGGTCACCGGCACGCCGTACTGGAACCGCACCCCGTCCTCGACGAGGGCCGCTGGGACCTGTACCTGCTGCCCGAACCCGATGCCGAGCGCCTGCGGCTGCGCCCCGGCCTGCGGGATCTGCGCAGCCTCGTCGACGGCCACCTGCGCGACCGTCCCGCGCCGGTCGCGGTCAGGATCCCGTACGTCACGAAGGACGGCTTCCTGGCCCTGAGGGCATGGCGGCGCACCGCCCACGCGGAAGCCCGCGCCATCGACGTCACGGACCGGGGCGTGACGGTCACGGCCCGCCTGCACGGTGCCGAGCTCCACGCGGACGCCACCGTGCGTCTGCGCCTGCGCGGCACCGACACCGTACGGACCCTCCGCCCCCGGACCGACGACGACGCCCGGGGCTTGTCCTTCACCGTCGGCCCCGGGGACCTGGCGGGCGACGGCGGGGGAGCGGTCCGCGTCTGGGACGCCTTCGTCCGCCCCACGGACGGAGCACCGCCGATCAGGGTCGGCCGGCTGCTCGACGACCTGGCGGACCGCAAGCACGTGTACGTCTACCCGGCGACCGAGACGGACGGTTCCGCCATCCGCCCCTACTACACCGTCGACAACGACCTCGCGATAGAGGTGACGTAAGGCCGATTCGCCGAAATGCCCGAAATGAAAATCCCTGGAGTTTCGGATGGTCGTTTCGGTGATGCGCCGCGACAGCGATGTGTGGATTTTGTGCAAAGCGGCGGCAAAAGGGGTCAGGGCCTTGTTCTCAACGGCCGCAAATCGGAAGGGGACTTGCGGCCATAACCAAACTCAAGTACCTAGATGAATCATGAACCTGTTCAACCGCGTTGTGCCGTCCCGCCGGCAGGCACAGCTCCCCCCACAGCGCCCCATCGGCGCACCGGCATCCTCCACTGCCGTGCTGCCGAACCCCAACCTGGCCGAACTGTCCGGTGAATGGGTCGTCGACCCCGCGCACAGCCGGATCGGCTTCTCCGTCCGGCATGCCATGGTGACCACCGTGCGCGGTTGTTTTCTGGAGTACGAAAGCCGGCTCTACTTCGACGCGTACGACCCCACACGGTCACGGGCCGACATCACTCTGTTCACCTCCAGCGTGGATACCGGGGTGGAGCAACGCGACGCGCACTTGGTGGGCCGTGACTTCCTCGACGCCGCGACCTATCCGCGTATGCGCTTCACCAGCACGGGGGTGCAGCAGACGGGCGCCGACCTGTTCAGCATGTCGGGGGAACTGACCATCAAAGGGGTCTCCCGTCCCGTCGTACTCGAAATGACCTACATCGGAAATGTCACCGACCCCTTCGGCTACGACCGGGTCGGCTTCGACGGCACCACCACCATCAACCGCTCGGACTGGGGCCTGACCTACAACAGCAGGCTGGCCGAGGGCGGCGCGATGGTGAGCGAGAAGGTGCGCCTGCAGCTCGACATCGCTGCCATCCGTACGCCGTCGTCGGGCGGCTGAGGGCGCTTCACGACGCCGCGTCGGCCCCGGCCACGCCCCGGAACGTGGCCGGGCCGAGCGTGAGTACGCCGTCGCCCAGGGGGCTGCACCGCACGCCGCACCGGCCGCGCAGGGCCCGCTGCGCCCCCCCCGATGCTCACGTCCATCCACACGCAGGGCCGGGCGGTGCACACCGCCCGGAGGCTTCAGCCCATTACTCCCGCCGCCCGGGTCCGCGGTCCTCGAGCGGAGCCCGGCCGTCCGCCGACTCGCCCGCGGTCAGGTGCTCCAGAACCTCGACCAGTTCCTGGCAGGCGCGCTCCACGGAACGCCGGGTGTGGATCTGCTCGGCGATCACCGCGGACAGGATCAGGGCGGTGAGTGCCATCGCCCCGTTGAAGGCCTGCAGCTTCATCATCACCTCGACGCGCCCGAGCCGTTCGAACGGTCCGACCCGGTCGGTCGCCGCCACCGTGGTCATGACCGAGGCGAACAGAGCGCAAAGCAGGCTGCCGGCCAGCTGGAACCGCAGAGCCGCCCAGATCAGCAGGGGGTAGACCAGGAACAGCAGACTGACGGAGCTGTGCGCGGCCAGGGGCACGAGGCAGCAGGCGATGACCGCGAGCCCCACGGCCTCCTTCCAGCGCGACAAGGGCAGCGGCAGACGCACCCGGGACAGCAGGAGCAGCACCGGCGTGACGATGAGCACGCCCATCGCGTCACCGACCCACCAGGCCAGCCAGACCGCCCAGAAGCCGGGCTGTTCGATCTGGTCCGTGGCGAGCAGAGTGCCGGCGCCGGTGGTCGCGCTGATCAGCATCGCGGCGAACGCGCCGAGGAAGACCAGGGCGAGACCGTCCCGCAACCGCGCGAGGTCGGTGCGGAAGCCGGCCCGCCGCAGCAGCAGGTACCCGACGACCGGGGCGGCCGTGTTGCCCGCCAGGACGCAGAGAGCCGACGGCGTCAGGGAGGTGAGGGACAGGATGACGAAGAAGGCGCCCAGCGCGATCCCCGGCCAGCAACGCAGCCCCAGGATCAGCAGGCAGGCCACCGAGAGGCCGGTGGGCGGCCAGATGGGGGTGACGACCGCCCCCTCCACGACCAGTTCCCGCAACAGCCCCAGCTGCGCCGATCCGTAGTAGCAGGCGGCGACGGCCAGCGTCTGCAGAGCGACGACGACCGGCGTACGCAGATCCTGGCTACCCACCACAGCAGCCATGAGACACCGAGGCCGCCGCCCCGGCGAGGTGGGGGTGTGTGTCGTGCGGCCCTATGGCTGAGCGTCCGGCCCGTCGAGGCCGACCACCAGGACGGCGGCGTCGTCGTCGTGCCCCACACGCTCGGCCCCCTTGATCACGGCAGCCGCGAGCGCGTCCACGTCCATGCCCGCCACCGCCGCGATGCCCGCGAGCCGTGTCACCTGGTCCAGGCCCTCCTCCAGCCGCATCGACGGGCCCTCCACGACACCGTCCGTGAGCAGGACGAACACGCTGCCCGTGGTGAGCTCGTACCGCGTCACCGGGTACGGCATCCCCGCCTGCACGCCGAGGGGCGGCCCGCCCTCGTCCTCGGTGACGCCGGACTTCCCGTCGGCCGTGGCCCAGACGCAGGGCAGATGGCCCGCCCGCGCGCTCTCCAGCACCCCGGCACACGGGTCGAGCCTCATGAACGTGCAGGTGGCGAACAGGTCGGAGCCCAGGGACAGCAGCAGATCGTTGGTCCGGGCCAGCACCTCGCCCGGTTCACCGGTGACGGAGGCCAGCGCCCGCAGCCCGGCCCGCACCTGCCCCATGAAGGCCGCGGCCTCGATGTTGTGGCCCTGTACGTCACCGATGGCCAGGCCGATCCGGCCGTCGCCCAGGGTGAAGGCGTCGTACCAGTCGCCGCCCACGTTGAGGCCCTGGCACGCGGGTGTGTAGCGCACGGCCAGATGCAGCCGACGGGCGACGGGCAGGTCCCGCGGCAGCATGCCGCGCTGCAGTGCGATCGCCAGCTCGACCCGGGACCGCTGCATCTCGGCCTGCGCACGCGCCTGAGCCGTCAGGGCCCCGAGCCTGGTCAGCAGCTCGTCGCCGTCGTCCGTCGGGCCGGTGCGGGACATTGATCACTCCGGCGGGGATGGCCACGGCAGGTGACGACCCGAGAAGGCAAATCACCTGATTTACGTCCATAGGATGATATGCAGGTGAACGCTTCCATGACGACTTCACACGGTCCGGGAGCCCTCGCCCAGCCGGCGCTCCGCCTCGGGATCCGTCCGCCGCCCCACCGCCGCCAGCACGAACGTCACACTGATGAGCAGCGCCCAGGCCCCGAACTTCTCGACCCCCACCGGCTCCCAGCCGTGCTGCTGATACGGATAGCGCCAGGCGCCGACCAAGGTCGCCACATTCTCCGCCACCCACAGGAAGAACCCGATCAGCACGAACGACAGCGCCAGCGGCATCCGCCGGCGCACCCCGCGCACCGTGAAGCGCACCGACGTCCCCAGCGTGACGGCCACGAGCAGCCCGGCCAGCACCCAGCGCGCAGAGGGCAACCAGTGGTGGCTGAAGAAGTTCACGTATATGGCCGCGGCGACCACGGCCGTCGACCGCGGCCGGTACCGCACGAGCCCCAGATCGAACAGATGCCAGGCCCGGCAGACGTAGCTGCCCACGGCCGCGTACAGAAACCCGCCGTACAACGGGACACCGGCGAACTTGAGCACGGCCGGCTCCGGGTAGTTCCAGGAGCCGAGCGCCACCTTCACCACCTCGAACGCCAGCCCGATGACATGACAGACGGCGATGACCGCGATGTCCCGCTCGCTCTCCCAGCCACGGGCCCAGAACAGCAGCGTGAGCAGAACACCGTAGAAGACCAGCAAGTCGTAGCGTGCCACGGGCAGTTCGGGCAGCAGCGCGGACACGGCCACGCCGGACAGCAGGGCCAGGGCGAAAGCGCAGGCCCGCGTCTGTGTCCAGGCGAACGCGAGCAGCTGGCGAACCGGTGCGGCCAGGGGGCCGGCGACGCTTGCAGGGATCATGGTGCCCTGTAGGACGGGCCGGTGCGCCTACCGGTTGCAGTGCACCTCCCTGCTCGGAGCCGGGTCGCCCGGGCACGTACGTGCCTCGGTCACGGCCTGTCGCAACAGCAGGCACAGCAGCCGATCGGCCTCCGGCGCCGCACACAGCACGCGGAGCGCCTGCTCGAGGCACCGACGCCCCGGCCCGCGCCACCACAGCAGATCGGCGCTCCGGGCCGCCCGGCCACCCGCGGGCGCGCCGGCGAGTCTCTCCGCCCTGCGTCGGCACGCACGGCCGTTCCGCGCCAGACGCCGCGACGCGGGACGCACCCGGCGGGCCGCATCGACGACCGTGCCGACGAGGAGCGGCGGGTAGTCACGGCCCGCGGGGCGGGCGTCTGCGAGGTCCGCGGCCAGCGGCCACAAGGCGTGCCGGGCGTCGTCTCCGACGCTGTCGTTGACCACCCGCGCCAGGGCCGCGAGCGCCGGGTGCGTCCCGGCCGGGCTGTCGGTGAAACGGCCGGTGGCCAGCAGGCCGGCGGCCTCCATCAGGCAGGCACCGTCGTCCGGGTGCAGATGGGCGAAACGCCCCGGCGCCGGAAGGCCGGCCGGGACGCCGGCGGGCGACTCCACGGACGCCCGGCGGCCGGGAAGAGCGATCACGGGGCGGCCTCCGGCTGTGCTCACAGAGGGGTGACGGCGTGCAGGAAGAGGTAGAGCGCCGCGGCCGGGATCCCCGCACCGGGGAACGTGAGGATCCAGGCGGTGCCGATCGAACGGGCCACCTGCCAGCGTACGTCGGAGAAGCGCCGGGTGGCACCGGATCCCAGAATGGCGGCGGTGATGGTCTGCGTCGTGGAGATCGGCGCCTTCACCAGGAACGCGGTCGTGTACAGGACGGCCGCGGCAGCGGTCTCGGCGGCGAACCCGCGCGGCGGATCGAGGTGCACGATGCGCCGTCCCAGGGTGGTGATGATGCGCCGCCCGCCGGTGTACGTACCGGCCGCCATGGCGGCCGCCACCGCGGC
Organism: Streptomyces sp. NPDC012474; assembly: GCF_042955185.1. Taxonomy (NCBI): domain Bacteria; kingdom Bacillati; phylum Actinomycetota; class Actinomycetes; order Kitasatosporales; family Streptomycetaceae; genus Streptomyces; species Streptomyces sp. NPDC012474. The sequence goes on from NZ_JBIBEP010000017.1 coordinate 22,611, forward strand.
GATCACCCACACCGGCACCGAGAAGCCGTCCTGCCAGCCGGCCGTGACCAGCGCCAGCACGATGACCCCCATGGTCTTCTGCGCGTCCTGCAAGCCGTGCCCCAGCCCCATGGCGGCGGCCGAGACGGTCTGCGCCACGCGGAACCGCCGCGTGGTACGCCGGGGCGCCGAACGGCGGAACGCCCACAGGATGCCGGTGTGCAGCAGGTACCCGAGCACCACGCCGACCAGTGGGGACAGCAGCATCGGCAGGATGACCTTGTCCAGGATGCCCGACCAGTGCACCGTGGCGGAGGCGGCGAGCGCGGCACCGACCAGCCCGCCGATCAGCGCGTGCGAAGACGAGGTGGGCAGCCCCCGCCACCACGTGAACACGTTCCACCCGATCGCGCCGATGAGCGCGCACAGGACCAGCAGCAGCCCTGAAGTCGCCTCGGGCGCCCCGATGATGCCGCTGCCGACGGTCTGGGCGACTTCGGTCCCGAGGAAGGCGCCGAAGAAGTTCATCACCGCGGCCATGGCGAGGGCCACGCGCGGCGTCAGGGCCCTGGTGGAGATGGAGGTGGCGATCGCGTTCGCGGCGTCGTGGAAGCCGTTGGTGAAGTCGAACGTCAGACCCACGACGATGATCAGCACCACGAGTGTCAGCTCCATGCCCGATCACCTTCCGACGCCCGGCCGCACGCCACCATCGTGCGCTCCCCGGGCGGAGAGGGCTGTGCGACTACGCCACGCGGGGCGAGCCGCCCGACAAATCCGAGGACACGGGTGCCCCGTTCTACGGTGTCCCGATGCGATCTGTTCCTGTATGGGCGCTGGTGTCCTCAGGGTGTGCGCCCATCTTCCTGATCATGGTCTGGCTGGTGGCGGCGTCGCTGCAGGGCCCCCCGTACGATCCCGCCGCCCAGACGATCAGTGTCCTGGCGGCGCCCGGGAGTTCGGGGTCCTGGGGATGACGGCCGCGTTCATCGCGCTGGGGTTCCGCCATCTGATGACGGCCTGGGGCCTGCGCCCGGCCGGGACCGCAGGACGGGTGGCGCTGGCGGCCGGAGGAGTGTCGGCGCTGGCCGTGGCCATGTTCCCGGTGCCGAGCAGCGGCGGCTCCCAGAGCCACGGTTCTGTGGGCGCCGTGGCCTTCGCCCTCCTGGCGGCATGGCCCGTGCTGGCCGCACGGGCCGGTACCGCCGTGCCGTGGGGTCTGCGGCCCTTGCCCTCCCTCGGAGCGACCGCGCTGATGGCGGGCGGCGCGGCCTGGTTCCTGATCGAGCTGCACCTCCGCGGCGTGGCCGGCGTGGCCGTGAGGACCCTCCAGTCGGTCTGGCCCTTCGTGGTCGTCCTCTCCTGCCTGCGCGGATCCCCGCGCGACGGCCGCCCGAGCTGGCCGAGCCGCCCAAGGGATTGACAGGTACGGACCAAGCGGCAACTCTGAGAGCGCTCTCAAAGTTTTCGAATCGGCCAACTGCCGAACGGAGGCAGCGCGTGTTGCGAACTCTCAGGCGCCGGGCCACGGCCGCGGGGCTGTCCCTCGCCGCGGTCCTCGCCGGCTCACTGCTGGCGACCGGAACGGGCGCTCAGGCCCACGCCGCCGTCCCGGCGACGATCCCACTGAAGATCACCAACAACTCGGCCCGCGGCGAGCAGTTGTACATCTACAACCTCGGCACGGAACTCTCGACCGGCCGGCAGGGCTGGGCCGACGCGGCCGGCACCTTCCACCCCTGGCCGGCTGGCGGCAACCCGCCGACCCCCGCCCCCGACGCCTCGATCCCGGGCCCGGCCGCGGGACAGTCGGCCACGATCCGCATGCCGAAGTTCTCCGGCCGCGTGTACTTCTCCTACGGCCGGAAACTGGTCTTCAGGCTCACCACCGGAGGCCTGGTCCAGCCGGCCGTGCAGAACCCGGCCGACCCCAACCGGGACATCCTGTTCAACTGGTCGGAGTACACGCTCAACGACTCCGGCCTGTGGATCAACAGCACACAGGTCGACATGTTCTCCGCTCCCTACGCGGTGGGAGTGCAGCGAGCCGACGGCAGCACCGCGAGCACCGGCCGGCTCAAGCCCGGCGGATACCACGGCTTCTTCAACGCCCTCAGGGGGCAGCCCGGAGGCTGGGCCAACCTGATCCACACCCGCTCCGACGGCACCGTACTGCGCGCCCTGTCGCCGCTGTACGGCCTGGAGACCGGCGCCCTGCCGGCCGGCGTCATGGACGGCTACATCAACCGCGTCTGGCAGAAGTACTCCACCTCGACCCTGACGGTCACCCCGTTCGCCGACCGGCCCGGCACGAAGTACTACGGCCGGGTCTCCGGCGGCGTCATGAACTTCACCGACGGCTCCGGTGCCGTCGTCACCAGCTTCCAGAAGCCGGACGCCTCCTCCGTCTTCGGCTGTCACCGCAGGCTCGACGCCCCGAACGACCAGGTGCGCGGGCCGATATCGCGCACCCTGTGTGCCGGCTTCAACCGCTCCACGCTGCTGGTCAACTCACGTCAGCCCGACTCCGACGCCGCCGACTTCTACAAGGACAACGTCACCAATCACTACGCGCGCAAGATCCATGCGCAGATGGCGGACGGAAAGGCGTACGCCTTCGCCTTCGACGACGTGGGCCACCACGAATCGCTCGTGCACGACGGAAACCCGCGCCAGGCCTACCTCACGCTCGATCCCCTCAACTGACCGGTCCGACAACGCCGCCGGCTCCGCGAACCGAACGCGGTGCCGGCGGCTTCGCCGTTTCCACCTGCCGGCCCGCGCCCAGGCCGATCGGGTGACCACGAAGTTGGCTGTTCATCAGTTTTGAAATCAATTACAACTTTGCCATCTCTTGGTGTAGCTCGACAGGTGATTACGTGAGCCTCATTGGCATCACCTGTTTACCCCAACCCCTGCCAGAACAAGGGCCGTTGTGGTCACATCCCCCCCACGCACTGGTGAGAGGCACCGACGATGACGATGAACCACGCCCTGCGGTACGGCAGCCGTACGCTCGCGCTGGCGGCGACCGCACTCGGGGTGATCGCGACGGCGGTCCCGGCCGCCGCCGAGGAACAGCCCACCGCGGAACAGATCCTCGCCGACTGCGCTTCCGGAGAAGGCAAGTGCAGCTTCAATGCACCGCAGCTGGGCAAGGCCTACCTCGGTGAGCCCCGCCAGGTCTCCGATCTGCTCTTCAACTGCACCGACTCGCCCGCATCCCAGTCGATGTCATGGGCCGACACCGTCGGCTCGTCCCACTCGGTGGGTGGCTCGGTCACCGTGGGCGGCGGTATCGAGGGCATCATCACGGCCAGTGTGACCGCGACCTACAACTACACCTGGCAGAGCTCCCGCACGGAGACGAGTTCCTTCACCGTCACCGTGAAGCCGGGAGAAGTGGGCTGGATCTCCCGCGCCCAGGTCATGCAGCAGATATCCGGCACATGGCAGACCCACTACGACGACCGGAAGTGGGACCACTACTACTGGTTCGTGCCCGACACCGTCACCGGCCCGGCCCCGAACGGCACGGACGGCAAGCACAGCGCGGTCGTGGTCAAGTCCCGCAAGATGACGGCCGACGAGAAGAAGCTGTGCGCCGGCGGCTCCACCCAGGGCGAGGTCTTCACCCGCAGCCGCTGATCGGGCGGGCCCGCCTCGGCAGCCAGGCACGGTGACGAACCGGACCCGTCAGACGGCTCGCGTCCGACGGGGTGCCCGCGGCATCGTCAACTGCTCGCGGCGGCGGTCACCGTGGCGGGATCCACCCCGGTCAGTTCGACGATGCGGTGCGGTGCCACACCGGCGGCCAGCGCTCGTCCGATCAGGCCGTCCCGGCCGCCCGCGCAGTCGCGGTAGGCGAGCAGTTCCTCCTCGACCCGGGCCAGCGGCTCCGGTGCCATCCGGTGGCGGAGGCGGTTCAGCTCCTCCTCGCTCAGCGGGACGGGCAGCCGTTCCGCTCCCTCGGGCACGGCCGCCCTCTCCTCCGGCGGCAGCAGACGCAGGTGCGGCGAGGTCGGTGTGCTTCCCTGAGCGTCGAGCCAGGCGCGCACCGCGGGAGTCTCCATGCACGCGAGGTCACCGACGGCCGCCGGAACCACACCGAGTTGCGCGGACGCGTCGTCAAGCAGGAACAGGTAGGCGTCGTCGGTCATCCTCGGCTCCTTCTCACCAGGGTGCTGATCGACATCCCATTACCCCGCCGCGCCCGGAATACCGCCCGATCACCACCGACAGGGAAGTCCTCCGGATACGCGCGCTCACTCGGGGGCGGCGGCGCGACGCCGGGTCTCGGTGAGGTGGGTTTCCATGGACGAGGCGAGGACGAGCACGTCCCTGGACTCGTCGGCCGGCGGGCGGGGGTCCAGTCCACCTCGTCCTGGCTGAGAGGTGCCGGCCCAGGGATCACCGCGCAAGACTGCCACGCCCCCCGCCGCTCGGGGCCGCTTCCCATGGCCGGGGACCCGTGCCGTCCGTCCAGGCCTCCAGCGTCTCCCGGTCCACGCACACGATCCCGCACTGCCCGGCGTACTCCATCGCCGGCGCTGTGAAGTCACTCGTGCTGACCAGCACGGCTATGTCGGCCTCGTGCACGCTGAAGCACGTACCGCCGAAACGCTGCAGATCCTGTGAGCCGACCCGGTGGGACTCGCCGTACTGCTTGCACTGGATGACGACGCGGCGCCCGTCGGACGTCGCAGCCACGACGTCGGCACCCAAGTCCCCGGCGCCTCCCACGACGTCGACACCCGAGCAGCCGTCCCGTTCGCAGAGTGCCGCGATCGCTTCCTCGAACTCCTCCGGTGTCAGGGCGTCGTAGTCGACGACGGTCTCGGCGGTCGCCCGCTGACGGGGGACCGCCGGAGCCTCCAACTCCTCGGCCGCCTCCCTGGCCGCCTCGTCGAGTGCTGCGGCGGCCCGGCGTGCCACTCCCGCGACGCGCACCCGGCGCCGTAGGCCCAGACAACCCGCGACACCTGTCACCACCAGGACGAACACCCAGGCAGGACGCTGCTCGACGGTGCTCGCCGCCACGCGGGCGGCCAGGCCCAGGACACTCACGGCCACTGCGAGAAACACGAAGAACAAAGCCGTCGACCGGAGATCGAACCCGTACCGGCGGCGCCTCACGAACGGAGTGCGCTGTGGAGGCACTGTCACGACATCCCCCCTCCTGTGGGACCAACAGCAAGATCACTCCCACCGTGTTCCCGAGATCACCGGCTTCACCGCCACCAGCGCCCCGCGGTCCGCTCGCTCACGGACCCCGTGCGGCGTGTAGAGGCCGAGCATCCGTGCCCCGACGCCGTCGCGGCAGCCGGCTCGCGGAACGGGCGGCGGGCCGTTTCGGCCGGGGCTCCCGACCCCTCGGCAAGCGGCGCCAGGAAAAGTCGCAGCGACCCTGCACGTACGGAGGCGGGGAGATAGGGTCATCCGCATGGGAAACGTGCGTTCGACAGGGCCGACGGGCTTCAGGTAGCCCGCCAGGAGATACCTGGCGGTTGCTGCGATCGGAGTCCCGTGACCCGCACCGCCCACCACCTGCCCGCTTCACGCAGCCGCAGCGCACCCGACCGCTCGCCAGGAGATCCCTGGCGCTCCGTGATCCTCTACGACCTCAGGTACAGCGCGCGCACCCTCACCGATGCCGTACGACAGTCCAGACGGCCCCAACCTCGCAAGGTCCGCAGGACAGTTGCGATCTACTCGTTCCCCCGGCATCAGCGGGACCGCTCGGTGGCCGAGTGGTCAGCGACGGAGGAACGCCGGGCGCGGCAGCGGCTGCGAGCCCAAGTAGGCGCTCTCCTGCGGATGGTGAATTCCACCGCCGACGAACTCGCGCTCCGCGCGGTGGACACGATGGACATCGTGCCGGCGCGTCATCGGCGCGGCTCGCTCTGGCTCGCGTGACCGCCGACCCGCGTCGGAGCCGAAGCAGCCGGTCAGTCGATCGGGACGCCGGGGGCGAGGATGTGATGGGGGTCCAGGGCGTCCTCGGTGATGATCCCGAGCGCACCGACGGGCTGCGCACTCTCACTTGTGGTCGCGCAGGAAAGCGGGGATCTCGTCGCGAGTCGGACGGTTCGGCAGTGGTGCCGGCTTGTCCTGAAGGAAGGCGGTGATGACGGCGGCGGCACGGTCATCGTTGTCGTCCAGGCCGTTCCACATGTGGTGTCCGACCCCCGGCATGACGTGCGTCCGCTGGACGGCGGGGTCTTTGGCGAGGATCTCGGTCGCCCATCGGCGGACCTGTGAGGAGCACTCGGCGATCATCAGCATCGCGGGGGTCCGGGACCGCTCGAGCCGCGGCGCGATGGAGGGCGAATCCCTGATCGTCTGCTGGACCCGGAGGCTGGCGGCGGCGCTGAACGAGAAGTTCTGGGCGGTGTCCTCGACGGGGATGCGGTGGGCGTCGCGCGCGCAGTAGGCGGACGCCGTGTCGCTGCCGAGGTCGGCGGCGGTGAAGGCGTTGTCGCCCTCGGCCTGCCCGATCAATCCGGTGTCGGGGGACAGCAGTCCGAGTCGCATGAGACCGAACGCCACGGCGTACCGGGGGAGGTGCGTCGAGCGCGGTCCGGTCATGGTCGGTGCCAGGTTCCGTGCGGACTTCCGTCCCTTGGGCCCCGTGATGCGCGCGGTGGGCCCGTCCATCGGCCCGGGATCGGCGATGACCGCCCGGTGCAGGCGTGCGGCGACGCTCGGCTCCGCCAGGGCTCGGGTCAGCACGACTCCGCCTGAGGAGAACCCGAGAACATCGACTTCGCCCTTGTCCAGGCGGTCCACGAAGGCGCCGAGGTCACGGACCGACCTGGAGATCGAGTACTGGTCCATGGGCAGCAGGTCACTCCGGCCACCGCCGGCCTGTTCGTAGGCGTAGACGTCGTGGCCCCGGCGGGCCAGGAGCTGGAGGAACCGGTGGTCGAGCACCGAAATGCCCCGCACCGGGCCGCCGTTGATGTACACGAGCGGGACGGGGCGCCGGGGGCCGGTGTCCGCGGGCGGGTAGTGGTACACCGCGACCCGGCTGCCCGTGGCCAGGCTCCAGTGCTGCGTCGCGACGAACGGCAGGGCGGGCGGGTGCTGCCGTGTCGTCGGTACGGTCGGGACGCAGACCGTCGCCGTCAAGGCCGCCGCGACGACCACCGGCAAGAAGGTCAGCGACCGCGCCCGGCGGCTGCGGCGCCGCCCCCGCCATATCGCGAGGGCTGCCCCGACCCCAAGGGCCGTCAGCCATGCGGCCCAGCCCGAGCCTGCCCCGTCGGTGAGGGCGATCAGTGCGACGAAGAGGACGACCAGAGCCGCCACGGCGGCCAAGGCCGGCAATAAGCGCCCCGTGGCGCGGACGAGACGTGGGACGGACATGGGCACGACGGACCTCCATGGGTTTGATAACGCTGTTTCAAAACGACGTTATCAGAGGAGGTAGGCTGTCGGTCGTGGGTAGGCCGAAAACGAACGACCACGCCGTCAGAGAGCGGCTCGTGGCGTGTGCGACCGAGATGCTCGCCACGCGTCCGCGGGAAGCGGTCACCGTCCGGGCCGTGGCCGCCGCTGCCGAGACGTCGACAACGGCGGTGTACTCCCTGTTCGGCGGCAAGGACGGATTGATCGGCGCGGTACGTGACAGAGCCGTCGCCGGCCTGTTCCAGGAGGTCTCGGCGGTGCCGGCCTCCGCGGATCCTCTGGCCGACCTCTTCGCGCTTGCCGTCGCCTACCGTCGCTGGGGGCGCGGCCACAGCCACCTGTACACGGTGCTGTTCGGCGGTGTGCAGTCCTTCGACCCGTCGGGCGAGGTCGGTGTCGACGACCCGATCCGCCCGCTCCTCGCGGCGATCGATCGCGCGGTGGCGGAATCCGTCCTCGCCGGCGAAGCGACGTCGATCGCTCTGTCCGTCTGGGCGGCCATGCACGGACTCGTGACGCTCGAACTGGCCGGTGCCCTCGACGCCGCCACCGCGGAGGCCGCGTTCCGGTCGACGATGCACGCCACGCTCCGCGGGTGGACGACCCCTGCGGTGTTCACCAGCCTGCGCCGAGCTGAGCCCGCTCCCTGACGGAGCGGACGCGGGCGCGCTCGGGCCCGGACCCCGGTGGCGTTCAGGCGGTGCGATGGATCAGGACGACGTGGTCGGTGGCCTCTGCGGTGCGCCCGTCCGGTCCGGCGACGATACGGTGGGGCGGGTCGGCCCGCTCGACGGTCCATGTCTCCGGGTCGAGGTCGATTCCGGCGGTGACCTCCCGCGGCCCCGAAACCGTCTCGGTGAGGCGGGCGTTGGGCCGGGAGTCTCGGCTGCCGACCGGGCCGCGTAGACGCCGTCCCAGAAACGCGAGCGCTTCGGTGGCGCTCATCAGGCCTCCTTGCGTGGCCAGACGCTCAGTCTCGCCACGCGCCCAACGCGCCCAACGCGCGGCACGCGCGGCACGGGGTCTTGCCGACACGGCAAGGCCGGCCCTGTGCGGTCGAGGAAACGGCCGTGCCCCCGGCCGAGGATGTGTCCCTGGGCCGGGGGCGGCTGCCGCCGCGGGCGTCAGCCGGAGAAGGGGACCGCGTCGGCCGGGTCGGCGTGCCAGTTGGTGGCGACGGGCCGGTCGACCGTGGCGGTCTCGGGGAGCGTGAGGGTGACGGCGTTTGATTCGTCGCCCGCGACGGCGAGGTGGAGGAAGTCGAACTGCCTGCCGTGGTCGTCGTTCGTGGTCTTGGGGTTGATGCCGGCGTAGGCGGCGGTGGAGCCGGACAGAGTGACCCTCTCGCTGACAGCGTGCTCGGCCGGCGACACCTCGGTGTCGGCGGCGGAGCCGAAGGAGGCGGAGGGGAAGACGCCTTCCAGGTAGCAGGTCACGCCGGACTTGGCCTTGGCGGTGACGAGGAAGTAGCCGCCCGCCTGCGTCTTCGAGCTGACCTTGTAGGTCAGGTCCTTGGTCACGCAGGCCCGCACGGCGCTGCTTCGGCTGTCGGCAGTGGCCGAGGCGGTCGCGGTGGCGGTGACGGCCACAGCGGCGAGCGCGGCCAGGGCGAGGCGGGCGGACGGGGCGGTGAAGCGCGAGCGCATGCGAGATCTCCAGAGTGCGAAGTGGGTTGTCCGGCGAGCCGCTCGGACGACCTCAGCCTGTTCCGCGATGCGTCCCGGCCGCCACGGCAGCCGGTCACTTCGGGACGCCGGAACGCTGGAACGGGTGCTGACCAGGACAAACGCCGGCAGCCTGGAACGGCATGCCGGGATGCGAAGGGACACTGGCCCCTCAACCGTCCGCGTACCGGGCGGCCATCGCGGCGGCGCGGTCGCGCAGGGAGGTGCGCAACGCCCCTGGAGTGAGGGCTTCCGCGTCCGTGCCGAGCTGCCACAGCGCCCACTCGGCGTGCCGTAGATCCTGGAACGTCACCTCCAGCCGCAGCCGGCCGTCGGTGTCGAGCTCCGCGGTACGGACGGCCACCGCGCTGTTCAGCAGTTCTTCCCGACGCTCCGGGTTCACCCGGACCAGCACGGCGATGTGGCCGCTGGACAGGAACTGTGCACTGCGCTCCCGCCAGATCCGGTCCAGATCGACCCGGTCGGGCCGCTGCGCCGGTTCGGGGAGTTCCTCGGCCGCCAGCACCCGCGAGAGCCGGTAGGTGCGGTCCGCGCCGGATCTCGTGGCCAGCAGGTAGCCCCGGTCGCGCACGGTGACCAGGCCTATCGGGTCCACCGTCCGCCACCGCGGTGACTGGTCCGTGGCCGCGTAGTGGATGCGCAGCTTGTGTCCGGCGAGCACCGCGCGCCGGATCTTGAACATGGTCGCGTCGGGGACCTCCTCGGTGACCACCCGGCGTGAGAGCAGGTCGGTCTCCGGCTCGACGAGAAAACGCCGGGCCGCGTCGCTCGCGGTGGCCTGATGGCCTTCCGGCAGCGCGTCGACCACCTTGCGCATGGCCGACGCGAGGGCCGAGCCGAGGCCGAACACCTGCTCGCCGCGCCCCGATCCGGCGGTCAGCAGGGCAAGGGCCTCGTCGTGGTTCAGGCCGGTGAGCTCGGTCCGGAAACCGGGCAGCAGCGCGAACCCGCCGTGCCGGCCGCGTTCGGCGTAGACCGGGACGCCGGCCGCGGACAGCGCCTCGATGTCGCGCAGCACCGTGCGGGTGGACACCTCCAGTTCGCGGGCCAGCGTGTCCGCGGTCAGCCGACCGCGCTGACGCAGCAGCAGCACCAGCGAGACCAGCCGATCAGCGCGCATGCGAGGACCTTAACGAATACATGACCAAGGGTGTCGTGATTCGTTGGAAGGCTCTTCAGCAGCGACGTCGACGACGGTGGCAACCGCGCCGTTGGACGTACGCACTCCCCATGACCCGAATGGAGCGGATGTGGCAGTGGAAAGAACGCCGGTCAACCCGGTGACGTGGTCGGCCGAGATGGGGTTCAACCAGGGTGAGGTCGTCTCCGGGCACACCCGGACCCTGTACTGCTCCGGACAGACCGCGATGAGCGGCGACGGCGAGCCCCGGCACGACGGTGACATGGCCGCGCAGCTGGCGCTCAGCCTCGACAACCTGGAGGCCGTGCTCGGCAAGGCCGGCATGTCCCTCGCGAACCTCGTCCGGCTCAACGTCTACACCACCGACGTCGATCTTCTCTTCCCGCACTACGGCGTGCTGGCGTCGCGGCTGGGCGCCGCCGGGGTGGCACCGCCCACCACGATGCTCGGGGTGACACGGTTGGCCGTCCCGGGCCTGATGGTGGAACTTGAGGGGACCGCCGTCGCGTGATGCGACCTCGCCGCTTGTGCTGCTCGTGCCGGCCGCACCGGCACGAGCAGTGAGCAGATGGGTGGGCCGATGCTCAAAATGGTGACGATCGGCGTCTACGGCTTCGACCGCGCCTCGTTCCTGCGCCGACTGCGGCACGCCGACGTCCGCCGCCTGCTCGACGTACGTCAGCGCCGCGGCGTCCGCGGACCCGAGTACGCCTGGGCGAACTCACTGCGGCTGCAAGCGGCCCTCGCCCACGCCGGGATCGCCTACGAGCATCACCCCGAGCTCGCCCCGACCACCGAACTGCGCCACCTCCAGTACGCCGAGGACGACCGCCAGGGGGTCGGCAAGCGCTCCCGCCGCGAACTCGCCGCCGAGTACACCCGCCGCTACACCGCCGAGATCCTCGACCATGCCGACCTCACACCGATCCTGTCGGTGCTGCTCGACGGCGGCACCGCGGCGCTGTTCTGCGTCGAGAGCGATCCGGGAGCATGCCACCGCTCGCTGATCGCCAGGCGACTGGCCGAGCGGCACCACGTCACGGTCGAGCACCTGCGCCCGTGGTGAGGCGAGCCGGGTGCCGACGGGGTGGGCTTCATGAGCCCGGCCCGTGCCCTGCCCGCGACGTCGACCGGGTGTCAGCCACCGGTCAGGGTGCGTCCGAGGAGGGGAAGCAGGTCGTCCCAGTGGCGTTGGAGTGCGGAGGGATCGAAGGCGTCGGTGTCGGACATCGTGAAGCCGTGGACCGTGCCGGGATAGATCTCGGAGATGTAGGTGACACCTGCGGCATCCAGCGCACGGTTGAGCTCGCCGAGACCCTCGGGCGTCAGGTCGGACTCGGCATGGCCGAGATGGACCTCGGCGGTGAGCCCGGACAGGAGGCGGTGCAGCCCTTCGGGCCCGTCGACCGCGACGGGCCCGTGGAACCCGGCGACGGCGGCCACCCGGTCGGGGTGGGCCGCGGCGGTGCGCATCGCCAGGAGTCCGCCGATGCAGTAGCCGGTCACCGCGACCGGTCCGGCCCCGACCTCGGGCCGGGTGGTGAGGAACTGGAGGTAGGCCTCGGCGTCTCGCAGGACTCGTTCGGTGCCGTGCGCCTCGATCATGGGCATCAGCCGGGCGAAGACCGCGGGCCGGACCTCTTCTCCGATGTGCTCGGGGAGTTCGATCAGCGGTGCCGGGCCGTGCCGGTAGAAGACGTTGGGGACAAGCACGTAGTACCCGTGCCCCGCGAGTTCGCAGGCCATCTCCCGCAGCACGGGCCGGATGCCGAAGCCGTCCGGGTACATCAGCACCCCGGGGTGCCGTTCGCCGTCGTCGGGATGGGCGGCGAAGGCGTCGGCCCGGCCGTCCTCGGTGGGGATCAGCAGTGTCTGGGTGGGCAACATCGTCCCGTCGTGAAAGCTCAACTGGCGTTAGTGGCACTAACGTTCCTGGCTCGGCGAACGTACATCGTCAGTGGGACCAATACAACGGACAGGGTCGGGGCCGTGATCAGAGCCGCAGCAGCCGCCGACCTGCCTGATGACGGCGCGCTCAAGACGCCCGACCGGCTGCGTCGGCGGGCCGCCGACTGCTGTCGCACCTGACCACGCGGTCGGACCGGCTGATCGCCGACGGGTTGACCCGGGCCGACGCCCGCAAGTGGCACTGCGCCGTGCTCGCCCCGCTGCAGGAGTACGGGCCGACCGGCCAGGCGGAGCTGAGCGGACGCTCCGGCATCACCGCAGCGACATGGTCGGGGTGCTGAACGAACCGGCCGGGCGCGACCTCGTCGAGCGGGCGCCGGATCCCGGCGACCGGCGCCGCAACGTCATCACTCCACCCGGGGCCGCCACCTACGCCGCCTGGACGAGGTCCTGGACGACCTCCAGGACCAACTCCTCGCACCACTGAGCCGGGCCGAACGCGACCAGTTCGTGCTGCTGCTCACTCGCTTGCTGGAGCACCACACCCGGGGCTCCTCAGCCGCGTTGAGCCCGAACGCGGCGGGTCTCCCCGGGCGCTCGTCCCCGGAAGGCGGTGTGCCAGGATGCTCGGCATGTCTGGTCGTGCGCTGAGCTTCGGAGGGGTCGCGGAAGCCTACGAGCGGTTCCGGCCGGGGTACCCCGTGGAACTGTTCGCGATGGTGATGGCGTACGCGGGCCGTCCGGTCCCCACTGCCCTCGAGATCGGTGCCGGGACGGGCAAGGCAACCCGGCTGTTCGCTCAACAGGGAATCGCGGTCACCGCGACCGAGCCCGACGGGTCCATGCTCGCCGAGCTGCGCAAGCACGTGCCGGCGAACGTCGCAACGGTGCGAGCCGCGTTCGAGGACCTGCGGCCGGGGGAGCGGTACGGGCTGGTCTACGCGGCGGCAGCGCTGCACTGGACGAACCCGGAGGGCCGGTGGCCACGCATCGCCGCGCTACTGGAGCCGGGGGGCGTGTTCGCCTCGTTCGGCGGGCCGTTCCGACCGGCCGACGCGGCCGTGCAGGAAGCCGTTGGCGCGGCGAGGGCACCGTTCCTGGAGAGCGACGAGATTCCGTCCCCCGACGGGACCCCTCCGGATCATGAGATGCAGTGGCCCGGCAGCGAGCTGCAACGGTCCGAGTGGTTCACCGACGTCCGACAGGCCGTGATCGAGCGGCAGGTGACGATGACCGCCCACGACTACGTCGGGCACCTTTCGACCGTCTCGGCCTATCTCGTCCTGCCGGCCTCGGCGCGAGAGCAGGCGTTCAGCCGGATCAGGCAGGTCCTCCCGGACACGGTCGAGATGACCGCCGACCTCACCGTCCATCTCGCGCGTCGGCGCCACGAGGACTGATCACGGCACCACCTTCGGCCTGGCCGCCCGGACGCCCGCCCCCTGGGCCGAGTCCGTCGCAGAACCCGGGGGACGGAAGAGCACAGCTGATAGCCTGCGATCTTCGCCGGTCATCCGGTCGGAGTCCCCCCGGCAGGTCGCCATGTCTCGCCACCGGCAACAGCTCGCGACAGCGCTCGACGCCCTCGATCGCGCCTTCGCCTCTGAAGGGCCCTTCGCCGTCACCGGATGCACTCACTGCTACGGCGACCAGGACCTGGCCGCGCTCTCCGGACCGCTCGACCTGATAGCCGACGACCTGCTGTCCGCCGTCGCGGCGGAGGTCCCCAGCCACTGGGACGACTTCCCGCGTCTCTACCGTCGCCTCGCCCCACGCATCGTCCGCCTCGCCGTCACCGGCAGGCTCCATGTCGACGAGAACCTCATCGCATCGCGCCTGGTCGCAGCGGGGTGGACCACCTGGGACGCGCCGCTGACCAGCGCACTTCACGAGGTCTGGGCCGCTTGGTGGCAAGCTGCCCTGCACGCCCGTCCCGGTCCCGTCTCCATCAGGGAGATCCTCAGCCTCATCACCGTGGCCACCGGTGCCCTGCGCCCCTGGCTGGACATCTGGACCGACACCCGCACCGAGACGGCCGACACGCAACTGGCCGAACTCGTCGACGACGTGCTGGTCGAGTACGAGATCACCGAGCTGCGCATGGGCTTCTACGACGAGTACGACGCCTCCGCCGAGCTGCTGAGCTGGCTCCTGACCGAGGTGCGCGACCGTGCCGACGACGCCCGCCTCGACGAGCCGTACCTCGTCGACACGATGCGGGAAATCGGCGAGGGCTGATAGGCGGCACGGATCGGGGTACCTGCGTCGGCATGGCTACCGAAACCGATCACGCCGAATCCGTACGAGCCCTGCGGCAGCTGCGCCGGATGCGCACGTTCTACGCCGGGGGCGCCGCCCTGTGGGCCGTGTCGGCCGGGTCGGCCGGGTGGGACGACCCCGGCAGCAGGCAGATGTGGATTTCCGTGGTGTTCCTGGTGGTCTTCGCCGCGCTGCTGGGCATGACGTCGATCTGGCTGAGGCGTCAGCGGGCCGACCACTCGGCCGAGCCCGTGCACCACGCCGCTCCCCGCAGGCCGGCTTGGCGTCGCCACGCCAACGCCTAGGCGTGCTGTCACGGCACAGCACACCTAGGACGGACGGAAGTCGCCCGGGCGGTCGCGGCGGAGTTCCTCGTACCGTTGGGCGTAGGCGTCGAGTGCCTGGTGAATCGTGCAGCCGAACGTCTCGCGGATCGTCGCGATCGCGGCGATGCTCCGGTGCGCCAGGATGTCGTGGTCCACGCTCGCGGGCAGTCGGTCCATGAGCGCGAGGCTACCGGGCGGTCAGTGGAGGGTGGGGCGGTAGACCAGCTCTTGGATGTGACCGTCGAGCGTCCGGTTCCCGACCAGCTCCAGGTCGAAGTCCGCCGCGTCCTGGAAGATCCGGTCCAGCCCGGTCCGGCCGGTGATGACGGGGAAGAGCGTCACCTGCAGGCGGTCCACCAGTCCGGCCGCCATCAGCGCGCGGTTCAGCGACAGGCTGCCGTGGGAGCGCAACGGCACCGCGGACTCCTCCTTGAGCCGGGCGACGACCTCGACGGCGTCACCGCTCACGACCGTCGCGTCGGGCCAGTCGAGGGGACCTTCCAACGTCCTCGACACCACCGTCGCCGGCAGGTTCCGCATCCGCGTGACCCATGGGTCGCGCACGTCGGATTCCTCGGTGCTCGCAGCCAGCATCTGTGCGAAGGCCCGGTACGTGTTGGCCCCGAAGACCATCCGCTGCTCCTCGCCGTAGAGGGCGAGGCGGTGGTCGAGCAGCTCGGGGCCTTGCTTGCCCCAGTAGCCGGTCCAGTCGGCGCCGGCGGCGCCGTAGCCGTCGAGGCTGGAGAAGACGTCGAAGGTGTAGGTGGCGGCCATGTGGCTCTCCTCGCGTGCGGTCGACCGGCGGGACGGACGGGCGGTCTTCTTGGGATGCGTTTCGGTGACCGTCGCACCCATGGACCCGACGCGCTCCCGAAACTCATCGCTCTGCCCACCACACGTGGCCCACAACCGCTCGAAAGGCGGAGACAGAGGGACCTGATCAGGGCATGATTCCCACCGTGCATGGAGGCAGGGGACACGGCGGTCAGGGGCGGTACGCCCTGACGGAGTCGGAGCACGGCCACATCTGGGGGGTCTGTGCCGAGGTGGAGGGACTGTTCAGGGAACCCAGGCGCGCGACCTACGAACTCTTCGGCTGGGTGCCGGACGGTGCGGCGGTGCGTGGCTGGGTCGCATGCCGGGTGTGGCTGGTGCCGGAGGACAGGACGACCGACCCCTGGCTGCTGGAGGACGCGGAGAGCCTCGGTCAGCGATCGCGAACGGATGCTCTGGTGCTCACGGGCGTGGACGACTACATGGGCCCTCCGGAGGGATACCGGGCTCCGGTCCGTCTGCACGACGGGTACCGGTGGCTGGGCTCGTGCCGGGAGTTCACGCGCGTCCTGCCGGAAGAGCAGGCCGCTCCCTCGCTCGTCCTGCGGGGCCTCTCGCCGGGTGACCGGCTGCGGCAGGCACTGGCGAAAGGCACCCGGCGCGCACTGGATTTGGACGAGGCCTGGCTGGAGATCCGGGACGACAGCGGCGAGCCGCTCACCGACCGGCTGCTGCGCCCCAGGGTCCGTGCGTGGCGCCGGTCCTCCCACGGGCCGGATCTGATCGACCTGGAACTCGGCGACGAGCTCGGCAGACCCGTCCCCGGATACGCCCGTCCCGTCTGGGACCGCTGGCTCGTTGGCCCGCCGGAAGCCCCCGGCGCCTGGGCCGGCCTGGATACCCGGCAACGCGAGGCCTGGCTCGAACTCGTCCGCGAACGGGGCTGCCGACTCCAGCACCGGGACGGTCCGGCGGGACAGCTGTACGAGCTGGACGGCCGGCACATCACCGACGAGCCGAGCCTCTACCTGGCACTCGGCGAGGCCGTCAACGGGCCGGGAGGATACTTCGGCGGCTGCGTGGACGCCCTCGAGGACTGCCTCCGGGGCAATTTCGGGTACACCGGCCCCGCCACCCTCCGTTGGCGGGACGTCGCAGCCGCCCGCGAACATCTCTCCCACGTCCTGAACCCAGAGGGCGAACCGTACGACCTGGTCTCCCTGGTGCTCGAAGTCCTGACCGAGGGCCGGATGCGTGTCACCTTCGCCTGAATGCGGGTCAGCTCACAACTCACCGGCCCCGTACTGCGGCTCTCCTTGCGCGCGTGCGCCCATGAGCAGCCGTGGTTTCCGCCCAGCCTAGGCGGACGTGCCGGCGATTCCGTCCGCCGCAACGGGTGTTCCGTCGGTCCTGGCCTCCAGAGCGCGCAGGACGGCCGCCATGTCCTCGCCGCCGTGGCCCCGTCGGACGGTCTCGGTGTAGAGGGCGTGGCACACGTCCAGAAGCGGGATGGGCGTGCCCGAGGAACGGGCCGGAGCACTCGCCACGCTCATGATCAGCAGCTTGGAGGGGGCGATCCTGCTCGCCAGGGCCGAGCGTGACGTCCGGGCCCTGACCACCGTGGCCCGGGAGCTCGGCCCTGTCCTCGACGCGGCCGTGCGCGGGAAGGGCCGTTGACCGACCGGCTGGGGGCCGCGCCGGTGCTACCCCTCGTACTGCGTGAGGTCGATGCCGTACACCGCGAGGTCATGGCCGGTGACGGGGTGCTCTGCTGTGTCCTCCTGCTCCATGCCGAGCTTGCCGAGTACGTTCGCGGAGGCACTGTCGCTCGTGCGGCACACGGCTACCACCCGGTCGAGGCCGCGGTCCTGCAGGGCGAACTCCAGGGTGGCCTGCGCCGCTTCCGAGGCGTACCCCTGCCCCCAGAACACCCGCCCGAGCCGCCAGCTGATCGCCACCTGACCGGCGATCCCGGCCGGAGCATCGGCCACGGACAGGCCGACGGCGCCCGCCAGCTCACCGGAGCCCAGGAGTTCGACGGCGAACATCCCGAATCCTTCCTCGTCCCACTCCTCCTCCCAGGTCTCGATGTCCTGGGCGGTCTGCTCCGTGGAGCGCGGCGTGCCGTCGCCGATGTGCTGCATCACCACCGGATCGGCGTGGATCTCGGACAGCGGGACGAGGTCGTCGTCGAGCCACCGGCGCAGGAGAAGACGGGGTGTGCGGATGTCGGTCATGATCCCATCTTGCCGACGCGGCGGTGGGATCGCGAACCGCGGCCCCATACCCCGGCGGTGAGCGGGGCCGGTGGAGCGCCAGGCCACGATGCCGGACCTGGTGTGAACACCACGATCTGAGCGTGACGATCGCATACGAGTGGCGGGCAGAGTTCGACAACGCTGCTCTCAACGCGCTGCACGCGGACGGCTTCGGCCATCCGTCCGCCGAGACCGACTGGCGAGAGCGACTTGAGCGCCACGGCCTCGGGTGGGTCTGTGCCCGGGAAGGCGGTTCGCTGATCGGTTTCGTCAACGTCGCCTGGGACGGCGGAGTTCACGCCTTCGTCCTGGACACGGTGGTCGCCCCGCACCGCCGTGCGGAAGGTGTGGGTGCCGCCCTGGTCGCCACCGCGGCTCGCGAAGCCCGTGCCGCGAACTGTGCCTGGCTCCACGTCGACTTCGAGGAGCACCTGCGTCCCTTCTCCTTCGATGCCTGCGGGTTCAAGGAGACGACAGCCGGTCTGATCGCCTTGTGACGCACCACGACCGCCGAGGCTCATGGGCCACCCGGTCCCCGTTCCCGCACCCCTTGGGGGTACGACCGGGCCCGCCATCGCGAGGAGCAGCACGGCCGCCGCGATGACGAGCAGCGCCCGCCCCGTGCCCAGCGGCACCAGCAGCAGCGTGCCGAGCACACCGCCGCTGAAGATCCCGCCCACCGTGGCCGTCCACCTGGTCCTGGCCAGCCGCTGCTTCGCCGTCATCCCGCGCAGCGCCGCCCGGGGGCGTCTCAGCACGTCGTTGACGAGCTCGGCGATGGCCGTCTGGCTCAGCAGTGTCGGCATGCCCGGCACATGGACGCGCAGGGCGGTGGAGGCACGTACTCCCATGGCCGGCGCGACGAGTGCGACGACCCCGCGGTCGTCCTGGGCGGGAACGGCCCCGGTGCCGTGTCTCGCCAGGGCCAGCACACCGGCGCATGGCCTGCCCCCCGCTCGCACTCCAGCGGCGGGAGCCTCCGGCCCCGGTCACCGTGCCGCCCGGAAGCTGATCTCCTCGGTCCGAGCCGGGACGTGTGGAAGGGTGGAAGGATAAGGAAGGACCCGGCCAGCCGGTCACGCGTGATCTTCGTACCGGTCGCCCCGGGGCGGTGAGGTTCGGCTGCGTACGGCGCTCGCCCGGCGCGTCCCCTGGCCGTTCGCAGGTCGCGTACCGCATCGTGAACGGGTTGCTGACCTGCAGGGAGACCGCCGTGGACGCCTGCTGAGGCGGGCGGGTGCGCCGGTGAGGTCCACAGGCCTAAGGGGCGAATGTGATGAGCCGAGCGAAGCAGCCTCCGGAGTGGGCGGCTGATCAGGACAGGTCGGCTTCGGACCCGAGCGGGCTGATGGACCTGTTGGGCGTCGCCGCGGTGCTGGTGGAGGCCGACGGCCGGATCGACATGTGGAGCCCCCAGGCCGAGGAGCTGTTCGGCTACACCGGTGGCGAAGCGGTCGGGCAGTACGCGGCCGCCCTGCTTCTCCATCCCGAACACCGGCAGGCGGGGTTGGCACTGTTCGCCGAGGTGATGGAGACGGGAAGAGGCTGGGCGGGGTCGTTCCCCGTCCGGCGCAAGGACGGAAGCACTCGGACGGTCGAGTTCCGCAACGTGCGGCTGACGGACAACATCGGCGATCACTACGCGCTGGGGCTGGCCGCGGACAGGGGCACGGTGCGGCAGGTGGAGCGCAAGGTGGCCCTGTCCAGCCAGCTGGTCACCCAGGCGCCGATCGGCCTGTCCGTCCTGGACACCGAGTTGCGGTACGTGGCCGTCAACGGGGCCCTCGCCTCGATGCACGGCGTTCCCGAGGCCGAACACATGGGCCGCCACTTCCGGGAGATCCTGCCCGGCGCGCCCTTCCTGACCGCGGAGAACCAGATGCGGGAGGTCCTGGAGACCGGCCTGCCCCTGGTGGACGAGCAGGTCGTGGGCCGTACCCGCGCCGACCCGGATCACGACCACGCCTGGGCCGTGTCGCTCTACCGCCTGGAGGATCCCAGCGGGCACGTGCTGGGGATCGCCAACGTGGTGGTGGACGTCACCGACCGGTACGAAGCAGCCAGGCAGGCCGACCGGGCCCAGCAGCGCCTGCGCCTGATGGCCGACGGCTCGTCCCGCATCGGGACCACCCTGGAGGTCGGGCGGACCGCCGAGGAACTGGCGGACGTCCTGGTCCCCGACCTGGCCGACATGGTCGCGGTGGACATCCTCGACTCCGTCCTGCGGACGGGCCGCCCGGACCTCGGCGAGGGCCCGCCGGTGTTCCGCGCCCTGGCGGTGAAGACCGCCTACCCCACCGCTGCCGCCGGGGCGATCATCGCGCCCGGCAACCTCACCACCTACCATGCCGACCATCCGGCAGCCCACTGCCTCCGCACCCGCAAGCCCCTGCTGATCACCCACCTCGACAGCGGCGAGCTCAGCCGCATCGCAGCCGACGACGCCACCGCCGGCCTGCTCGCCGAAGCCGGTGTCCACACCGACATGGCCGTCCCCCTTATCGCGCGCGGACAGATCATCGGCGTGATGAGCCTGGCCCGCGCACGCAACCCCCAGCCCTTCGACGATGACGATCTCACCCTCGCCTGCGAACTGGCCTCGTCGGCCGCGCTGAGCATCGACAACGCCGTCCTGCACCAGCACATCCGCAGCGCCGCCGAAACCCTCCAGCGCAGCCTCCTGCCCCGGCCCTCGCCCCGCCGCCCCGGCCTGGAGATCGCCGCCCGGTACCGGCCGGCGCAGGCCTTCAGCGAGGTCGGTGGCGACTGGTACGACGTCCTCCCCCTCGGTGGCGACCGGACCGCCCTGGCGGTGGGCGACGTCATGGGCAGCGGCATCCCGGCCGCCACCGCCATGGGCCGGCTGCGCACCGCCACGTCCACCCTCGCCGACCTCGACCTCACCCCGAGCCGGATCCTCACTCACCTCGACAAGATCACACAGGGCCTGGACCCCTACATCGCCACGTGCGTGTACGCGGTCTACGACCCGCACGATGCCCGCCTGCACGTCGCCTGCGCCGGCCACCTGCCCCCGGTCCTGGTGCGCTCCGGCAGACCACCCGAACTGCTCGACCTGCCCACCGGCACCCCGCTGGGAGTCGGCAGCGGCCCGTTCGAGACCTCGGCCCTGACCATGAACCCCGGCGATCAACTCGTCCTGTACACCGACGGCCTGGTGGAGACCCGCGACGACCCCATCGACCAGCGCCTGGACGACCTCCTGCGCCTGCTGTCCCCGCCCTGCCGCTCCGCGGAGGAGACGTGCGACCGGCTGCTCCGGCAACTCCGCGGTCCCACCGACCACGACGACGTCGCGCTGCTCATCGCCCATGCACAGCCCCTTGCCGGGCTCTGACGACGGCCTCTGCTCGTGACGGCCGGCGTATTCGCGATTCGCCGATCTGTGCGAAGCCGCCCGCGGTGTTATTCAATGAGGTGTGTGGTCGGGGAGCTCGGGGCCCCAACCGCACGGGTTCGCAAAAGCCCCGGCACCGCGCCGGGGATTGCTGAGAGAGCCGCATGGACTCCACACCCTCGCCCTCGTCCTCCTCGGCGTTCGACCTGGTCAGCCGCGCCCTTGGGCGCTACATCCCGCAAGGCGGAGCGGCAACGGCCGACCCGCGGGGTGACCGCGTCATGCGCAGGCAGGTGCCCGACAACCCGGCGGACGGCCCTCAGGAGCAGATCCTCGGCGCGGTCAACCTGGACCGGGACCTGGTCATCACCCGCTGCAACCTGGAAGCCCCCGTGTTCGCGGGTCTGCACGCGCCGCCCGGGCTTCCGTTCGTCGATCTCCTGCCCCCCGGGGACGTACCGACGGTGACCCGGCGGTTGCGGCAGGTCGTGGAGAGTGGTGAGGCGCATGTCGCCCGTATCCAGCGCCTGCGGCGCGGCGACGGGTCGGAGCTGGTGGTCTCGATGAGCATCCTGCCCTCCGCGGCGCCGGAGGGCGGCCTGACGGTCTCCGTGATCGCCATGGCCAGGAGACTGCACCTCTACGCCGCCGAGACCGCGATCGGCACCTCGCTGGACATCGGCGAGACCGCACAGTCGCTGGCGGAGTCCCTGCTGGCCTGGGGAGACGTGGCCGCCGTGGACCTCGATTTCGCCGTGTGGACGGGGGAGGGAGTCTCCGGCAGGGCGCACGGGCGCATCCGGCTACGGCGGGCCGCCCTGGTACCGGACCGGGTGTGGCCCGAGGGGTACATGACTCCGGGCCATGATCTCCCGGGCGACGCGAGTCGCCTGCTGGCGCAGGCGGTGCTGCGCGACGATGCTCCACAGACCATCGTCATACCCGGCGGTGAGGCGGTCGAGCGGGTCTTCGGCAGCCCACACGTGGCGCGTGCTCTGGTGCCCGGTGACCAGTCGGCAGGTGTGGCGTGCATACCACTCGTCCTCGACAGTGCGCCGCCCGTCGTACTGGGCGTGGCGGAGGTCTGGCGGCGCGCGGAATGCCCCTTCCGCGACAGCGAGCTGTTCGACCTGCAGGAGCTGGTCGCCAGAACCGCCCACCACGTCGACCTCGCCCGTCAGCACCAGCGCGAGCACACGCAGGTGCTGGCGTTGCAGCGCCGGCTCCTGCCCCGGGCCGGTGGCGACACCATCGAGATCGCCAGCGTCTACCAGCCGGCCACCCCCGACAGCGCGGGCGTCGGCGGCGACTGGGTGAACAGCTTCCCGCTGCCCGACGGGCGTACCGCGCTGGTGGTCGGTGACGTCGTGGGGCACGGTCTGGGAGCCGCGGCGACCATGGGCCAGCTGAGTATGGAGGCCCGCGCCCTGCTGTCCGCCGGGCTCGCGCCCGACCAGGTGCTGGAGCACCTGGACGAGACGGTGACGGTGCTGGACGACGCGGAGTCCGGGCTGGCGGCCGGCTACAGCGCCCTCGGCTCGACCTGCTGCATCGCCCTCTACGATCCGGTCAGCCACCGGATGACGCTGTCCAGCGCCGGCCACCTCCCCCCGATCCTGGTCTCCCCGGACGGGCGGGCCGGCCCCCTCGCGATCCGCCCCCACCCCGGCTTGGGAGCCGAGTTCGCACTACGCGAGCCGTTCGACGTGTACACCGTCGACGTGCTCCCCGGCTCCGTGCTCGCCCTCTACACCGACGGCCTGGTGGAGGACCCCGCCCTCTCGATCGACGAGGGCATGGGCAGGCTGGCGGACGCGGTGGCCACGGTGCATCCCTGGGACCCCCTGCAGCGGGTCGCCCGGCACGCCGTCTCCGCACTGGCGCCCGCGCCTCAGCGGGACGACGTGACACTGCTGCTCGCGCGCATGATCGGCTACCGCAAGGAGGACACGGCGACCTGGCGGCTGCCCGCCCGCGACGACGCCCCGGCCCGGGCCCGCGAGCAGGTCTCCGCGCTGCTGGGGCGGTGGCACGCCGGCGACGGCACCCGGCACAACGTGACGCTGCTGGTCAGCGAGCTGGTCACGAACGCGGTGCGCTACGCCACCGGCCCCATCACGGTGCGGCTGATCAGGTCCGGACACGGCCTGCTGTGCGAGGTGGGAGACACCGGCAACGGCAGGCCACGGCTGAGGCGTGCCGACCTGCTCGACGACGGTGGTCGTGGCCTGGGCATCGTGCACCGGCTCACCACCCGGTGGGGAGTGCGGTGGACGGACACGGGCAAGGTGGTCTGGGCGGAAGTAGCGCGGTGAGGCGGCACGCACCGCCCCTTAGGCGCCCTACAGCCACTGCCCTTCCAGGGCGGTGGCGGTGAGCCCCGGCGCCGCCGCGTACAGCACGGCGCGATCGCCGGGCTTCCGCAGCCCCGCGTCGTGCGCCCGCCGCAGGATGTCGAAGACGGCGGCGCCTCCGCGGTTGCCGCTGGTGTAGCTGTCCCGGCTGTGGTCGAGGAGCCCCGGCGGCCACGTGTCGGGCATCGTCTGCTCCATGTACTCCAGCACCCGGGTGCCGCCTGGGTGCGCGAGCAGCACGTCGGGGTGCCAGGCGTCGGGGTCGTCCTGGTAGCGGGTGCGCAGCCACTCCCACATCGCGGTGACCGTCTCCTGCACGGCGCGCGGCCCGCGCCGGTCCATCACGAAGTGTGCGCCGTCCGCCCGTGTCTCCAGGCGGTGCAGGTCCTGGGTGCCGGGCAGGGTGTGATGCCAGGCGGCGTCCAGGCGCAGCACCGCCTCGGGCCTCGGGCGGCCGGTGACCACCGCGGCCACGGCGGTGTCGGCGAACAGCAGCCGGACGATCAGGGACTCCAGGGTGTCGTCCGCCGGCTGGTAGGTCGTGCTCAGCGCCTCCGAGATGACGACCAGGACCACCCGGTCGGGGTCGGCGGCCACCAGGTCCGCGGCCAGGGCCAGTGAACGCGTCCCCGCGATACAGGCCCACTGCGTGGCGGGCAGCAGCATCACGTCGTTGCGGAGCCGCAGCCTGTTCGCCAGGGCCATGTCCAGACCCGGCAGTGCCGGAGTGGTGGAGTGACTGGTGATCAGGCAGTCGACGTCCGCGGCATCCAGCCCGGCTGTCTGCAGGGCCCCGCGCGCCGCGCGCTCCCCGTACGCCTGCACGGCCTCCCAGGCCGGCGCGGTGCGCTCCTGGACGGTCTGCGGTGCGGGTATGGACTCGAGAGCGGCGACCACGCGGTCCACGTCCCGCTGGGCGAACCCGTCGCGGGTCAGTGCCTGTTGAGCGGGCTCGATGCCGACGGCGCGCAGGCCGTTGCCCTTGCCGGGCGCGACGGCGGTCTCCAGCGGCAGCATCCAGCCACGGGTCTCGATGCCGGTGCTCGCCGCGATGCCGTCGATGCGCGGCGTCCACGCCGCGTGGGGGTGCCGGTCACGCACCTCCGCCACGATCTCACTGGTCTTCACGGCATGCTCGCCGTGGATCACGGCAGGCGGGCAGAGGTAAGCGGCCATGATGGGGCACCTTCCAGAGGGGGCAGGAGAATGTCACGAGTGCTGTGTCATGGGTCACTTTGGAACGTAGCGCCCAAGAGGATGCCGGTGAGCTCCATTTCGGGATCCGGTGTCCGTTCAGAGCATGGATGTCAAAGGGACATTTCCGCTGTGATGCAGACAACTCCGGCGCACATTGGTCGGGTGACACGGCTCACGTCCGGACCGGCTCCAGTTGGCGCGGAAGTGGCGGAGGAGCGGGGGCTGTTCACCAGGCGGT
This sequence comes from Streptomyces sp. NPDC012474, assembly GCF_042955185.1. Taxonomy (NCBI): domain Bacteria; kingdom Bacillati; phylum Actinomycetota; class Actinomycetes; order Kitasatosporales; family Streptomycetaceae; genus Streptomyces; species Streptomyces sp. NPDC012474. The sequence goes on from NZ_JBIBEP010000017.1 coordinate 47,498, forward strand.
AGCCCGGGATCTTGCCCTTGCCGAGCGTACCGACGGTGCCGTCGCTCACCCTGCCCGCCACGGACGGGCCCACCGGCGGAGCCACCGTCCCCGCGGAATCCGCGCGCGGCATCGCAGACGCAGTCGCGGCGGGTGCGGGACCGGGAGCCTGCCAGCGGCGCGACGGCATTCCGCTCGCCATCGAACTCGCAGCGGTACGCCTGAGCGCGACGACGGGCGAGGAGATCCCGGAACGCCTCGACGACCGGTTCCGGCTGCGGTCCATGCCGCAGCCGCGCACGTCGGCCCACGCGCCCGAACGGGTGGTTCCCGCACTCCGTCGGCGTAGGAGGACGCCTCACCCGGGGCGGCGGGAGCGGTCCGCGCCGGAAGCTCATGAAGCCGCCTGTCGCTCCGGGCCCTCGGCAGCGTCTCCCACAGCAGCCTGCCCGGCCTCGCCCGAAACCGGACTGCCTCTCTCACCTCCGAACACCCCACGGCCCGGGAGCCCTCATGCCCCGCACGAACCCTCCCCGCGTGAGCGTGATCATCCCCGCGTACAACGCGATGCCGGAACTGACGAAGTGCGTCACGTCCGTCATGGAGCAGACGCTCGGGCCGGACAAGATCGAGATCATCGCGGTCGACGACGGCTCCACCGACGGCACCGGAAGCGAGCTGGACCGCCTCGCGCGGACCTGCGCCGGCCTGCGCGTCGTCCACCGGCCCAACAGCGGAGGGGCCGGTGTCCCCCGCAACACCGGGCTGGACATGGCCGCCGGTGACTACGTCTTCTTCCTCGACTCCGACGACTACCTCGGCCCCGACGCCCTGCGCCGCATGGTGGCGATGGCGGACGAGAACCGCACCGACGTGGTCCTCGGCAAGATGGTGTCGGTCGGCGGGCGTGCCGTGCCGACGGCCGTCTTCTCGCACAACCAGCCCCGGACGGACGTCTTCTCCTCCCACGCCTACCGCACCCTGGGCTGCTGGAAGCTGTTCCGGCGCTCGCTGATCGAACGGCTGGAGCTGAGGTTTCCGCCCTGTCGCAACTGCGAGGACAAGCCGTTCACCGCCGCCGCCTACCTCAACGCCGACGGCATCTCCGTGGTCGCCGACTACGACTGCTACTACTCCCGCAACCGCCGGAACGGCAACAACCTCACCCTCACCGCCGCCGACCTCGTCCACCGCATGGACGGCACCCGCCTGTGCTTCGAAACTGTCGCCCGCTATCTGGACCCCGGGCCGCGCCAGGACCGGATCATGCGCCGTCACGTGGAGTGGGAGCTGTGCGGGCCCCTGCGTGCGCTGCTGCCCCGGGAGAGCGAGCAGCAGGCACGGGAACGCTTCTACCCGCAGTTCCGGGAATGGGCACGGACCTACGTGACCGACGGTGTCTTCCAGATGATCGCCCCGCCGGACCGGCTGATCGTCCACCTCCTGCGCGCGGACCGGTTCGAGGACCTCATGACCGTGGCCCGGAACGCCAAGGCGGACGCCGAGCGCGGCCGCATCGTGGACAAGGGCCGCGTCTACTGGTCCCACCCCTTCTTCCGCGACCCGGCGAAGGCGGTCCCGGACATCTGCTTCGACACCACGGACCGCCTCCCGGTCCACCACGAACTGGCCGAAGCGGCATGGACGGGCGACGGCGACGTGCTCCGACTCGGAGGCCACGCCCGCATCGAGTCCCTGGGCCCCCTCCAGCCCGGCACCCGACTGATCCTGCGCCCGAGCGGCTTCCGCCACCCCGACATCCGTGTACCCGCGACCGTCGGCACCGCCCCGCGGCACGGCGACGACGCGGCAGCCGGCTTCACCGTCGACGTCGACCTGAGCACCGTGGACGCGGGCGCCCCGCTCGGCGGCGGCCTGTGGGACCTCTACCTGGATGTACGCGCTGAGGGAGTCTGCCGGACCGTCAGGCTCCGGCAGCCCCGGACGGACGCGGACGGCCGGAGGGCCGCTCCACCCGAGCGGGAGTTGGCCACCGGTTCCTGGAGCGGGCACGGGCCCACCACCGCACGCCCCTTCCTCACTCCCCACGGCGACTTCTCCCTGGACATCCGGCAGAGCGAGCCCGAGCCGGCGTGCCTCGTGACCGGAATCGCCTGGGACCTCTTCGCACCCGCCACCCTCGTCGTCAGCGGACGGCTGACCGAGGAAGCCGCACACCACCCCGAACCCGTCGCCCTGCGTGCCGAAGAGGACGGGGGCTCGGTCCGCGAGGTGCCCGTGCTGTACACACCGCACGGCAGCCACACCTTCACCGCCCGCATGCCGGTCAGGAACCTGCGCCCAGGACGCTGGACGCTGACCCTCCGCACGGACGACCCGACGAGCCCCCTTCCCGTCCCGAGCCCGAAGGGAAGGTCCGGCACTCGCTGGTATCGCGCCGCCCGGCTCGGCCGCCCCTACTACGCCAAGCCGCTCGCCGGCAGTCCGAAGCGGCCCCTGGTGCTGCGCGTCGCGCCGGTCAGACCGGTTGCGGCCCTCCGTCGACGACTCGGCTGACCGGAATGTCCAGCCGATGCGCGACGGCGCCGAGGGCCGTGCCCAGCGGGAGAGACACCCGCGTGAGGGCGTACTGGTCGCCCCGGGTCTGATCCCGGTTGACGATCAGCACCGGCTTCCCGGCCCGGGCCGCCTGGCGGACGAAGCGGAGCCCGGACATCACCGTCAACGAGGAGCCCAGGACCAGCAGCGAGGCCGCCCCACGGACCAGCTCGCGGCAGTGTTCGACGCGCTGCGGCGGAACCGGTTCGCCGAAGAACACGACGTCCGGTTTGAGGGTGCCGCCGCAGATCGCGCAGGACACCACGCGGAAGCCTGCGACCTGGTCGTCCGTGAGGTCGGCGTCACCGTCCGGGTTGATTCCGGCGGCCATGGGCGCGAACCCCGGATTGGCCTCCTCGAGACGCCGGGCGATTTCGCGGCGCGGACTGAAGGCGCCGCAGGAAAGGCAGACGACCCGGGCCAGGGTTCCGTGGAGTTCCACGACGTCGTCGCTGCCGGCGGCCTGGTGCAGGCCGTCCACGTTCTGGGTGATGACGCCCGAGAGCAGGCCATGCCGACCGAAGGCCGCGACGGCCACGTGCCCGGCGTTGGGACGGGCTCGGCCGAAGGTGCGCCAGCCGAGGTGACTGCGCGCCCAGTACCGGCGCCGGGCCCGGGCACTCGCGGTGAAGTCCTGGTAGGTCATCGGGGTGTGCCGGCTGAGGCTTCCGCCCTCGCCCCGGTAGTCGGGGATGCCCGACTCCGTGGAGATACCCGCGCCGCTGAGCACCAGCACTCCGCCGGTGCTCAGCGCATCGGCGACCGGCTCCGGATCCGATGTGGCCGGCGGCAGGTCCTCGGCAGGGGCCCAGCTCAGGGTGGGACGCATGCGCATGCCGCCAGGGTACGAAAGGACGGCCTCGTGAGGAGACCGCACGCCATCGCCGAGGGCCGACGGGAGGCCGCCGCCCTCGGCCGTGTCTGAGCCGATATCAGGACGGGACGTTTGGCCGGGCGGGATCGGCGTACCCGATGACTTAACACGATCCTTATTCGACGAAGCGGAGACGGACCATGGGCATCATTGCTTGGATCATCATCGGGCTGCTCGCCGGCGCGATCGCCAAGGCCTTGATGCCGGGGAAGGACCCCGGCGGCATCATCATCACCATGCTCATCGGCATCGTCGGTAGTCTGCTCGGCGGCTGGCTCGGCAAGGTGATCTTCGGGGTGGACTCCATCGACGGGTTCTTCGAGCTCTCCACGTGGATCGCCGCGATCGTCGGGTCCCTCATCCTGCTCGCCCTCTACCGCGTCGTCACCGGCAACAGGCGCTCTCACCGCCACGCGTGACCCGCTGAAAGCAGCCACTCCGGACACACCTCGACGGCTCCCTCCCTGTTCACAGGGAGGGAGCCGTCGAGGTGTGTCCGGAGCCCACTCAGCACGGGCGGCGCCATACCCCGAGTCCCGGTCGTTTCAGCATCGACGACAGCCGTAGCCGACGGGACTCGGCACAGAAACCGCTCCGTGGCTCCGTGTACTCCACGTGGAACACCGCCTTGCCCGCCGCGATGAACGGGGAGAGCTCGCCGCACTCGTCGTACTGGGCACATTCCTCGTTGACCGCGAAGTCGAAGACGTCCACGAGCTGGGGAATCTGGGCCAGATCGTTCTTCAGTCCCACCGACAGCCCACGCTCGTGGGCGATCGCCGCGATCATACGGTTGTACCTGAGCTGGTCGCGTGCCGTGAGCGGAAAGCCGGTGTCGTTGCCGTAGCCCTCCACCAGATCGGGTTCCACCGCGTCGAAGCCCTTGTCACGGCACATGTCGAAGCGGCGTTCCATGATCGGTCGCAGGACGGTCAGCCGCCGGATGTCCAGCCAGCGTTCGCCCGCCCACCCGTTGGACTCGCCGAGCACCGACTGCGGGAAGGCGTCCCGGTCCGGCCGGAACCCCTCCCACGCACCCACGTTGACATAGCAGATGACCTTCCTTCCGGCGCGGTGCAGCCGGGCCACGTCCGCCGCGGAGTTTTCGAATCCGTCGATGTCGTAGACGGGCACATCGGCCGAGGCGTCGACCCTGCCGTCCAGTTGCCACTGCCAGGCGAGGCCCGGACGTGGCTTCCACACGGCCCGGGAAGGTGCCGTCGTACCCGGCGGGCCGGCGGATCGCTCGTCGCCGCCGGAGCAGCCCGTCAGTGCGGCGGCGGTCAGGGCGGTGAGCAGGGCCGCGCAGACCGGAACCCGCCGACTCATCGCTCCGCCCCGGTGAGGGCGGGCGTCAACTGGGCCCACGGGTTGGGAGGTTCGCCCGTCACCGGACCGCTGACCGCCGCTCCGCGCTCGTGCGCGGTGCGCACGGCGAGGGGAACGAGGGCCCCGGGCACACCGTAGACGAGGTGGCACAGCCGTTCGGGCGGGTGCCGCGCGGTCCATGCCGGCCGGCTGAATGCGGAGACGTACGTCGACCAGTGGCCCTCGAAGGTGACGGTCAGGTCGGCGAGGCGGGCGTACCCCGGGGCCGGATGGACCCCGGGGTTCAGGACGACCGTCCCCGCACCCAGCCGGCGTACCGCCCGTACCAGGCGGCGGCAGGCCGGCAGCCCGTCCGCGGTCGCCGTCACCCGGTCCAGGAAGCAGCCGTCCGCCGCGTACCACGCCCGGTGCCGGCGCACGTCCTCGGCGATGTCCGCGGGGTCGCGCACCCCGTAGTCGGTGTCGACGTAGCCCAGCAACCGCGCCCCCGCGGCCCGCAGCGCACCGGCCGCGGCGGTGAACGCCGGGTCGGGGACCTCGCCCGGACCGCTCGCCGGGTTGAGGACGACCCCGTAGGTGCGGTCCGCGGCGGTGATCAGCCGGTGCCAGGCACCCGGATCCTCGGCCGGATGGACGTACAGCGGAATCAGCAGGTTCACGGGGCGCGGCCGCCTTCCCACAGCGCGGCCAGCGCGTCGTCGAGCGTGTGGACCGGACGCCAGCCCAGGGCCCGCTCGGCGGTGGTGATGTCGGAACACTGCCACGACACCTGCGCGGAACGGGCGGAGCCGGCGGTGCTCGACGTGGATTCCTCGATCCGGCCATCGAAGCCGGCCAGACCGGCCAGGCCCCGCACCAGGGCACGCACCGGAACCGCCCGGCCTCCGCCGATGTTGAGGACGGGCGGCAGCGGGCCCGCGGCCGTGGCCGCGAGTGCCGCCGCCCGTGCCACGTCGCGCACGTCGACGAAGTCGCGGTGGGCGGACAGGTCACCGAGCCGTAGCACCGGGTCCGGGCCGGGGCCCGCCTCGCGCAGCAGTGCGGCGATCCGGCCGGGCAGTTCGGAGGACGGCGCCCCCGGCCCCACCGGATTGCCCACCCGCAGCACCACCGCGTCCAGGCCGGAGGCGGTCACCGCGACCGTGCCCGCGAGCTTGGTCGCACCGTAGGGGCCGACCGGGCGGGTGGCCGCCGACTCCGACACCGGGGTGCCCGGTGCGCCGGGGCCGTACTCGGCGGCCGAGCCCAGGTGCACCAGGCGGGCGGCCGGGGCCGCCTCGCGCAGCGCGGCGCACAGCACCGCGGGACCGCGGGCGTTGACCTCGGTGAGGGTGACGGCGTCACCGCCGGTCGCGCCCGCGCAGTTGACCACGATGTCGGGCGCGGCGGCCGCCAGGGTCTTCGCCAGCTGCTCCGGGCTGACGCGGGCGAGATCGACGTCGACGTCGGCGGCCGGAGACCGGCCGCCGCCGAGGACCAGCGCGCCCGGCAGGGCGCGCAGCCGCTCGACGACGTGAGCGCCGAGATAGCCGGTGAAACCCAGGACGAGAATGCGCATGACGAGCTCAGGCTCCCTTGAGCAGCAGCGACTTGCGGCTGGTGAACTCCGCGTTGGCCCGGTCGTAGTCGTCCGGGCGGCCGATGTCCAGCCAGTACCCGTCGAAGTCGTAGGCGTGCGGCTGGTTCCGCGCCTTCAGCAGGTCGAGCACCAACTCGTCGAAGCCCAGGGGCAGTCCGGGCGTGTAGCCCTCCAGCGTGGCGCGGGACAGGCCGTAGACACCCATGGAAACGCGGTAGTCCATGCTCGGCTTCTCGGTGAACGCCACGACTCTGCTGGAGTCGGTGGTCAGCACCCCGAAGTCGATGTGCACCTTGCGGGCGTACGTAGCGATGGTCAGCGGAGCCCCGGACTCGCGGTGCCGGCGCAGGACGTCGGCGTAGTCGAGGTCGGTGAGGACATCGCCGTTCATCACCAGGAAGGTCTCGGGCAGACGATCGCGCAGGGTGAGCAGCGGTCCCATGGTGCCCAGCGGGTTCTCCTCGGTGGCGTAGTCGACGGCCAGGCCCCACTGGGAGCCGTCGCCGACGTAGGCGCGGATGATCTCGCCGAGGTGCCCGATGGCGATGGTGCAGGTGGTGAAGCCGGCCGTGGACAGCTGGCGCAGCACGATCTCCAGGATGGCGTGCTGGTCGCCGATGGGCACGAGCGGCTTGGGCAGCGCGGTGGTGTACGGCCGCAGCCGGACGCCCTTGCCTCCCGCCAGGATCACTGCGTGCATGGGGCTCCTCCTTCGTGAACGCTTCGTGGACGTGCGCAGACGTGACGGACGAGAACCGCTGTGAGGTGTCAGATGTTGTAGATGCCGGTCTTGTAGCGGGCGAGGTTGGCCGGGTCGCGGAAGAACTCCACGGTGTGCGCGAGACCTTCCTCCAGGGTGTGGGCGGGCTGCCAGCCGGTGGCCTCGCCGAGCCGGCTCGCGTCCGCGACCAGGCGCATCACCTCGGAGTTGGCCGGACGGATGCGGGCGGTGTCCTCACGCACGTCGAGCGCGGTGTCCATCACCTTGCCGATCAGCGCGACCAGGTCGCCGACCGAGATCTCCCCGCCGGTGCCGGCGTTGAAGGTGCGGCCCACGACCCGCTCGGCGGGCGCGGCACCGACGGCGAGGAAGGCCTGTGCGGTGTCCTTGACGAAGGTGAAGTCCCGGGTGGGACGCAGGTCGCCGAGGGTGATCGTGCGCTCCCCGGCCGCGACCTGCCCGATGACGGTGGGGATGACCGCCCGCATCGACTGGCGCGGCCCAAAGGTGTTGAAGGGCCGCAGGGTGACGACCGGGGTGTCGAAACTGGCGTGGTAGCTGTCGGCAAGCCGGTCCCCGCCCGCCTTCGAAGCGGCGTACGGGGACTGGGTGTTGATGGGGTGGTCCTCGGTGATGGGCACGGTCTGCGCGGTGCCGTACGTCTCGCTGGTGGAGGTGTGCACCAGCCGGGGCGTGCCGAGGGCGCGCACGGCTTCCAGCACGTTGAGGGTGCCGGTGACGTTGGTTTCCACGTAGCTGTGCGGGGCCCGGTAGGAGTACGGGATCGCGATGAGGGCCGCCAAGTGGTAGGCCGCGTCGGCGCCTTCGAGGAGACCGCGGACGGAGCCGGGGTCCCGGACGTCGCCGAGGACGATCTCCACCTGGTCAAGGACGTCCGGGTGCAGGGTCTCCAGCCAGCCGTATGAGGAGAAGGAGTTGTACTGGGCCATGGCCCTGACCCGGTGGCCGGAGGCGACCAGCGCCTCGGTGAGGTGTGAGCCGATGAAGCCCTCGGCTCCGGTGACGGCTGCGAGCGGTGTGGAGGTCAACTGCGGTGTCCCTTCGGATGGGTGGGAGCTGAGCGGGGGTGGGGCGCGGGGCTCAGACGTGCGGGGCGGGCCGGCCGAGCAGCCACAGCGCGCACGCCGTCAGACACAGGGCGGCGGCGCCGCAGCCGAGCGGCAGGGCCAGGGCGGCGCCCGGTGGCAGCTGGAAGAGGACGACCGCTCCGGCCCCGCCTGCTGCCGTCAGACAGATCCCGGCCGACGACCAGGCCGCCCCGAACGCCTGGAGCAGCAGCGCGGTCCACAGAGCGGCCGCGAGCAGCAGCAGGGTGAAGGGGTCGGCGCCGGCGAGCAGGGCCGCGGGCAGCAGTGGGGCGAGATAGGCGAGCAGACAGAGGCCGAGGATGCCGGCCGAGCGCAGCAGGAACCCCGCGGGCGTGACGGTGGCGCGCAGCGCGGAGACCGACAGTCCGCGGTAGCGGTACAGCAGCCATTCCGCCGGCCCCATGCTCAGCGTCAGCACGATCACCGCGTACGGCTCCTCCCTCCCCTCCAGCAGCACCAGCACGCCCGCGGCAAGCCCGAACAGGCCGTACGGCAGGGACCACAGCAGACGGGGCCGGGTCGCGCCGGTGACGGCCGGGGCGGTGAGGGCATCCCGAAGGACCCAGCCGGTGACGGTGAGCGTGGCGAGCAGCGCCAGCAGGGGCAGCCCGGCCCGGAGCACGGGGCCGGGCTCCCACCACGGCAGGACGGCGGCACCCGCGCACAGCGGGCTCAGCGCGGCCAGCAGCAGCCGCTCCCGGCCCAGCACCAGCAGGACTCCGGCCGCCGCCAGGTACGCGGACTGTGCTGCCGCGACCAGGGTCACCGGGCCGCCGCCGGCGGGCACCGCGGCGGCCGTCGTGGCCACCACGGCCCCGACGGGCGCGCCGGCCAGGAGGGTACGGCCCGCCTCCCGGCGTCCGGTCGCCAGCCGCAGGTGCGCACGGTGGCCGAGTGCCTGCCCCCACGCCCAGGAGGCGAGTCCGGCGACGATGAGGGCGGGGGCGTACCCGCCGGCGTTCCACACGGGCGCGGTCAGCAGGTAGGCCAGACCGGGCAGGGCGAACAGCATGCCCCGCAGCAGACAGCGGACGGTGTCGGGGCGCCACGGGTCGGCCGCCGGAGCGGGTTCGGGGAAGGTGCGCGGCACACGCTCGTACAGCGCGGAGGCGAGGGAGAAGAGGTTCGGGTGACCGTACCGTTCATTGATCAGGGAGGCGGACAGGCCCTCCGCCTCCAGCAGCGCGGCCACCTCGTACGGATGGACGGCGGGACCTATGCGGTCGGCGAGTTCGGCGGCGAGTTCACTGACCGCCTCCTCGTCGGGACCGCGCCGGGGCAGCCGGATGGCGAGGGTGGCGTCGTCGAGGGCCCAGCGTGGCCGGCGGCGCGGCGGGCGGGCATCGGCCAGCCGGATGGCCAGCGTGTCCTGCTCGGCACCGCCGGGTTCGAGGGACATCGGCCCGCTCACAGGGCGAGGCTCCCGGTGCCGCGGACGGCCGGGGCGGGCGTCCTGGCCCTCGTGGACATGACCGGCAACTCCGATCTCGGATGGGCCAGTTCCAGGTAGACGGATCGAAAGGTGTCAACGGTCTGCCGGAGGGTGAACTGCTCGATGACCCGCAGCCGGGCCGCCTCACCCAGGGCCCTGCGCCGTCCGGGATCGCCCAGCAGCTCCAGCGCGGCCGTGGCCATCGCCTCCGGATCGCGCGGAGGCACCACGAGCCCGGTGTCTCCGACGGCCTCGCGTACCCCGCCCACGTCGGTGGAGACGGTCGCCCGTCCGCACGACATGGCCTCGATCAGGGTGAAGGGAAAGCCTTCGCTGATGCTGGAGAGCATCACGACGTTCCCGGCGGCGTACGCGTCCTTGATGTCGTCGACGCGCCCTTCGAAGGTGACGGCGTCGGCGTGCCCGAGCTCGGCGGCCAGGGCCTCGCAGCGTTCCCGGTAGGCCTCTCCGCCCCGGGGTGTCCCGCCGAACAACCGCAGCCGCGCCTGCGGGAGCCGGGCGCGTACCAGGACGAAGGCCCGGATGAGGGTCTCCAGATCCTTGATGGGGTCGACGCGGCCCGCCCAGCTGAGGGTCGGGGCGTCCGGTTCTGGTCCGGCCGCCGGGAACGCGGCGGGGTCGACGCCGTTGTAGACCGTGCGGATCGACGCCGGGTCGGCGCCGCCCTCCTCCTCCCACAGCCGGTTGTACCGGTTGCCCGGTGTGATCAGGGCGGCCCTGCGGTAGCTCTCCTGCGCGAGCAGCCGGAAGAAGCCGAGGATCACGGCCTTCACCGGCCAGCGGTAGGGAGCGGTGCGATAGCCGAGGTAGCGCTCGCGCAGGTACACCCCGTGCTCGGTCAACAGCAGCGGTACGCCGTGACGTTCGAGGGCGGCGAGGCCCGGCAGGACGGCGACCCCGCCGCTGACCGCGTGCGCGACCCCGCTCTCGGGTGCCGGGGCCGCCAGCGGGCGCAGTGCGTGCTCCAGCAGGGCGGTCGCGGTGAGCGCGTCGTGCAGGGTCGGTCGGGCCTCGCGGACGGCGAGCCCGGGGCGGTTCCACAGCGCGGTGAGGATGCCGATCGCCCGGTCTCCGCGCAGGAACGGGCTCAGCGTCCCGTCCGACGCGGCGCGTGCCAGCGCGTGCAGGGCGGGCGCGAAGCCGTCCTCGGCACGCGGGTCGAGCAGCGCGGTCAGGAACCGTTCGTAGGCGGCGGCGAGTTGGTTGCGGGCCCGGCCGCGGGGCGGGCGGCCCGCGGGCGGGGCGCCCCACATCGGGACGGACAGCACGCTCGAGACGTGCGCGGGCAGGTCCCAGACGGCCGGCTCATGTCCGGTTCCGGTGACGGCGATGACGTCGAAGGCGAGGTCGGGCATGCCCTGGACGAGCTGGTCGCACCAGACGCTGACGCCGCCGTGGCTGTGCGGGTAGGTGCCTTCGGTGAGCAGGGTGACGCGCGTTGTTCCGGTGTGTCGCGCGCCCTGGGGAACGGGCATCGATGTGCTCCACGGCCGAGGAGTGGGGTGGTTCGGGCCGGTCACGGCCTCCCGCCGGGGCGGCCGTGACCTTCGGTCGGTCTTGGGCGGGTACGCCTCAGCCGTCTGTGGGGTGGCCCACCGGATCGGTGACGCCCGCCGGAACCCGGGTCTTCGGCGCGGGGCGGGTGGCCGGGGCGGTTTCGGCGTCGGCGACCGGAGCGGAGACGGACGCCGGCAGAGTGAGGGCGAGCGGCTCGCCTGTGGAGGGGGTCCAGCCGGACACCGCCCCCGCATACGCCTCGCCGAACGCGGCGCCGGCCAGCGTGGTGCCGGTGGGCAGGGTCGCGGGGGCCGCCAGTCCGTCCGGCGCGTCGACGGTCACGGTGTCGCCGATGCGGTGGGCGGTGACCTCTCCGGCCCGCAGGGCGGCCTGCCATGCGGCCCGGCGCCGGAGTTCGGTGCCGATGTCCCGCATCCGTGGGTTCACGACGGGGGTGTCCTGCGTGAAGAGGGCCTCGTAGCCTTCCAGGACGCCGTCGAGGACGGGGTAGGCGATGCGGTCCTCGGCCAGGTTCGACTGGTGGATGAAGTGCGGCTTGGGGTCGTTGGCCAGGACGTGCCCGAGGGCGATCCGCGTCTCCAGTGGCACGATGTGGTCCGCGTAGCCGGTGGCGGCGTCCAGCGGCGCCGTGAGGCAGGTGGTGGTGGCCGGGTTGTCCTCGCAGATGCCGCTGCCTCCCTGGGCGCGGCTGGTGTAGATCCAGTTGTACTCGTCGACCTGCTCGGCCGCCCGTCCGGCGTTGTAGAAGACGTTCATCGGATAGCGGGGCACGGTGGTGGCCGGACCGACCTGGCGCTGGGCGGGCTCACGGGAGTTGTCGGAGCCGAGCCAGGCGATGTCGTTGTCGTCGAGGGCGAGCGCCAGGTTGGGATTGTCCTCGGGCTGCTGCGGCAGCACCTTCATGCCGGAGTGCTCGCCGGTGACCAACTCGTCGTTCATCAGCGGGAGTCCGGCGCTCTCGCCCCAGACCCGGTTGGTGGCGATCTCGTCGGAGATGTCGTCGCGGCTCATCCACCGGGTGCTGCCGTCGGCGTCGGTCGCGCACTTCCAGGGCACCACGGTCGTGTCCTGCACGCAGCCGAGGAAGGGGTGCGAGTAGGTGTGGTTGATCCACCGGAACTCGCCCCGCCGTGCGATCAGCCGGTCGGCGAGCGCGTCGGCGCCGTTGTTGTCCTCCCGGTGGTCGACGCTGCCGGCGCCGTTGTAGGCGAAGTCGAGAGTGAACTTCTTGTCGTTCTGCCAGTCGACGGCGTGGTCGACGTCGCCCGCCGTCATCCGGATCGGGTCGGGCGTCGCGCTGGAGTCGGTGCAGTCGACGTCGCCGGGTGTGCAGTTGAGCCGGCTGTTCCAGCGGTCGTCGGCGGCGAACACGTCGTCCACGTGGACGGAGAAGTAGTTCCGTGAGGCGCCCAGGTGTACACCGCCGGTCATCCACTCCACGATGCCGCGGGCCAGGAGCCGGAACTGCTGCTGGTACTGGTTGTAGACGAAGGTGACGACCAGCTCGCGCCGACCGTCGTGCCGGTACTCGCCCACCAGCGTGCCCTTGGCCGCCTGCCCGGGGATCGCCGCCTCCACGTACGGGGTGAAGTCGGCCCCCGCCACGGGCTTCGACAGGTAGGCGTAACTCTCGCCGATGGCCGGGTCGTTGTCCTCGAAGGGCACCGCCCCGTCGAGATAGCCGAAGGGGCCCGACCTGCCGGCGGCGGTCACCTCCGCCCGCTTCCCGTCGATGCTGCCGGAGTAGCCCCCGTGGACCGGGTATTGCAAACCGGCTTCGGGACGCGCGTAGGTGTAGGCGTCGACCTGGGGTATGTCGTACGTCTGCTCGTACACCGTGAGCGCCGCCATCTCGGCGGAACCGGCCGGGAACGGGTTGTCGTTGGGCAGCACGACGGCCTGGAACTTCGCGCGAGGCCGGCCGTCGACGGTGTCCGCGAGGAAGTCGGCGTCGATCACGGTCCGGTCGGACTGCGTGAGGTCGATCCGGGTGTACGGCGTTCCGGCCGCGGTCAGTTCGGCGGCTATCGCGTCGGTGGACGGGCCGCCGTCGCTCACCACCAGCACCCGCAGATCGACGCGGGGCGTGGTGTCGGCGTGGGCCGCGCCGGCCGGCAGGCCCAGTGCGGCGATGAGCACGCCCACCGTGAGAACGGTGGTGCGTATGGTCCGCTTCATGCGGTGAGGTCCCCTCCCCGGGCAGGGGCGAGTACGGCTCCCGTGGAGCGGACGCACCCCCTTGCGTGCCGCCGGCGTCCCCCTCAGAAGCCGGTTCGTCACGCATCCGTTCGCGTCACATAGTGATGGCTGTGTGGAGATTTTGCGGTCATGTTGCGGAACATGACGGAAAAGCGCAGGTGTCGAATGGGGTCCATTCGAAAGCGAAGTGAGCCGTTCCTGGTTGCCGGGTGAGGTCGGGCCTGGCTGGCGCGAGAGCCCGGCGCGCTGGTCCGGGCCCTGGGCGGCGTACCGGCGGGCCGGTGGGGCCCGCCGGTGGTGATGCCAGTGGTCCAGACCGGAGTGGCCGCCTGGGCGTGGCGGCTTTCAGGTCACGGCTCGCGGGGCCCGGGACCGGGCGTCAGGGGCAGAGCACTCGCGTCACGGGCGTGTAGACCGGGCCGCCGCTGACGTTGGTGGAGTCGCTGAACTCGGCGTAGAAGTACGAGTAGAAGCCGATGTTGCCGTTGCAGCCGGAATCGGCGGCGACGTCCAGCGTCAGGGTGACCGTACGGCTCTGGCCGGGCGGGATGGTGGCGCCGTAGTTCGCGCCGAGATTGGCCGGGCCGGTGCCGGAGCAGGGGGCGGGGCCGTTCGTGGTGGTCAGGCTGCACCCGGTGAAGCTGTACTTCAGGTCGGGGCGCTGTGTGGTGAGCCAGGTCGGTTCGATCGTCTGGTACACGAACCAGACGTCGTAGGTGTTGTTGTTGGTGATGGTCATCGACAGATTGACCGAGCCGCCGGGCGTGGTGGTGGCGCTGTCGGTGGCGAAGGTCAGCTCCGCCGGTGCCGGGTCGGCCGCGCTCGCGCTGGGGGCCAGACCGAACACGGCGAGGGCGAGAGCGAGGACGGCGGCGAGACCGAAGCGTCTCATCAGGGGTGATCGCATGGCCACGGAGGCTAGGCAGGGGCCGAGCGCAGCGTCTGCACCCAGAGGGAGGCGCCGCTCGTCCCACGGCTGGAAGTGTCCATCGTGTGGAGGGCGCGTGATGAAAGTGTGGCGCCCCGGCAAGGGGGGTGTTCGCCCAGGCAGCCGGTGCGTGAGAAGCCCAGGGTGCGGGGCGGGTGCTGCCGATCGCCGCTGCGGCGCGCAGAAGTGACATTGGCGCGTATCGGACGCGACCGGCCTCTCCGCCGCCTGTGATCACAGGCGGCGACCTCGCGTACGGAGGCGTCCCGGCGTGCGCGGGCACTGTCGACCGCGAGACTGCGGGCGAGGCCGACGGGTCAGGTGCGGTTGGCGGCGACGATGTTCTCGGCGTAGCGGTATGAAGAGTGCGTAGCCAATCGCCACGTCGACGTATCGGCTGTGCATGGGGGAGCCGCCGCGACAGGTCGCATCGTCACCTGCCAAAATGGTGACTGCACGCGGAGGGCGTGTGTGCGAGGCTGGTCCCGTGTGGTATGCGGGCGAGAAGGGTGGTGCGTCATGAGTGATGTCGAGGAGAGGGCGCTGCTTGCGGGTGGCTGCTTCTGGGGGATGCAGGAGCTGATCCGGTCGCTCCCCGGGGTGATCCGAACCCGGGTCGGCTACAGCGGCGACGACGACAAGCCCCACGCCACCTACCGTGACCACGGAAGGCACGCGGAGTCGATCGAGATCGTTTTCGATCCGACCGCCACCGACTACCGCGCGATCCTGGAGTACTTCTTCCAGATCCACGACCCGACCACGAGGGACCGGCAGGGCAACGACATCGGCCTGAGCTACCGCTCCGCCATCTTCTACCTCGACGACGAGCAGCGCCGCGTCGCGCAGGACACCATCGCCGACGTCGATGCGTCCGGGCTGTGGCCGGGCCCGGTGGTGACCGAGGTCGTGCCGGCCGGTGCGTTCTGGGAGGCCGAGTCGGAGCACCAGGACTACCTCCAGCGCTACCCGGACGGCTACACCTGCCACTTCCCGCGCCCGAACTGGCGGTTGCCCAGGCGCGGCTGATCCGGACCGCCGGCGTGGCCGGGGAGGGCTCTGCCCTCCCCGGCCACGCGTCGTTTCGAGGGCAAGGCCGTCACCGTCTGATGCCCACACCATGCCGTCACCGGTGTGACTGGTGACGCGAGGAGGGCAAGCCACGCCGAGGGGAGGGGCGAGCGCGTAGAGCCCCGAGGATTCGTGGAAATACCACTCGTGCCTCGCGCTTGATCCGGGCCTGTGGACCCACGCACACCGAGACCCTTCCACGGCCCAAAACGGTTCGACGGGCCTGCGGCGTCCTGGCACAGTGACGCACCATGGCGAATGCCGAGCAGATGACGGCCGGGGACGTCCGACTCATGCAGGGGCTGGCGCAGCGGGTCACCGCCGCCCGCCCGGACCTGGTCAACAGCGACGCCTCGTACGGTGAGTTGGCCTGGAACTGGGGCAAGGGACATGCCGGTGACGGCGCGAGCTGGCGGCGCCGGATGTGGTTCTCCGGCGAGGACCTGGTGGCATGGGGCTGGATTCACCTGCCGCGCCGGGTGAGGCGGAACGACGGGTCGGTGCACAACATCACCGGCGCCTACCTGGCCTACCAGGTCCATCCCGACCACGCCGGACTGGTCGACCAGGTGATCGACTGGTACGACCATGCGGCGGCGGGCATCGAGCGGACGGTGCTGCCGGGCGCCGCCGACGACTACGCCCTGCAGCGGTGGGCGGCACACGGTTATGGAACCGACCCGGCCGGCCTCGGCGACAAGGGGACCTGGACCCAGCTCAACCAGCGGGACCTCACCGACCTGGAACGACCGGCACTGCCGGACGGTTTCCGGTTCCGCACCGCCGACGAGGCCGGACCCGTAGCCGCTGTCCAGGCCCATCTGGACGCCTGGAAGCCCTCGGCGTACACGTCCGAGAGCTACCAGGGCGTACGGCGGACGGCGGCGTACCGCGGTGATCTGCACATCCTCGTGGAAGCGCCGGACGGGACGATGGCGGCCTCGACCATCATGTGGCTCGACGAAGCGAACAGGAGCGCCGAATTCGAGCCGGTCGGGACGCACCCGGACTACCGGCGCCGAGGGCTGGCAAGGGCGATGCTCCTGCACGGCATGCGTCAGGCGCGGGAGGCAGGGGCCACTCACGCGACGGTGGCGTGCCTGGGCGCGCCGGGCCACCCCCAGGCGCGGGGCCTCTACTACAGCGTCGGCTTCCGGGAGTTGTCGCGGGACGTGCCGCTCCTCAAGACCCCGAGGACCGGCTGAGGCCGGTGACAGCACGACGAGCCGGTCGTCGGCTGGAGTTCACCGGCGATCAGCTCCAGCAGCGTGCCTCTGCCGGTGCCCTTCGGGGCGACCGGGCCCGTGCGGCCGGTCGTGACGGTGAAGGACAGGTCGCTGAAGACCGGGGCGTCATCGGGCCAGGGGAAGGACAGGTTCGAACACACGCCGACGGCGTCGGACATGGAGACGCAAGGCCAACGACAAAGGCAAGGAGATCTTCTCCTTGCCTCTCTCAAGGTATAGCGCACAGAGGGGCTTGCGGCAAGGCCCGGGGGGCGGCGCACAATCGTCGACCGAAGCCACAACCTGCGGAAACGGGGACACGACGTGCGTGCGTCGCAGATGAACGAGCCATACGTGCTGGATCTTCAGGAGGTAGACGAGACACAGATCGCGGTCGTCGGCGGCAAGGGCGCGCATCTGGGCGCGCTGTCGCGGATCCCCGGCATTCGCGTGCCGGGTGGCTTCTGCGTGACGACGCAGGCCTTCCGGCGGATCGTGACGCAAGAGCCGTCGATCGAGGATCTGCTGGATCTGCTGTCCCGCTCGGACCCGGACGACCGGGAGGTGATCCGCACGCTCAGCGCGCGCATTCGCCGGGCCATCGAGGGGATCGCCCTTCCCGGCGATCTCGCGGCGGCGATCACCGGCGCGCTCACCCGGCACGGTGAGCAGGCCGCCTACGCCGTCCGGTCCAGCGCGACGGCGGAGGACCTGCCGACGGCCTCCTTCGCCGGCCAGCAGGACACGTACCTGAACGTCATGGGGCCGACGGCGATCCTTCAGCACATCAGCCGGTGCTGGGCCTCGCTGTTCACCGAGCGGGCCGTCACCTACCGCCGGCGGAACGGCATCGATCACCGCGTGGTCCACATGGCCGTCGTCGTGCAGCGGATGGTCATCCCGGACGCGGCCGGCATCCTGTTCACCGCCGACCCCGTCACGGGCAACCGGAAGGTGGCCACCGTGGACGCCGGCTTCGGCCTCGGCGAGGCCCTGGTGTCCGGCCTGGTGAACCCCGACGTCTTCAAGGTGCGGGACGGCGAAGTCGTCGCCAGGACGATCGCCGCCAAACAGCGCGCCGTTCACGCCCTGCCGGCCGGAGGTACGCAGGAGAGGGCGGTCGACTCCCAGCGGCAGGAGCAGCCGGCGCTGACGGATACGCAGGTCGTGCGGCTCGTCCACCTCGGCCGGCGGATCGAGGCGCACTTCGGCCGCCCGCAGGACATCGAATGGTGCCTGGCCGACGACGGCTTCCAGATCGTGCAGAGCCGGCCGATCACGACGCTGTTCCCCGTCCCCGAGACCGACGACGAGGAGAATCACGTCTACGTCTCCGTCGGCCATCAGCAGATGATGACCGACCCCATGAAGCCTCTGGGGCTCTCCGTGTGGAAGCTGACGGCCATGGCGCCGATGACCGACGCCGGCGGGAGACTGTGGGTCGACGCCACCCGGGCCCTGACGACGCCCACGAGCCGCACGGGCCTCCTCGACCTCGTGGGGAGAGGCGACCCACTGACCAGGGACGCCCTGGAGACCGTCCTCCAACGCGACGATTTCGTCCCGCTGCTCCCGGACCCGGCCGCCGGCGGGCCCCCGGCGGGCGGCACACCCGCCCCGATCGAGACCGATCCGGCGATCGTCACCCGCCTGATCGAGCGCAGCGAGGCGTCCATCGCCGCCCTGCGGCGGGACATCGGCACGAAGACCGGACCGGCTCTGTTCGACTTCCTGGTGGAGGCATTCACGGAGCACAAACGGGTTCTCAGTGATCCGCTGAGCATCCAGGTGATCATGGCGGGGATGGAGGCCACCTGGTGGCTCAACGACAAGCTGCACGACTGGCTGGGGGAGAAGAACGCGGCCGACACACTCACGCTGTCCGCCCCCGACAACGTCACCTCGCAGATGGGGCTGGCGCTGCTCGACGTCGCAGACGTGATCCGTCCGCACCCGGAGGTGGTGACGTTCCTGCGGAACGTCGAGGACGACGGCTTCCTGGACGAGCTGGCGAAACTCGCCGGCGGGACCGAAGCGCGCGACGCCATCGAGACCTACCTCGACCGGTACGGCATGCGCTGCGCCGGCGAGATCGACATCACGAGGCCTCGTTGGCGCGAAGCCCCCAGCACACTCGTGCCGGCGATCCTCGACAACGTCAGGAACTTCGAACCGGGCGCGGCCGAGCGGCGCTTCGAGGAAGGGCGGAAGGAGGCGGAGAAGAAGGAAAAGGAGGTGCTGACACGCCTGCGGGCCCTTCCCGGAGGGGAGAGCAAGGCCGATGAGACCAAGCGGATGATCGACCGGGTCCGGACCTTCATCGGATACCGGGAGTACCCCAAGTACGACATCGTCACCCGCCTCTTCGTCTACAAGCGGGCGCTGCTGGAGGAGGCCGGGCGCCTCGCGCAGGCCGGCGTGCTCCGCGACCGGGAGGACATCTTCCACCTCACGTTCCAGGAACTCCAGGAGGTCGCACGCTCGAACCGGGTGGACGACCGGCTCGTCCGGCAGCGCAGGGAAGCGTTCCGTGCGTACGCAGCGCTCACGCCTCCCCGGGTCCTCACATCGGACGGCGAGAGCGTGAACGGGGCGTACCGGCGCGACGACGCGCCGGACGGTGCCCTGATCGGCCTGCCGGTGTCCGGCGGGACCATCGAGGGACGGGCCCGCGTCATCCTGGACATGGCCCGAGCCGACCTCGAACCGGGCGACATCCTGGTCACCGCCTACACGGACCCCAGTTGGTCCCCCCTGTTCGTCGGCATCGCCGGCCTGGTGACGGAGGTGGGCGGCCTGATGACCCACGGAGCGGTGATCGCACGCGAGTACGGCTTGCCGGCCGTCGTAGGCGTGGACCGGGCCACCCGGCTGATCCGGGACGGGCAGCGGATCCGGGTCCACGGAACGGACGGGTACATCGAGATCCTGTCCTGACAGGCGACTGCGGCAGCGCGGCCACCTGAGGACCGCAGGCTGCCTTCCACCGGATACACCCCTCGCGGCGGCCCTGCTCGGCTTCTGGCGGAGCGGCTCCGGCCGTTGAACCAGCGCTGTCGGCAGGGCCGGACCGAGGGGTACGGGCCGACAGAGCCCGGTCGTAGCGTCACCGCCGGGCGACGCGGCTCAGGAGGCCAGGGCCTGCTCGGTGGTGGGGTGGCAGGGGATGAGGGTGTCGACGCCGACCAGCTGCAGGACACGCAGGACTGATTTCTGAGCGCCGGCGATACGCACCCAGCCCTCCGCGCTGCTCGCCTGCTGGTGTGCGGCGACGAAGACGTTGATGCCGCTGGAGTCCATGAAGGTCACCCCGCTGAGATCCGCGACCGTCCGCGGCGGCACCGCGCCGCTCTCGACCAGCAGAGCCTCGCTGAGCACGTCCTGGACGTCGTGATCGATTTCGCCCCGCAGTGTCACGACCCGGATGCCTCCGGCCATGCGGTGTTCGGCGTGGAGCCGGCCCGGCCGGTCCGCTTTCTCGTGCTGGGACACCTTCTCCTCAACTGTGCTCAGGCTTGCCCGGTCAGAACGTGCGGGGGTTATTCTGCCCCACCGACCCGGCCGGATGCACCCGGGCGATGGTGCCGAACGCATTCGTGTGGCATGCAGGGCCGCAAAACGGGTACCGGCGCGCTGGAACGGGGAGCGAGGGTGAGGCCAGTGGAATCTGCTGCTGACGGTGACGGCTGTACGACGCCGGACGTGCATCTCCTGCGCGTCGGATATGCCTTGGACGGAGACGACAGCTGCATCGCGGACGCCCGCCATCACGCCGCCGCTTTCCTCGACCGGGCGAGCGACGACCAGCACCTGCCCGTTTCCGCCCGCGCAAGAGACCTCACCCAGCTGGTCGTCAGCGAACTCGTCACCAACACGCGCAAGTACGCTCCCGGTCCCGTCCTGCTGGAACTGCGCATCACCGCCCGCACCGTGGAGATCACCGTGTGGGACAGCGACCACAGGATCCCAGCGGCCCGGGCCACCGATCCCGGCAGGATCGGCCAGCACGGCCTGGAGATCGTGAAGGCCGTGGCAGAGGACTTCGAGGTACAGCGGGAGCCGGTGGGCAAACGCATCACCGCCCGGATCGCGCTGGCCGACGGTCCCGGCCACCTGTGACCTGTCCGAGCGCGGACCGGAGGAGTACCTCACAAGGTGCGCGTCAGGCGATCCACGCCTCGCTGCGCCGATGCCGGTGCAACCCCACGGCGGAGAACTCGTCCTCGCCTGCGCTCGCCACTGCTCCCAAGCGGCGTAGCGCTCGGGAGATCGGGCTGCCCGCCGGCGGAAAGGGCTGGTCCTCGTCCACGTGGAGCGGTGCGATCGCGATGGTGCCGCCGTCCCAGGCGGCAGCCCGCTGCTCGCCCACACCGCCGAAGTACTCCGCCTCGACGTACGCCACCGGGGCATGGGCCGACCAGTCGGCGAGTGTCCTCTCGAACCCTCCCGGGAGACGCCGGAACCCCAACGCGCCCGCACCGTTGTCGTCCGTGAGGGTTTCGAACAGTGCGTCGGTCATCGGCATCAGTGACAGGCCCTGTCCGATCGACGCCAGCCTGGCGGTGGACAGGCCCCGAGTGGCAAGACGCAGTGCCCCCTCGTCAGCGATCACCGCCCGCAGGTCGTAACTCATCCCGCGCACCTCCTCGTTGAGGTCCCCATCCTGTCCCACAAGCCAGAGCTCCTTCCCCGCAGGCCCCGGCGTCAGCCGCGGGGCAGGAGCAGGCGGGACAGGGCGGTGGTCGCGAGGAGGGGAGCTGCGACTGCGAGGAGGCCGACGCGCATGCCCGGGAGGGAGAAGCCACCGCCGGCGCCGGAGAGCAGGCTTCCGGAGAGGGCGGCTGCGAGCGCACCGCCGGTACGGCAAAGGGAGTCGAGGAGACCTCAGGCGACGAAGACGCAGAACGGGTGGCCCGCGGGATAGGCGTAGACCCGGAAGGCAGCTGGTGTGCTGATCGTTGCCGTGTCCGGTCGCCGCAGACGAGGCGGGGTCCGCCTCCGTGAACGTGTCGTTCATCCGGCCCGCCCGGCGTCACGCCGCCTTGCCGTGGCGTCGGGAACGCCGGGCCGGGATCCGCCCGGTGGTGGGCGGGCCGGCGTCGTTAACCAGGCGCAGATGGCGCTTTCGGGCGTGGCGGGCCGACGGCGGGCGGCCCGACAAGCGGTCCTCGACGCGGTCCATCACGAACAGCAGTACCCCCAGAGCCGGCAGCAGCAGCACGGCGACAGCGATCACAGCCCAGTCCCTCCCGGTCGATGACACCCGGGTGCCCAAGGAGGCCGCGTCGGCAGCGGTCGGACGTGAAGGTCTGGTGACCACGGTGTGCGGGACGCGCACGGCCCGCCGGTCCGGGTGCGGCCCGGTCCGTCAGGGGTGACGGACCGGGCCTTTTCACCTCAGCGGACCTCCCGCGCGTACGGGGCGACGGTGATCCGGTCGATCAGCGGTGCGAAGCGGGAGCGGAGCAGGACGCCGGGGAAGGTGTCCGAGGCGTAGGTGGTGCCGTCGAAGTTCGGCAGTTCCTCGGAGCGGAAGGCGATCGTGTTCGTCCCCTTCTTCAGCTGGACCGGGACGGTCAGCTCCCAGAAGTTGTTCTGGTGGAAGCTGTGCGGGAAGCCGACGCGCCGCGCGGCACCGCCGTTGACGCTGATGTCGGCGTGACGGGCGAGCGGGTCGGGGTTGTAGTGGGTGGCCTCGGACTGCTCCGGGTTGGAGTAGCGGATGCGCAGCGCGTACAGGCCGGCCCGGTCGGCCGGGACGGTGAACGTCGCGGTGTTGCCGTTGCCGGGGGCCCCGCCGATGCCCGTGATCGCCGTGCCGTCGGTGGCGAGGGAGAGCGGGGCGAGACTGGCCGAGCCGGCGAGCCGGGCGTCCCCCGCCTCGTAGGTGCGCACCGGCAGTGTGCCGTCGGTCGGTGTGACGGTGAGGCGGTCGACGAGGGTCGTGGACGCGCCTCCGGTCACGGTCACCTTGTTGACGCCCCCGGAGAGGGACACCGCCGCACTGCTCCGGCCCTTGGCCAGGCGCAGGACGCCGTGGCCGTTGACGGAGAGCCGGGACCCGGTGCCACCGAGGGTGTCGACCTCGAGGGTGGCCTCGCGGTCGGCCGGCGAGTAGACCCAGAACGTGGCGCTCTGGCCCTTCGTGAGGCGGACCGCGCCCGAGCCGGTGGCCGCCGGCTTCGGAAGGTCGTAGACCGGGCGTGCCCCGCCGGCCGGCCAGGCCAGCTCACCCTCGTACACCTGAGTCCCGGCCGCGGCGCGGGGGAGGGAGAGGGTGAGGCGGTCGACGATGGCGTCGCCCTTGGTGGCGCGCTTGCCGTCGGCGCTCTTCGCGGCGAGCGTCAGGGTGTGCTTGCCCTTGGTCAGCCGCACCTTGGTGTCGGTGTGGTCCCAGACGACCCACTTGTAGCCGAGCGGCAGGTGCAGTTCCCGCTCGCTGTCCGCCTTGCCGTCCACGCGCAGGAAGACGTTGGTGGGGCCCTGTTCCTTGACCTTGTCGAAGGTGTTGAGGGAGTTGGCGAAGACGCTCAGGTCGTAGGTGCCGTCCTCGGGCACGTCCACGGTGAAGTCGAGCGCGACGTCCGAGCCGGTGCGCAGGCCGCCGACGTCGTAGCCGCCCGAGGTGTAGAACTTCGACACGTCACGCGGTGAGCCCTCCGGGCCGTTCTTCGACCAGCCGGACCCCGTGTGCGCGGCGTCCTCCGCCTCGTACGAGGACTGCCAGCGCACGGGCGGGGCCTGCGTGCCCTTCGCTTTCCCGGCAGGGCTGAGGACGACCTCGTAGGCCGAGGACTCCTTCAGCTTCGGCAGGGCGCCGTCGCCGAAGTCGAGGGCGACCGTGCCGTCGTCACCGACCTTCAGGTTCGTCTCCGCGAGGAGTTTCGGGCCGGACGAGTCACCGAGCTGCCCGCTCCACTCGATCTCCCGTACCCAGGCGTGCACGTTCTTGCCGAAGACCTTCTTCGGTACGCCGGCGAAGGTGATGTGGCCCTTGCCGGTGGAGCCGCCGAAGACCAGCCGAGCCTGCTTCCTCTTCTCGTCGAGGGTGGCGACGCCCTGCATGGTGTAGTTCTCGCCGGGGAACGGCGGGGTCACCTTCACCGTGTGACCGCTCATCGAGGCGTACGAGTTCAGCAGCCACCACTGGCCGTTGCCGCGGTTCGACTGCACGGCCGAGTCGGAGAGGTTGCCGTCGATGTTCCAGTACGCGATGTCGGCGTCGACCTTGGACTCCTCGATCGCGGACACCCACTGGATCATCTGGCCGGGCACCGAGGTGTGGTAGTTGAAGGCGTACTCGTTGATGTTGACGGGGAGTTGGGTACCCGCGCGGTCGGTGCCCTTGAACAGGTCCTTCTCCCAGCCCCGGTACTTGGCGACGCTCTGGCGCACGGCCTCCGGGTGGCTCAGCTCGTGCCAGGTGACGACGTCCGGGAGGGTGCCCGCGGCCAGGGTGTGGGTGAGGAAGCCCTTCACCTGGTCGTACAGGACGCTGGTGTTGGGCCCGGCGATACGGGCGTTCGGCATCCTGCCCTTGATGAGCTTGTACGCGTCGTCCCAGGCGGCGAGGAAGTCGTCGGGGTCGTTGAGCCAGCTGACCTTGTTGTAGCTCCACTCGCCGGTGCCGAACATGTTGCCCTCGGGCTCGTTGAACGGCACGAAGACGATGTTGTCCTGGTACTCCTTCGGCAGCTTGAGGACCTGGTCGACCTGCTCGGCGATCTTCTCCTTGTAGAGCTTCAGCTTCTCCGCGGGGGTGTCGCCGGGCCACTGGTACGGGAAGCCGCGGTGGATGTCGGTCATGTAGATGTACACGTCACCGTCGGTGGAGTCGGCCAGCGGCTTCACCACCTCAAGGGCGTCGGCACCGGGGTGCTGCGGACCGTCCTGGGCCTTGGTGGAGACCGTGCGCAGGCCCATGCCCTCCATGAGGTTGTTGGTCGGGACGTCCGGCCCGTACACGCCGTAGAGGGTGCCGGAGGCGCCGCCGTGGAACGCGCCGGTGTCCGAGCCGAGGTCGACGGTGAGCTGCCCCTCGCGGACGACGGTGACGGTGGCCTTCACCGAGCGCCCTGCCGCGGTTCCGGAGACGGTGAAGGTGCCCGGCGCGGCGTACTCGTCGGAGGGAACGGCATCCCAGGTGACGGGCGTGTCGCGGTCGTAGCCGTCGGAGAAGGAGGCGCGGACGGCGGCCGGCAGGGACGGGGCGGTCCCGGTCGTGGTGCGCGCCTCGAAGGACGTCCTGGAGAGCTCCTGCAGGGTGGGCACGGTCCCGACGGTACCGGCGACCTGCTCCGCGCTCAGCGCCGCGTGCCACACGGTGAAGTCGTCGATCGCGCCCTTGAGCAGGGGATCCGGATAGAACGACTTGCCTATGTACCCGGCGGTGGTGGCCGAACCGGCCAGCAGGTCCTTGGCCTTGACGGCGGTCTCGGCGGAGGAGACCGCCACGCCGTCGAGGTAGGTGGTGAGCCGGCCCGCGGAGGTGTCGAGGGTGACGGTGACGGTCCGCCAGTCGGCCGAGGGGAGCGGCGCGTAGCCGCGGACCTGTGCCTCGGCGCCCCCTCCGCCGGTGGTCACGGACGTCTGGAACAGCCCGCTGCCGCTGTGAGGGGTGCTGAAGAGGTAGTTGGTGGTGTCGGTACCCAGGTCGAAGATCCGCTGCCAGGGCGACTTGTCGCCGCTCCATTTCACGCGCGCGGAGACCGTCAGGTCGGCCGAGTCGCCGACCACGGCACGGGGCAGCCGGACGTACGCGCCGCCGGAGTCGGCCGCACCGCCGGGCAGGGCGAGGGCCTTGCCCCCTTCCGTGCCCTCGACGGACCGGGCGGTGGAGCCGTTCACCAGGTCTGCCGTCAGCCCGTTGCCGGAGCTGTCGGTGATCTTCCCGGTCGCCATGTCGTCCTGGTCGAAGGTGTAACGGGCGGCGGGCCGGGGCGCCTCGGCGGCCTGTGCGGGGGCGGCCGGTGCGGCCAGCAGGCCCGCGCCGAGGGCCAGCGTCACGGCGGCCGGGGCCCGTCGCCGGGCGAATCTGTCAGCGGATGGCATGGATGGCGTCCTCAATCCTTGAGTAGGCGATTCCCGCCGGCCGAACTCGGTCGGCTGCTCGTACACGGGGGGTGGCCCGGCGAGGAGAGCGCGGGACTGATCTCTGTCGAATCGGTTCGATGTCACGGGCCGCGGACACGTCGTCGCTTGGGGGATGCGGCAGCTCGTCTCCAGGGGAGGTGCGGAAGGAGCGCGGGTTCGCCGGAAGGATCACTTCGTCGAACCGGTTCGCGAAGCTAGCACCGCGCAACCCGGCCAGCAATCCCTCCGGCACAAGGAAACACGCACCCCCGGGTCGGGCCGGGAAAGTGCGGTGCAGGGTGTTGACAGGCATGCGGGCAGTTCCTACCGTCACTTCACGCGAACCGGTTCGACAACCGGACCTCGCATCCCGCCCCACCCCTCACCCTCGCGACCGGCGCGTGCCTCCTCCTGCGAGGTGTCGAACCGGTTCGAGCAAGGAGCCCGACGTGAACATCGGTGAGATCGCCCAGCGGGCCGGTGTCTCGCGGAGCACCGTGTCGTACGCGCTGAGCGGCAAGCGCTCGGTGTCGGAGGAGACCCGTCGCAAGATCCAGCAGGTCATCGACGAGCTGGGGTACCGGCCCAACGCCAGCGCACGGGCCCTGGCGAACGGGCGGACCAGCACGATCGGCCTGGTCTTCCCGCCGGCGGGCAACCACTACACCGGGATGCAGCTGGACTTCATCGGCAGTGTGGTGGAGGCCGCGGCGGTGCACGACTACGACGTGCTGCTGTCGCCCAGCGGTGCCGACAGCGACCGTTCGTTCCAGCGGCTGCTGGGGGAGCGGAGGGTGGACGGGGCGATCCTGATGGAGATCAGGCTGGAGGACGACCGGGTCGAGCACCTGGCCGAGCTGGACTTCCCCTCCGTCGCCATAGGCCGCACCGCGCATCCGGAGAACGGCTGGTGGGTGAGCCTGGACCACACCGCGCTCGCGGCGGCGTGCGTCCACCACCTCGCCGACCTCGGCCACCGCCGGGTCGCCTTCGTCAACCGGCCCGAGCAGCTGTTGCAGGCCGGGTACGAGTCGGCGCACCGCGGTCTTGACGGCTTCACCAAGGCCGCGGCCGAGCGCGGGCTCACGGTACGGACATACTGCTGCGGGGACGACGCGGCGTCCGGCCAGGCGTGCCTGGAGCGGATCCTCCACGACGACCCGGCCACCACCGCCCTGGTCACGCTCAACGAGGCCGCTCTGGGCGGCCTGTACCGGGGGCTCGCCCGGGCGGGCCGCCACGTACCGCGCGACTTCTCCGTCACCGGCGTCGTCGCGAGCCGGTGGGCGGAGACCGTCACCCCGCAGCTCACCGCGGCGGACGTGCCGGCGGAGGAGATGGGCCGGCGCGCGGTCGACCTGCTCGTCGAGCGGATCGAGCAGCCCGCCGCGCCGGGCCGGCACCATCTGCTCACGCCGCCGATCTCATTGCGGGCCAGCACCGGGCCCGCGACCGGCACCTCCCGCCCCGGAGCCTGACCGCACCGCACACGTCGCTTTCCTGATGACCGAGCACCCGACCCCTCACCCTCGCCGTTCGGAGTGCCCGTCTCCCCCCAGCCATCCCTCCCACGGCACCCGTGTGCCAAGAACGAAGGACCTGCCATGCACAGCTCCTCGAGACGCCGAATCACCGCGGTGGCCCTGTCGACCGTCGTCGCTGTCACCGGTGCCGCCTGTTCCTCCGGCTCGGGCAGCACCGACGCGAAGGGCGCCGACAGCGGCACGTACACCGTCTGGGACCCTTACCCGCAGTTCGCCAAGGGCTCGGCCTGGGTGAAGCTGCTGGACGAGTGCGGCGCCAAGGCCGGTGTGAAGATCAAGAGGACCGGCTTCGACACCAGCGACCTGGCGAACAAGGCGCTGCTGGCCGCCCAGCAGGACAACTCCGCGGACGTCCTCATCGTCGACAACCCCGTGGTGTCGACCCTGGCCGAGGCGGGCGTCCTCACCAGCACCGAGGACAACAAGCTGGACACCTCGAAGGCCGACCCCAACCTGCTCGCCGCCGGCCAGTCGGACGGCAAGACGTACGGCACCCCGATCGGCGCCAACACCCTCGCCCTCTACTACAACAAGGAGGTCCTGAAGGAGGCAGGGGTGGACATCGCCTCGGTCAAGGACTGGAAGTCGCTGACGGCCGCGCTGGCGAAGGTGAAGGCGGCGGGCAAGAAGGGCATCACGTTCTCCGCGATCGGCACGGAGGAGGGCAGCTTCCAGTTCCTGCCGTGGTTCTGGGGAGCGGGCGCGAAGCTGACCGAACTGGACTCCGCCCAGGCCGTATCCGCCCTGTCGCTGTGGAAGGACTGGCTGGGGCGGGGCTACGCCCCCAACTCGGTCATCAACAACACACAGACCACCAGCTGGCAGGAGTTCGCCGGCGGTGACTACGCCTTCGCCGAGAACGGAACGTGGCAGCTCGCCAACGCCGAGAAGGCCGGCTTCGAGTACGGCGTCCTGCCGATACCGGGTGCCGACGGGGGCAGTGCCGCCGCCCCGACCGGTGGCGAGTTCGTCACCCTCCCCGTCCAGGGCGACACCGGCCGCTACACCACGTCCCAGAAGCTGGCGACCTGCCTGACCAGCACCCAGAACCTGTACGACACCGACACCACCCTGTCCTACGTGGCCCCCACCGGCGAGGTGCAGGCCAAGCAGGTGGCGGCGAACGCCGAGCTGAAGCCGTGGGTCGAGGCCGTCAAGGCAGCCAAGGGGCGCACCAGCGACGACCTCGGCACCCAGTACCCGAAGATCTCCGAGCAGTTGTGGAAGGCCGTCCAGTCCGCCCTCAGCGGAGCCAAGTCCCCGAAGGACGCGCTCACTTCGGCGCAGGCAGCGGCCAAGTGACGAGGGTCCGATGAAACAGACGACCCATCCGCCGGACCACCCGTCGGCGCACGTCCGGAACGGGGCGGCCATCGCCGTCCCGCCCCCGGCCCCCGCGCGCGCACGGCGCCGTCCGGCCTCCGAGCAGTGGGCCGCCTGGGCGTTCCTCGCCCCGGTGACCCTCTACCTGACCCTCTTCTACGCCTATCCGCTCTACCGCAACCTCGACCTGAGCCTGCGCGACTACACCGTCCGCTCCTTCGTCCAGGGCAACGCGCCGTTCACCGGCGTCGAGAACTACCGGACCGTCCTCGACGACCCGACCTTCGCCCCCGCCCTGCTCCACACCGCGGTCTTCACCGTCGTCTGCCTGCTCTTCCAGTACGCCATCGGCCTCGCCCTCGCGGTCTTCTTCACCCAGCACTTCCGGCTGTCGGCGACCCTGCGCGCCCTGTTCCTGGTGCCGTGGCTGCTGCCGCTGATCGTGTCGGCGTCCACCTGGTCGTGGATGCTCAACAGCGACTCCGGCATCGTCAACGCGGCCCTGCACGCCGTCGGCATCGGGCCGGTGAACTGGCTGACCTCGCCGTCCTGGTCGCTGACCTCGGTGATCATCGCCAACATCTGGATCGGCGTCCCCTTCAACCTGGTCGTGCTCCACAGCGGCCTGCAGTCCATCCCCGCAAGTCTGTACGAGGCCGCCGCCCTGGACGGCGCGAACGCCTGGCAGCGGTTCTGGCGCATCACCTTCCCGCTGCTGCGCCCGGTGTCCGCGATCACCCTTCTCCTCGGCCTGATCTACACGCTCAAGGTCTTCGACATCATCTGGATCATGACCAAGGGCGGCCCGGCCGACTCGTCGACGACCTTCGCCACCTGGTCCTACCAACTCGGCTTCGGCAACCTCCTGCCCGCCTTCGGGCCCGGCGCGGCCGTCGGAAACCTGCTGGTCGTCGCCGCCCTGGTCTTCGGCCTGATCTACCTCAAGGTCCAGCGAAAGCAGGCGCTGTCATGAACCGACGCACCGGCCGCACGTGGTGGAAGACGGCCCTCGGCCTGCTGCTGACCGCACTCATGCTCTTCCCGGTCTACTGGATGCTCAACGTGTCCCTCACCCCGGCCCGGGACATGCGCAAGAGCCCACCGGACCTCTTCCCCGCCCACGGCACACTGGACGGCTACCGCACCGTCCTCGCCGAGCAGTTGCCCTACCTCGGCACCAGCCTCGTCATCGGTCTGGGAACCGTCGTCCTGACCGTCGCCCTGTCCGCCCCCGCCGGCTACGCCCTGGCCAAGCTGCGCCCACGCGGCGGCGGCATCCTGAACTTCGTGCTCCTGGCGGCCCAGATGATCCCCGGCATCATCATGGCGATGGGCTTCTACGCCATCTACCTCCAACTCGGCCTGCTCCAGTCCGTCCCCGGCCTGATCGTCGCCGACTCCACGCTGGCCGTCCCCTTCGGCGTGCTCATCTTCACCGCGTTCATGTCCGGCATCCCCGGCGAACTGCTCCAGGCCGCGAAGACCGACGGAGCGGGGGCCCTGCGGACCTTTTGGTCCGTCGTCCTGCCGATGAGCCGCAACGCCGTCGTCACGGTCTCGCTGTTCGCGTTCCTGTGGTCCTGGTCCGACTTCGTCTTCGCCGGCACCCTCGTCAACGGCGGCGCCCACGAGCCGATCACCCTCGGCATCTACCACTACATCGGCAACAACAACCAGGAGTGGAACGCCATCATGGCCACCGCCGTCGTGGCCTCGCTGCCCGCCGCGGTCATCCTCGTCCTCGCCCAGCGCTACGTCGCCGCCGGTGTGACCGCCGGGGCCGTCAAGGACTGACCACCTCCACCCTCCCCGCCACGAGTGAGCCGCCTGCCTGCCGGCCGGCCGGTGACCCCTGCTCGAGAAACGAGTCAGCTTCATGACCGCCCCCCGATCCGGCCCGGCCTTCTCCGTCCACGACATCCCGTTCAGCACCCACGGATCCTGGTTCGACATCTCACCCGTCGTGGCGGAGAAGACCTGCGCCGAGGACCTGCACCTCGTCTCGCACCAGAACGGCATGCACGCCGTCCTGCGTCTCGTGCCCCGGGACCCGGCGACGGGAGACCGATCCGAAACCCACGTCGAGACCACCCCGGGCCTGCTCAGCTGGATCAGCACGAGCGGACGCATCGACCTCTCCTACGAGTCGCCCGACACCGTGCGCCTGCGGGGGAGCGGACTCGGCATCAGCGTCGACGCTGCCGCGCGAACGCTCACCCCGTTCAGCGGAACGTACTTCTTCCGCGACCCGGCGGCGGACGCCCACGTGTTCACGTCCTACGAGACCGGACGCCGCTACCGCGTCACCGTGCTGTCCGGCACCCTCACTGAGACCTCCGGTACCCAGGCCCTGGGCAGCGGCCTCCGCGGCCTCGCCGTGACAGCGGAGGCCGACGGCCACTGGGAGATCGCGATCGAGGAACTCGACACCGCCCGACCGCCGTACGCGTCCACGGCGCCGTTCGACGCGGTCACCGAGGCCGCACGGGCCCGGTTCGCGGACTTCGTCGACAAGGTGGCTCCGTGGCGCTCGTCCGCCACCCCCGCCGCCGAACTCGCCGCGTACGTCGTCTGGTCGGCCACCGTACGCCCCACCGGACTGGTCACCCGGCCCGCCGTGCTGATGTCCAAGCACTGGATGGACAAGGTCTGGAGCTGGGACCACTGCTTCAACGCCCTGGCTCTGGCACCCGGTTGCCCCGACCTGGCCCTCGACCAGTTCGCCCTGCCCTTCGACCACCAGGACGACAGCGGCGCCCTGCCCGACTCCATCACCCACTCCGAAGTCCTCTACAACTTCGTCAAACCGCCCATCCACGGCTGGACCTTCGGCCACCTGCGCCGGCGGCTGCCGACACCCCCCGGGCCCGCCGAGCTCGCCCAGACCTACGACCGACTGGAACGCTGGACCGGCTTCTGGCTCACCGCGCGGCGAGCACCCGGCGCCGCCCTGCCCCACTACCAGCACGGCAACGACAGCGGCTGGGACAACGCCACCACCTTCGACCCCGAGCGGGTCATCGAATCCGCCGACCTGGCCGCCTTCCTCGTCCTCCAGCTTCACGAACTGGCCTACTTGGCCGCCGCATTGGACAAGCCTGACGAGGCAAGCCGGTGGACACAGGCAGCCGAGGACACTCAGACGGCGCTGCTCGGCCGGCTCTGGGCCACCGACAGGTTCGTGGCCAGGGGAGTCGGCACCGGGGACACCTGGAGCAGCTCCAGCCTCCTCGAACTGATGCCCGTCGTCCTCGGCGAGCACCTGCCCGCCGACGTCAGCAGCACACTGGCCGACCACATCAAGGCCCACCTCACGCCCTACGGCCTGGCCACCGAACTGCCCACCTCACCGCACTACCTCGCCGACGGCTACTGGCGCGGCCCCATCTGGGCCCCCGCCACCGTCCTCATCGAGGACGGCCTGCGTCGCGCCGGCCACGAACGCCTCGCGGACGACATCAGCGCCCGCTTCCGCGCCCTGTGCGAAACCCACGGCTTCGCCGAGAACTTCGACGCGCTGACCGGAAAGGGCCTGCGCGACCGCGCGTACACCTGGACCGCCAGCAGCTACCTCCTCCTCGCCGAAGCACACGCACACCGAGACGGCCGCTGACCGGGCCGCCCCCGCAAGGTCCGACCGGCCCCTCGCGCCGCCCGGGTGTCCGCGGGCGGAGGCGGGGCATACGGGCTTCACCCCCTTGGAGAGGAGCTCGTCTCATGCTCGGCATAGTCGCGGCGGTGTTGTTCTTCGTGGCGTTCCTGATCAACGCGGCGGAACTCAGCACCAACGATGTGTTCTCTTCGACCAACGTCATGCTGCTGGGTCTGATGTGCCTGGCTCTGCAGGTGGCCGGAGTCGGCGCCGGCTGGGCTCGGCGACGCTGACAGTCGGCCCTGAGGTCCGGTGGCGCCCTGCCACCGGACCTTCGGTTCGCCGGCCGAACACCGGAGTCTCCTGGGTGAGCCCAGGGCACGTCCGGCGGATCATCGGCCGAGCCAAGGCCGGACCGAGGCGAGAGCCGGCCAGTGCCCTGATCGTGTTGACCGCCCCCGACAGGCAGTGCTGGAGTCGGCACGTGGACAGCATCCCCGCCAACCGGCGTCTCTGGAACCAGATCAGTAGCGCCTACCAGCACGAGCACGACCCTCAGATCGGCGCCACACCCCGGTTGTGGGGCATGTACTCCATCCCCGACGCGCACCTGCACGCCCTGGGCGACGTCACCGGCAAGCGCGTCCTCGAACTCGGCTGCGGCGCCGGCCAGTGGTCCAGGGCGCTCGCCGCCGAGGGCGCCACCGTGGTCGGGATCGACCTGTCCGAAGCCCAACTCGCCGCAGCGGCCCGCGCGATGGGAGCGGCACGCTACCCGCTGGTGCAAGGCGCCGCCGAACAACTCCCCTTCGCCGCCGACAGCTTCGACCTGGTGTTCTGCGACTTCGGCGGGCTCAGCTGGGCGCCTCCGCACCTGGCCGTCCCGCAGGCCGCACGCGTCTTGCGCCGAGGCGGGCGCCTGGTGTTCAACGTCGCCAGCCCATGGTTCGAAGCGTGCTACGACGAAGCCGCCAGCCGCGTGACCACGACGCTGCAGCAGGACTACTTCGGGCTGAACGCCATCGCCGAAGGCGCCGGCGCGACCAGCTATCAGCTCACCTACGGCGGCTGGGTCAAGGTCCTGCGCGGCGCGGGTCTCATCATCGACGACCTCATCGAGC
The DNA here is from genome assembly GCF_042955185.1 of Streptomyces sp. NPDC012474. NCBI lineage: Bacteria > Bacillati > Actinomycetota > Actinomycetes > Kitasatosporales > Streptomycetaceae > Streptomyces > Streptomyces sp. NPDC012474. The sequence goes on from NZ_JBIBEP010000017.1 coordinate 80,695, forward strand.
CGCGGCCCGAACCCGGAACACCCAACGGCTACAACGAAACCGACCCACCCGACTGGGCACACCGCTGGCCCGCGGAACTGCTCTGGGTAACCCACAAACCGTAAGTTCCGCCGCGCCGAGACGTGCAGGCATCCCCTCCCCGGACAGCACACCCAGTGCCGGCACAGCCTTCTGAGCTGGACATACGGAGCGCTTTTTTCGCGCACAAAGATGCGCCAACCCGTCGTTGACCTCCTCTTCGCGGTGGGGCCAGGGTGATGGGGACATCGGATTCCGATCATCCGGTGTCGGTCACCGAACCGCGTACGGGAGGCCCTGATGCTCCGGACAGAGAGCCGCGAACCCAACAAGCTCAAGGGAGACACCGAAGCGGCTGCCCCTGACATGACGGCGACGGCCGAGCCGCCACCGCCGACGGCCGGCCGCGACCTCTGCTTCCAGCGGTGCCTCTGGTGCGGCACCCCTGCCTACCGTCGCTCGTTCTGCCGTGCCTGTGGAGGCACCACCTTCGAGCGGGAGCGCAGCACCGGCGCCGGGGTCCTCGTTCGCCGTTTCGGCCAGGCCCCGCTCAACACCTGGTTCGTCGCGATGGCCGAGGGCTTCAACCTGCTCTGCCAGGTCACCGGCACGGAACCGGTCGTGGTCGCGGTCGGGGCGAGAGTACGAGTCGTGCGGGGCGCGGCTCCGCGCGGTCAAGGATTTCCCCTGGTCGAACTCACCCACCGCGCGACGTCCTTGGGACGCTGGTGGTGAACGGACCCGGCCCCGCCACGCCCGCCGCCGGCCGGGGCGATCGGAGAGAGCAGCGCATGAGCACGCAGCACCAGAAGCCGGACGGACGGGCCGACGACGCCCGTGCAGCGGGGCGCGGCGCCCTGGACGGCCTGCGCATCGCCGACTTCTCCAGGGTTCTCGCGGGGCCGTACGCCACCATGCTCCTCGCCGACCTCGGCGCCGACGTGATCAAGGTCGAGCGGCCCGGCACGGGAGACGACACCCGGGCCTGGCACCCGCCGGCGGATCAGGACGGCATCTCGACCTACTTCCTGAGCGTCAACCGGAACAAGAGGTCGATCGTCCTGGACCTGACCGAGGAGGCCGGCCGCGCACAGGCACACGAGCTGATCGCCGGCTCCGACGTGCTGGTGGAGAACTTCCGGCCCGGCACGATGGAGCGGCTGGGCCTCGGCCACACGGAGCTCCGCGAGCGGCACCCGGAGCTGATCTACTGCTCCATCAGCGGCTTCGGCAGCGGCGCGGGCGCGGCCATCCCCGGATACGACCTGCTCGTGCAGGCCGTCGGAGGCTTGATGAGCGTGACCGGGGAGGCACACGGGGAGCCGATGAAGGCAGGTGTGGCCCTTGTCGATGTGATCACCGGGCTGCATGCCTCCCTCGGCATCCTGGCGGCCCTCCGGCACCGCGACGCCACCGGCCAGGGCCAACTGGTGGAGGTGAATCTGCTCACCTCGCTGCTGTCGGCCATGGTCAACCAGGCCTCGGCGTTCGCCGTCGCCGGTGTGGTCCCGGGCCGCATGGGCAACGCCCACCCGAGCATCGCGCCGTACGAAACCCTCCCCACCGCCGATCGGCCGATCGCTCTCGCGGTGGGCAACGACCGGCAGTTCGCGGCGCTGTGCGAGGCCGTCGGGAAGCCCGGTCTCGCCCACGACGACCGTTTCCGCACCAACGCGGACCGGGTCGCCCACCGTGTCGAACTGCGTGACATCCTGACCAGGCGGCTCGGTGCGGCGAGCGCAGACCACTGGTCGACCGTCCTGCTCGCGGCAGGGGTGCCCGCCGGACCGGTCAACACCCTCGACGACGCCTTCGCCTTCGCCCGCCGGCTCGGCCTCCCCGGCATCGTCGACATCCCCTGCGCACCCGCCGACAGCGGCGACGGCACACCCTCCCGCCAGGTGGCGCACCCCATCACGCTGAGCGGGACACCCGCGCGGTACCGCCTTCCCCCGCCCGGCCTCGGCCGGCACACCGCGGAGATCCTCGACGGCCCGCTCGACAGCTCCGGCGATGCCTCCAGGTGACGCGGAGCGCGGCCCACGCCGCCGCACGGAGCACCGGCACCTCACCGACCTCGCTTTTCCTACCCTGATGACAAGGAACCCCAGCATGAGCGGCACGCCCCTGAAGGACCCCCTCGACCTGCTCGACATCGCCTCCGTCCTCACCGACGAGGAGCGCGAGATCCAGGCCACCGTCGCCAAGTTCCTCGCCGACCGGGTGCGCCCGCACATCGGCGAGTGGTTCGAGAACGCACACTTCGCCCGCGAACTCGCTCCGGAACTGGGCAAGTTGGGTGTGCTCGGCATGCACCTCGAAGGCTACGGCTGCGCCGGGACGAACGCGGTGAGCTACGGTCTGGCATGCCTGGAGCTGGAGGCGGCGGACTCCGGCTTCCGCAGCTTCGTCTCCGTGCAGGGCTCGCTGTCGATGTACTCCATCTGGAAGTGGGGCTCAGAGGAACAGAAGGAGGAGTGGCTGCCCCGGCTGGCCGCCGGCGAGGCGATCGGCTGCTTCGGGCTGACCGAACCCGACTTCGGCAGCGACCCCTCCGGCATGCGCACCAAAGCCGTCCGCGACGGTGACGACTGGATTCTGAACGGCTCCAAGATGTGGATCACCAACGGCGGCATCGCCGACGTCGCCACCGTCTGGGCACAGACCGAGGACGGTGTCCGCGGCTTTCTCGTGCCCCGCGGCACCCCAGGCTTCACCACGCAGGACATCAAGCAGAAGATGTCGCTGCGCGCCTCCATCACCTCCGAGCTCTACTTCGACCAGGTCCGGCTGCCCGACTCGGCACGGCTGCCCTTGGCAGAGGGCCTGCGCGGACCGCTGTCCTGCCTGAACGAGGCCCGCTTCGGCATCCTCTTCGGCGTCCTGGGCGCGGCCAGGGACTCGCTGCAGACCGCGATCGGCTACGCCGACTCCCGCGTGCAGTTCGGCAAGCCGATCAGCGCCTTCCAGCTCACCCAGCGGAAGCTCACCGACATGTCCGTGTCCCTGGGCGGCGCCGCGCTCCTCGCCGTGCACCTGGGCCGGCTGAAGGACCAGCACCGCATCCGGCCCGAGCAGATCAGCGTCGGCAAGCTCAACAACGTCCGGGAAGCCATCGCCATCGCGCGGGAGTGCCGCACCGTCCTCGGCGCCAACGGCGTCTCCCTGGAGTACTCGCCCCTGCGTCACGCCAACAACCTCGAGTCCGTCCGTACGTATGAGGGCACCGACGAGATGCACACGCTCGTCGTCGGTCAGGCGATCACCGGCCATCCGGCGTTCCGCTGATCATCCGGAACCCGAGGAGGACGACCGTGAACATCGTCGTACTGGTCAAGCAGGTCCCGGACACCAGCGCGGAGCGCACCCTGTCCGGGGCGGACCACACCCTCGACCGCGAGAGCGTCGATCTCGTACTGGACGAGATCGACGAGCGCGCGGCGGAGGAGGCCCTGACGCTGAAGGAGGCCGTCGGAGCCGAGGTCACCGTCGTGTCCATGGGACCCGATGCTGCGCTCGACGCGATCCGCAAGGTCCTGGCCATGGGCGCCGACCGTGGAATCCACATCTGTGACGACAGGCTCCGGGGCGCCGACGTGGTGGCCACCGCGCGAGTGCTGGCAGCGGCCGTGCGGACGGTGGGGGACGTCGGCCTGGTGCTCGCGGGCAACGCGACGACCGACGGGCAGGCGAGCGCGGTACCCGCCATGGTCGCGGACCTGCTCGGCCTGCCGCAGCTGACGCACGCCCGGGAGCTGAACGTGGACGCGGGACGGGTGCGCGCCGAGCGCGAGACCGAGCACGGCGAGACGACGCTCGACGCACCGCTGCCCGCACTGGTCAGCGTCACCGAGAAGATCAACGAACCCCGGTACCCCTCCTTCAAGGGGATCATGGCCGCCAAGAAGAAGCCGGTGCAGACGGTCGGTCTCGACGACCTGTTCCCCGACGCGGACGGCACCGGATTCCGCACCACCCGCACCCGTGTGGTGGAGGCCGTCGCGCGTCCGGCACGGGCGGTCGGCACGCGCGTCACGGACGACGGCTCGGCCGGCCGGCAGCTCGTGGAATACCTGATCGCCCAAAAGCTCCTCTGAACGCCCCGCAAGCCCGACCATGAAGCAGGCACCCATGCCCGATGTTCTTGTCCTCGTCGACCACGACGGGGAACGTGTCCGCAAGTCGACGTACGAACTCCTCACCGCCGCACGGAGGTTGGGTGAACCGGCAGCTGTCGTGGTCGGAACTCCCGGCACCGCTGCCCGACTGGAGGCCTCCCTCGCCCGGCATGGGGCAAGGAGCGTCTACGCGGCCGAATCCGCCGAGGCGGACGAGTTTCTCGCCACGCCGGCCGTCGACGCCCTGGAACTCGCGGTCGGGGAGGCTTCCCCCGCCGCCGTCCTGGTCTCCGCGACGACCGGCGGCAAGGAGGTGGCCGGGCGTCTGGCCGCGCGGCTGGACGCCGGGCTGCTGATCGACGCGGTCGACGTGGACTCGTCCGGCGTGGTCACCCAGGTCGTCTTCGGCGGGTCGTACACCGTGCGCTCACAGGCCACCCATGGCATGCCGGTGATCACACTGCGGCCGGGCGCGTTCGAGGCGGAGGAGTGTCCGGTGCGGGCGGAGGAGAAGAAGCTCGCCCTGCCACCGGTCGCCGTTGAGGCCTGCGCACGCATCACTGCCCGCCGCGGCGCTCTCGCGGGCGACCGTCCTGAACTCACCGAGGCGTCCGTCGTCGTCTCCGGCGGACGCGGGGTCGGCGGAGCCGAAGGCTTCAAGGTGGTGGAGGAGCTGGCCGACGCCCTGGGTGGCGCGGTGGGCGCCTCACGCGCCGCGGTGGACGCCGGCTACTACCCGCACCCGTACCAGGTGGGACAGACCGGCAAGTCCGTCTCGCCTCAGCTGTACATCGCACTGGGTATCTCGGGAGCCATCCAGCACCTGGCCGGGATGCGGACCTCCAGGACGATCGTCGCGGTCAACAAGGACCCCGAGGCGCCGATCCTCGACCTCGCCGACTACGGCGTGGTGGGCGACTTGTTCGCCGTGGTTCCCGAGCTGACCCGGGGCGTGGCCGCCCGCCTGTCGGCCGGCTGAGAGACCCACCACGTTGAGAGCTCCCGCCCCTGTCACGTGCACGGGGGCGGGAGCTCTCGCGTCTGCTGTTCCCTCCCCGTCAGGCGGCCAGGCGCCGAAACCGGCTGCCGTGGAACACCAGCGGCTCCCGGTCGGGTTCGGCCCGCAGAGCGTGAATCTCCAGCAGCACGATCGTGTGGTCGCCTCCGGGGAACTCGGCGTGAACCGAGCAGTCCAGCCAGAGACCGGCGCCGTGGATGTACACACTGCCGCTCTCGGACGCCTCCCAGTCGACGTCTGCGAACCGGTCACCACCCTTGCCCGCCAGCGAACGGCAGACCAGATCCTGCTCCTCGGCCAGCACGCTCAGGCCCAGGCGGCTCTGCGTCCGCAGCTTGGGCCAGGTCGATGAGGTGTCCTGGACACAGACCGACACCAGCGGCGGTCGAAGGGAGACCGGCGTGAACGTACTCGCGGCCATGCCCATCGGCCCGCCCGGACCCAGTGCGCACAGGGCTGTCACTCCGGAAGGGAAGCAGCCGAACGCCTGACGCAGCACGGCGGGGTCCGTCGGTGTCGTCGAAAGGGCGCTCATCGGACGTCCTCCCGACCCGAGAGAACCGCGCCCAGACGGCGCAGCGAGCCGTTGTTGCCCGCGACGTGCTGGGAGACGCAGCGTACGTCGCGCCAGCGGCGCTGCATGGGATGGGAGCCGTAGAGCCCTGAGCTGCCCGACAGGGTCATGAGTTCGTTGAGGAGGCGGATTCCCTCGTGGTGGATGTGCTGGTGGCCGCCGGTGTAGCCGAACCATTCGCGCGCGGTGGGCTCCTCGCCCGCGAGCGCACGGTTCATGACGACGCTGCCGGTCTGCTCCAGCAGGGCGTTCAGCGCCGCCGTGCGGAGGTACAAGTCGGCGAACTTCTCCTGGAAAACCGGATCCTCCCCGATGACGAGTCGGGGATCGAACGCCGGCCGCTTGACGGCGGCGAGTTCGGCCAGATCGTCGAGCGCGCCCTCCAGACAGCCGATGATGACCGCGTCGTGCGACGAGCCGGTGGCGGTGTAAGGCAAGCCGTAGAAAGGAGCGGGGATGTTGTTTCCGCCCACCAGCGGTCCCGTGAACCGCTCGGGCACGAAGACGTCGTCCATCGTGAAGTCCGTGCTCTGTGTGGCGCGCAGACCCACCGCGTCCCACGTGTCGAGAAATGTGGCCTGCTCCGGGCGGAAGAGCGCGACACGCATGTCCGGACGGCCGTCCGGGAGCAGAGGCGCGCCCTCGACCACGAAGCCGGCGAGCATCCAGTCCGGGGTGAACGAACCACTGGCCAGCGGCCAGCGCCCACTGAGGCGGTAGCCTCCCGCGACCTTGGCCGCCCTGCCCTTGGGCGCTATCGCCCCACGGAGCATCAGGTCGGCGCCGTCACCGAATACCTCGTTCCCGAGCGTCTCGTGGGGCAGCGAACGCACGAAGAACCAGGCCATCGAAGCAGCCTGCACGGTCCAGCCGGTGGACCCGTCGGCCCGCGAGATCTCCCGGACCACCCGGGCGCTCTCCAACAGGTCCAGCTGCTCGCCGCCCCATGCCCTGGGCAGGATCATCCGGAACACACCGGCCTCGCGCAGAGCGGCGATGAGGTCCGCCGGGACGGCCCGGGCGGCCTCGGCCTCAGCGGAACGTGCCGCGATCTCGGGCAGGTGTGTCCGGACACGGCCGAGCACACGGCAATGAGCTGCCGGGTCGGATGATGCGGTGGACTCGAGCAATGTTGACATGAAGGATCCTTGGGTGCCTGTGGTAACTGGAAGAGGACGGGACAACGGCCGAGGTGCTCCGGGGCCACTGCTCGCATGATGTGGGGCGTGGCGCAGGACCTGCTTGTGTCCGGGAGCACCGGCAATTTGTGTGGCTGAGAACACTTCCCGCGAGCCGGTTGCAGAACGCCCGCGGGGACTTACGATTCCTCGCCAGGAGTGCCGTCCGAGCCCGTTCCCATGGGTTCCGGCACCGCCGGGAGGAGGACCGCATGCCCCGGATCACGACGCCGAGCGAAGGTACGGCCACCGAGCGACTGGACTGCTGGCGGGACGCCGTGAGCCGCAACCTCGTGCCCCTGGAGGTCCGGCCGCGGGCGAGCGCCGACTTCAGGGCGTCCCTGCACGCCGTGCGGGTCGGTCAGGTACAGATGTCGGTCATCTCGGCCGAGCCGCACACCATCGCGCGCACCCGCCGCCACATCGCATCCGACGCCCCCGACTTCTTGCAGCTGACGGTGCAGCTCACCGGGCGGGGCGTGCTGACCCAGCGGGACCGCCGGGCCGAAGTGGGGCCGGGAGAACTGGTCGTCTACGACACACGCCGTCCCTTCACCTACGACCTCCACCAGTCCCACACCGGTCTCGTGCTGATGTTCCCGCGGACCATGCTGCCCTTGGCGGAGCATGACCTGCTGCGTGTGGCGGCGACTCCGGTGCCCTGCCACGACGGGCTCGGGCAGGTGATCCTGCCTCTCCTGCACGGGCTGGCGCGGCAGATGGAACACCTGGAGTCCCAGGGCACGCCCCGACTCGCCGACAACGTGATCGACCTGGTCGGCACGCTGCTAGCGGAGCACGCGGACGGGGACCGGAGGTCCGAGCTGGGCCGTCCGGACCTGCTCACCGAGCGCGTCCTCGGCTACATGGAGCAGCGGCTCGCCGACCCCGGGCTGAGCCCTGAGGGCATCGCGGCCGCCCACCGCATCTCCCGCCGCTACCTTTACAAGTTGCTGGCGGCGCAGGGCTGCACGGTCTCGGGCTGGATCCGGGCCCAGCGCCTCGCCCGGTGCCGGCGCGACCTCACCGATCCGGCATGGGACCATCTTCCGGTCGGTGCCGTCGGCGGGCGCTGGGGCTTCGCGGATCCGGCCCACTTCAGTCACGCCTTCAAGGCGGCGTACGGCATGAGTCCCCGGGAGGCCCGCGCGTCACGTCGATGACGTCAGGCGGGCTGGTAGTCGAAGAAGCCCTGCCCCGACTTGCGGCCGAGCAGACCCGACTCGACCATGCGGCGCAGCAGCGGGGGAGGGGCGTACAACGGCTCCCGGTACTCGGCGTAGAGCGCTTCGCCTATCGCCGCCACGGTGTCCAGTCCGATGAGGTCGGCGAGGCGCAGCGGCCCCATGGGATGAGCGCACCCGGCCGTCATGCCCGTGTCGATGTCCTCGGCGGTGGCCGTGCCGGAGGCGACCATGCGCACCGCGGCCAACAGGTAGGGAACCAGCAGGGAGTTCACCACGAAGCCCGCGCGGTCCTGCGCGACGATGGTTCGCTTGCCCAGGACGTCGCCCGCGAAGGCCCGTACGCGCCGCTCGGTGCTCTTCGAGGTGTGCAGGGAGGGGACGATCTCGACCAGGGGCATGACGGGGACCGGGTTGAAGAAGTGCAGGCCGATCACCGTCTCCGGACGGCCGGCAGCGGCCGCTAGCCGGGCGATGGGGATCGAGGAGGTGTTGCTGGCGAGTACGGCCGCCGGGTCCGTCACCACGTCGCCCAACTGCCGGAAGAGTGCCGTCTTGGCCCGCTCGTCCTCGACGGCGGCCTCGATGACCAGGTCCGCCCCGCCCAGGCGGGAGAGGTCCCCGGTGACCGAGACCCCGGCCAGGGCGTGCGCGCGGTCCTCGGGCGCGATGGCGCCGCGCTTCTCCGCCTTCAGCAGGGAGTCGGCCACGCCGGCCAGCCCGGCCCGGGCCCTGTCCTCGGTCACGTCGCACAACGTGACCTGCAGCCCGGCCCGGGCGCACACCTCGGTGATGCCCCGGCCCATCTGGCCCGCGCCCACGACGCCCACGTGTCTGATCGCTGTCATCTGTTCCTCCGCCTGTCCCTCGGCCGGGCGGCGGCCGGCCGCCCGGCACGGTGATGTGCCGCCGCGTCGAGCGTAGGCCGGGTGCACCCCCGCTGACCTGCCCGGACAGTGCGTGATCCGCGTACAAACGTGCGCCGGTCGAGGGGCGCGGGCACCTGGCGGTCGACGCATGCGAACAGGGCGTCCGGGCCATGCCGGACGCCTGGGGGAGGCCGATGCTTCAGGCTGTGGCCGTTGCGGCGGCGGCCTCCCGCAGCCGGCGGATCACGCCGCGTACCGCGGGCGAGGTCTCCCCCTTGCGGTAGGCGCCGACCAGCCGGGTGGTCAGCGCCACGTCGGCCAGCGGCCGGTAGGCCACTCCGGGGATCTGGACGCGGCGCAGCGAATCGGGCACGAGGGCAACCGCGAGACCACCGCCCACCATGGTCAGAGCCGCGATGAAGTCCCGCACCGGGGGAGCGCACCGGGGACTGAAACCGCCCTGTTCCGCCACTTCGAGGATCTGGTCGCGGCAGCCGTACTCCTCGTCGAAGTGCGGGGCCACGAAGCACTCGTCGCGCAGTTGTGCCGCCGGGACGGCATCGTACGCCGCGAGGGGCGCTCCGGCCGGCAGTGCCAGGACGACCTGCTCGGTGAGTAGGCAGGTCGCCGTGACCTCGGGTGGGTACTCCGGCCTGAAGCGCAGGAAACCGATGTCGATGTCCCCGCAGGCCAGCGCCTCCAGCTGAGCGGGTGTTTCCAACTCCCGTACCTGTACCGTCAGTTCGGTACGAGGGGCCGCGCACCGGGTGAGGACGTCGGTCAGCACCCCGGAGAACGCCGCGGAGGCGACGTACGCGATCTGCGCGTGTCCCAGCTCCCCACGACCGGCCCGCCGGCCCACCGCCTCGGCCCGGGCGGCCTGGGCGAGGGTCAGCCGCGCCTCTTCGAGGAACAGCCGCCCGGCACCGGTCAGTGCCGGGCGGGTCCGTCGCCCGCGGTCGACGAGCCGCACACCCAGGTGGGACTCCAGTGCTCTGATCTGGGCGCTGAGCGCCGACGGTGCGAGATGCAGACGGTCCGAGGCCCGGGCGAAGTGCAGTTCCTCCGCGACGACGACGAACGACTCCAGCCAGCGCAGTTCCACCGGTACCTCCGTCGTGCTGGGATCACCCCGCGGCGGCGTCAGGGCAGAACAGGACCGCCGCGGGGCGAGTTCGGGCCGTCTTGCGGGTTCAGGGGATCACGACGTAGTTGCTGAATCCACCGTCACGATCCGTCACGCGTCCCGAGATCGCTTCGTTGACCTCGGCGAGCGGGAAGGGTTTGGTGATCAGGTACGACAGGTCCAGGGTCCCGGTCGCCACCATGTCGGCGACTTCCTGGCCCTGCGCGGTACTGAACCAGTTGGAGCCGATCAGCTGGACCTGCTCGTCCATGAGCCACTTCACGTCCACGGGCAGCCGGTCGGCCACCCCGCCGACGTTGACGACCCTGCCGCCGCGGCGGACGCCCTGCATGGAGTCGAGCATCGTCTCCACCGGAGCCTTGGCGCCGAGCGCACTGATGACGAAGTCCGCTCCCTCGCCGCCGGTGCGGGACTTGGCCCACTCCCCGGTGGAGCCCTCGCCCAGTCGCATGATCTCGATCCGGTCCGGCGCCAACTCCTTGACGCGTTTCAGGAGTTCCTCGTTGCGGCCGGTGCCGAGAACCCTGGAGACGCCGGAGGCCAGCGCGAGGAGGGTGGAGGCGACACCGAGTGTGCCCGTGACTCCGTCGATCAGCGCCACCTGGCCGGGGGCGGCCGCGGCGTTCTTGAGGGCGCCGTAGGAGGTTCCGATGTAGCCGAGCTTGCCGGCCTGCTCGAACGTCATGGTGTCGGGGATGTTGACGATCGCGTGCTGCGGTGCGGTCATGTACTCGGCGAAGCCGCCGTAGGGGTAGAGGTCGAAGATCCGCTGGCCGTCGCGGGAGGTGCTGAAGTAGCCGTTCAGGGTGAAGTAGCGGCATCGGCTGAGTTCACCGCCGCGGCACACCTGGCAGCTGCCGCAGGAGCGCAGCGGGCTCACGTAGACCCGGTCGCCGGGCTTGGTGTTGAGCACCGCCTCGCCGACCGCCTCGACCACACCCGCGGGGTCGAGACCGAAGATCGCGGGGAGCCGGGGCAGCGGCTGATGCGGGTACCAGGTGGGCCAGTTGTTGATCACATTGGCCATGTTCGGCACGATTCCGCATGCCTTGACCCGCACCAGCACGTCGGTCGGCCTCGGCGTGGGCACGTCGATCGTGTCCACCGACATCGGAGCACCGAGTTCGTGCAGTCGCGCGGCGAGCATTTTCGCCATGGGAATACTCCTGAAATGATGAGCCGTACGGTGCCTAAACCGGGGAATGGGTGAACGGGTCCGGATAATTGTCTTCCAGGTCGATGTCCAGCAATCCCATGATGCGGACGCCGGAGTTGTACCAGGCGACGGACAACGACAGTTCGACCATCTGCCGGCTCGTCAGGTGCGCGGCGGCGGCCTGCCAGGTCTCCTCCGAGACGTCGACCTGGAGGGTGGACTCCTTGGCGAGTCGCATGACCGCCTTCTCCGTCTCGTCGAACAGGCCGGAGTGCTCGAAGTCGGCCACCGCAGCGAGCTGTTCCCCGGTCAGCCCGGCCTTGAGGCCGTGCGACTGATGATGGGCGACCTCGTACGCCGACCGGGTCGCGTGACCCACGGTCAGGATCGCCAGTTCCCGCAGCCTGGGGCTGAGATCGGCGGCCCGCAGCGAGTTGGCGTAGGTCAGGAAGGCGTCCAGCTGGGTGGGCGCATGGGTGAGGGCGAGGAAGATGTTCGCCGTCGGGACCTTGCGTTCGGTCTCCAGCCGGTCGTACAGCGGCTTCGTCGACTCGTCCGCGTCCTCGCGGCGCAGATAGGGAACTCGTGCCATGGCGTCTCCTAGGGGGCGGTGCGGTGCGGTGCGGGCGGAAGGTCAGGGGAGGGGCTGCTCCAGCAGGAACCGCTCCAGCGACATCGGATTCGGCTGCTCGGCAGGGGGAATCTGCGGCGCGCCGACGAACGGCGACGCCTCGAAGTACCACTTCTCCAGGGCGGGGAGCCCCCAGCGCACATTCGTGCTCAGCGATGCCGCGTCCCAGCGCACCGGCTCGACCTCGGTGTCGATCGTCTGGTAGTGGCTGTTGAAGACCTCGACCCGGTGGCCGTCGGGGTCGCGGAGGTAGGCGAACAGCATCCCGCCGGGACCGTGCCGCCCGGGGCCGCGCTCGACCCCTTCGCCGTAGCCGAGGATGCCCGCCCAGTCGCACGCGGTGAAGATGTCGCGGCTCTCGGAGACGGTGTAGGCGAAGTGGTGCAGCGCGGGCCCGCTGTTCTCGACGATCGCGAGGTCGAGGCACGTGCCCTTGCGGTACATGAACGCGCTCAACAGTTTGTCGCCGTGCTCCAGGTACTCCGAGTTGCGAAATCCCAGCTCGCTGTAGAAGGCGCACAGCTCGTAGGCGTCGGGCGCGAAGATCTGGTAGTGGTCAAGCCGCTGAGCGTGGGCGCCCTTGTAGTGCTGGAAGTCGATGTGCAGCCGCGGCCGGGTCTCCATGTGCGCGCACAGTTCGAGCGGCGTACCGATGGGATCACTGACGTGCAGGGTGCGGCCCTGGTACGGGGCATCCACCCACTCGGCGGGCAGGCCACGATCGCGGAACCAGGCGTACGCGAGATCGAGGTCCTCGTCGAAGAAGACCCGGAAGCCGATCCTCCGGCACGTGCCCGCGCCCTCTTCGTCGAGCTCCAGGACGAGGCTGTGGTGGCAGGCCTCGGCCAGGCCGCGCAGGTAGCAGGTGCGCTCGTCCTCGTCGCTGACGACGAGCCCCAGGGCGTTCACGTAGAAGTTCCGGCTCTCGGCCAGATCGGCGACGGTGAGCCGGACATGGCCGGCGCGGGTGATATTGAAACTCGGGCGCAGATTGACGGGTGGCAGCATGAGGTCTCCGTGCTCCGATCGGCTCTGTATTTCAATGACTGTAATACTTCGAACTGCTCTTACGGCTCGGTGGTGAAAGGCCCGGAATCGGAAAAGGTGAAGGCGGACCATCCGCTGAATTCCGCGGATTCGCCGAGGGACTCCTCGATGCGCAGAACCTCGTTCCACTTGGCCATGCGCTCGGAGCGGGTGAACGAGCCCACCTTGAGCTGTCCCGCGTCCCATCCGACGCTGAGATGGGCGATGGTGACGTCCTCGCTCTCACCGGACCGGGCCGAGACGATGGTGCCGAAGCCGGCGTCCTTCCCGGCCCGCAGCGCCTGGAACGCCTCCGTGACCGTGCCGGCCTGGTTCGGCTTGACGAGGACGGCGTTGGCGGCCCCGCCGGTGGCCGCGGCCTCCACCCGCTTGGCATTGGTGACCAGGTAGTCGTCTCCGATCACCTGGCAGTGGTGGCCGTGGCGCCGGGTGAACTCCACCATGCCCTCGGTGTCGTCCTCGCCCACCGGGTCCTCGACGGAGAGGATCGGATACTGCTCGATCCAGCGGCCCAGCATGTCGATCAGCGCCGTGGTGTCCAGCGTGCGGTCGTCCAGGGCCAGCGTGTACCGCCCTCCGCTGCCGAACTGCGAGGCCGCGATGTCCAGCGAGATGCCGACCTGCGTCGAGGGTGCGAAGCCGGCCTTCTCGATCGCCCGGGTGAGCGTTTCCAGGGCCTCCTCGTTGGAGTCGAACGCGGGCCAGAAACCGCCCTCGTCGGCCACACCCTGGGCCTTGCCCGCCTTGCGCATCAGACCGCCGGCCGCCCGGTAGATCTCCGCGGTCCAGTCGAGGGCCTCGGAGAAGCTGCCCGCCGCAGGGCACACGACCATGAAGTCCTGGACATCGACGCGACGGTCCGCATGGGCACCGCCGCCGAAGATCTGGATCTCCGGCAGCGGGATCCGGACCGGCCGTCCACCCGCCAGGTGCTGCCACAGCGGTACGCCCTGCGACGCCGCGGCGGCGTGCAGGACCGCCATGGACGTGGCGACGATCGCGTTGCCGCCGAGGCGGCCGCGGTCGGGAGTTCCGTCGAGGTCGACCAGGAGCCGGTCGACGGCCTCCTGATCGCTCGCGTCGCGGTCCAGGAGCGCGGGGGCGATCTCGTGGTTCACCGAACCGACCGCCCGCTGGACGTCCAGCCCTCCGAAGCGGCTGCCACCGTCACGCAGGTCGAGCGCCTCGCCCTGCCCCGTCGACGCCCCTGCCGGGGCGATGGCCCGGCCGATCGCCCCGTCCGCCAGATGAGCTTCGACCTCCACGGTGGGGCGCCCGCGGGAATCCCACACCCTGCGGCCATAGAGCTCGGCGATCCGCGCGTCTGTCATTGCGGGGCAACCTTTCGGAGTTCGGGTGATCGGGGCGCCGGGCGGCTACACGGGCCTGCCACCCAGAAGAAGGGGCACTCCGGCAGCGGGCGGCATGTTGATCCGCTGCGGCTCAGTGCGTGCTAACGATAGCGCAATCGTGCGAACGGTCGGGGGTTCTGTCAAGAGGTGAGCGGTGCTGCAAGGCGCGCTTGTCTTGCTGATCTGCGTCACCTTTGGCCCCGCTCCACGTCAATGCTATCGTTCGCACAACCCGTCGGTGAGACTGGGACCCCGCGGAAGAGACTCCGGTGAGCCCGCCCTGTCCTGGACGGACGGACAGCACAGGCAGCGCGGGCTCGCCGGGCCCGATCGCGGCCGACAGGAAAGCGAGCCCTCATGACCCCTGAGCCCTCTGTGGCCCCCATGACCCTGACCACCGTCGTGGCCAGCACGCGTCCAGGGCGCGTGGGACGGTCCGTCGCGGACTGGTTCACCGCACGGGCCGCGCAGTGCGAGCAGTTCGATTCACGCATGGTCGACCTGCGCGAACTGGGCCTTCCGTTCTTCGACGAGCCGCATCCGCCCGCTCTTCAGCAGTACACGCACAACCACACCCGCACCTGGAGCCGTATCGTCGACGCCTCGGACGCGTTCGTGTTCGTCACCCCGGAGTACAACGGAGGCTTCCCGGCCCCGCTGAAGAACGCGTGGGACTACCTCGTCGTGGAGTGGCAGCACAAGCCGGCCGCATTCGTCAGCTACGGAGGCGTCTCGGCGGGCACCAGGGCCGTGCAGATGGCCAAGCAGGTGGTGGCCAACCTGAGGATGCTGCCGATCGGCCCGACCGTGAGCATCCCGTTCGTCGGTGAACACGTCCAGGACGGAGCCTTCCGGGCCGGCAAGCTCCATGAGGCCGCCGCCGAGCACATGCTCGACGAACTCGTGCGCACCGCGACGGTCATGCGGGGGCTGCGGAGGGAAACGTACTGAGGGGCCCAACGTACGGAGGGGCGCCACTGCCCCTGCGGGTTTGTCCCGGACCAGGCCGCGTTCCGGCGAGGCCCGGGGCAGCAGGGCGTGATGCCTGACTGCTGTGGGGCGACATCAAGAGCTTCTTCGACCCCGTCGTGACGGGTTCGCTGCCGGACGCGCGTGTCCCGGACACCTCGGTGGAGGACTGGCAGGCCGTGCTTGATCTGGTGCGGTCGCGGGGGTGGTCGTACGAGTGCTCCGAGGATGGTGTCGTCATCCGGCTGCCGCGCGCTGCGGACATGCTGACCCGCAGCGCCGGCGCCGACGCGGTGCTGCGGGTCCGGCCGGCCCCTGGATTCCTGGTGATCTTTCGAGCGCATGAAGCCGGGGCGATCGACTTCGACTGGGATCTGCGGGAGTCGCAGGGCCAGGTCGGCGTTGATGTGCTGTGCCGCCTGTTGCGGGCGATCGGGCGACGGCTGGGCAAGCCGGTGCTGGTGACCCCGGAGTCGGATCCTCTTCACCCGGTCATTCGGCGTTCGGTGTCGCAACCGACCGAGTGGTGCTGCCGGCGGACTCGCAGCTCACGTGAGCGCCCCGGCCCATGCGGCCGATGCCGGACGCGGCGCGCTCCGCCCTCGCAGCCCTCCGCGCCTCCGTACCCGACTCAGGCGCGGAGGTGGTGCCCCGTCCCCGACTCAGGCGGACCCGGAGGGAGTCCCCCCGTCAGGGGACGCCGTGCTGCCGCGCAGGATCAACGCCCCGGGGGAGACCGCCGTGTACGGGCCGTCGTTGCCCGGCTCGGTCTTGAGCCGGCGAATCATCCACAGCGCGCAGCCGGTGGCCATCTCCTGGATGGGCAGGCCGACCGTGGTGAGTCCGGGACCCCACCAGGAGAACCCGGGCTCGTCACCGAACCCGACCACGGACAGCTCCTGTGGCACCTTCACGCCCTGCCGGGACAGCTCCTCCAGGACGCCGAGGGTGAGCTGGATCGACCCCAGCACCAGCGCGGTGGGTACGTCCGGGCCCGACAGCAGCCGGCGTACCGTTTCGCGGCCGTGGCCGACCGACGACGGCGGTCCCAGCTCAGCGCGCCCGGCGTCGTCCGGCAGGCCGCCTTCACGCAGGGCGCTGCGGAACCCGCGCAGACGCTCGGCGCCGGTGGGCAGCTCCTCGGGGCCGCCGAGGTAGGCGATGCGCGTGTGCCCCTGGGCCACCAGATGGGCCGTGGCCCGGCGCAGTGCCTCCTGGTCGTCCACGCCGAACCACTGCGAACCCAGCGAGGGGTGCCGGCGCAGCAACTGCACATGCGGGAGAGAGCGCAGAAGCTTGACGGACTCGCTGTGCGGGCGCGCGCTGGGCACGATGATGACGCCGGCCACGCGATTCGCGGACAGTTCCCGCAGGTGGCGCAGTTCCGCCGTCCGGTCGTCGTCCGTCTCCGACAGCATCAGCTGGAAGCCCTCGGACTCCATGTTCTTGGACAACTCGTGCGCGATGGTCGAGTAGAAGCTGTTGCGGATGTCGGGAATCACCAGCGCGACCACGTTGCTGGACGCTCCGCGCATCATCCGGGCCGCACGGTTGCCCACGTACCCCATGTCGGAAGCGGCCTGCCTGACGCGGAACTTGGTCTCGTCGCTGATGCGCGGATCGTCGGCCAGCGCCCGTCCCACCGTCGACACGGAGACGCCGAGGCGCTCGGCGATGTCCCTGGTCGTGATCACGTAAGGAGTCTCCTCGACTGACTGGTCCCGCGCCGTCACTTTCCGTATGCCAACGATAGCATCGGTGTTGCGCTCAGTTGCCGTCGAAGGCGAGGGCGCCAAGGCGGTTCGTCACTCTCGTGCTAACGTTAGCACTACTGGATGGGCCGTGCAGCCGCCCGCGGCTGCCTAGTTGCGGAGGTGTCCGTGCGCATCGTCAGATATGCCGTCGGCGGTGAACGTCATTACGGAGAACTCGAATCCGGGGACGTCGGTATCGCCAGATTCGAAGGCGATCCCTATACCGGCTTGTCCCCCACGGGTCACATCGACCAGGCCGACGACGTCGTATTCCTCTCGCCGGTCGATCGGCCCCGGATTTTCGGATTCGCGTACAACTACGCCTCACATGTCGACGAGACCGACCGTGAGATCCCCGAGGTGCCGGTGTGCTTCATGAAGCCGAGTACGGCGGTAGTGGGTCCGGGTGACGCGATCGTGTATCCGTCCGACGGTGAACTCATCCATTTCGAGGGAGAGTTGGTCGTCGTCATCGGAAAGGAGGCCCGCCATGTCAAGCCCTCCGAAGCTCTTGACCACATCCTCGGCTACACCTGCGGCAATGACGTCAGTGACCGCATCGTCCAGCGCAAGGAGAGCGCATTCGGAACACTGCTCATCGGGAAGGGGCAGGACACCTTCGCTCCCCTCGGGCCGGTCATCGCGACGGAACTCGACCCTTCGGGACTCGCGCTGACCACCCGTGTGAACGGCACCGTCATGCAGTCGGCGAGCACGGCCGACCTGCTGCTTCCGGTTCCGGAGATCGTCAGCTACCTCAGCCGCTACCTGACGCTGCTCCCCGGGGACGTGATCATGACCGGCACGCCTTCCGGTGTCGGCCCGATACGCCCCGGGGACGAGGTCGAGGTGGAGATCGAGGGCATCGGCGCCCTGCGCAATCCGGTCGTGGCCGAGAGCCGCTGACCGGCGGGACGCCGGCCGGCGTCCGCAACGACGGGGCCTGCCCACCGCTCGGCGGTGGGCAGGCCCTTGGGGTTTCGGCGGACGTAGCGCAGTGTCAGCGGACCGCGTTGTTGAACTGCGCGGGCCGGACGAACGCCAGGGCGACGACACCCAGCAACGGCAGGAACGTGACCTGGAGCAGTCCTGCCCGGCTCCAGCCGAAGGCCTCCACGAGGGCGGCGAAGAGCAGGCCCGAGAATGCCGCCGGCCCGTAGTAGCCGGTGACGAAGAGGCCGGAAGCGCGCCCGATCTGGGTCGGCCGGACGGCCCGCTGTATCGCGCTGTTGGTGTTGGGATAGATGAAGCCCAGTCCGAAGGCGCCCATGAGGAAAGCGAACACGCACTGCACGCCCACCGTGGCCCGCGTCTCGTAGATGCACACGCTGATGACCGAGACGGCGAGGAGGCTGAGGATCAGCAGGTTGCGCTGGTTCACACGGTCCCCGAGCCAGCCGCCGAGTATGGCCGTCATACCACCGAAGCCGAGGAGGCTCATGGCCAGCGCCGCCTGCTCGGGGGAGTAGTGCAGCGAGCTGATCAGGTACGTCGGATACAGGCCGAGGAACCCGTAGATGGCCACACCGCTGACGACGGCGTGGACGGTCAGGGCGATGGTGTTGCGGTTGTAGGCGGAGACCGGCATGTACTCGTACGTCCTGGTCGACACGGTCTTCTCGACGGAAGTCTCGGTCAGGCCGGCCTTCACGAGGAACAGGGAGGCGGCGGCGATCAGCAGCCCCGCCGTGCCGAACAGATAGAAGGGCGAGTGCCAGGTGCCGTGCATGCTCATGAGTTCGACGCCGATCAGCGGTGCGATGAACACGCCGACGGAGTAGCCCACCCCGATCACGCCGAAGGCGAGGCCGCGCCGGTGGGCGAAGAAGGCACCCATCGCCGCGAAGATCGCCGCGGACTGCATGCCCTCACCGAAGCCCGAGACGACCCGGTACAGGGTCATGTCGGCGAAACCCGTTGCCAGCGGTGTGGCCATCGTGCCCAGGGAGTAGATCACGATGCTGGCGATCAGCACGGTCTTGCGGCGAAAGCGGTCCAGGAGGTAGCCCGCGGGCAGTCCGGCCAGCGCCATGCCCAGGGTGAAGTTCGTGGCCAGCAGCCCTCCCTGCTCCAGGGAGAATCCGTACTCCTCCCGGATGTTGGGGAGCAGTGGAGGGAAGACCTGGCGGTCCATCGCATTGACCATGTAGGAGAGAACGATCAGCAGAAATCCCAGCCCGATCATGGGCTTGGAAAGGGGAAGACGGCTGCTCCCCTCCGTGTCGTCGGCGGGCACTGCACTGGTGTCGACTTGCGCTGCTTGAGTCATTACGGCTCCTGAGGAGGAATGTGCCACGGGGGCAGCGGTGGACGCGTCTGCCGGAACAGGCAGATGCGGCACCGCGGCCGGATGCAGTGAGGCGAGAAAGGGGAGAGCTGAACACGGCTCGGTCGAGCCGGCATTCGACGAGTGATCGCCTACCGGCGAAAGGGGGGGCGATGGGCAGCCGCGCGGTCGGATGCCGCATGCGGAATCGAGCCGTATGTCGCCCGTCGGGGACGTCCGTGGCTATGGCGTCTTCGACAGCCGGATCCCGTGCGGCCCGATGCTCTGGTCACACGGTCGGCATTGCCAGAACGATGAAGGCAAGTTCGGGGCGCGTCAAGATGTGAACGCCGGAATTCTTCCGCGAATCTCGCTTTCCCCTGGACCGCCGGGTCTTTCGGCGCTGGACGGACCACTCCACGGGCGTGGGCGTCCGTTTTCATGTCCTGCTCTTGACGCACGGAAGCCAGCCAGTGCTATCGTTAGCATCACGTGGCTATGACAGAGTGATACGACGTGCCTCCGGCATCTCGTGACCCGTACCCGTGGCGTGGCGCCCCGGCCGACCACAAGTCGGCGAGCGCCGACACCCCACCCCGAGCCCTGCGAACCTCCCCACCCCACCCACGGCGACCGAAGGCCTGATCAGGCGTGACATCGGCCGCCGTCCTGGATGACGATCAAACCTGCCGACCGGACGCGACCGGGCGGGACGCCCGGCCGTCCGCTGCGGCCGCACGATTCTGCGAGGACGACCTGCCATGAAACCACCGAGCCGCCCCGGCACCGTGCTGCTCACCGACTACGCCTGGCCCGACGACTCGGTCGAGCGGTCGGTCATCGAGAAGGCGGGCCACACCCTGGTGACCGGCCCTGCCGAGCCCTCCTCCGCCGGGGCGATCGAGAAACTGGTCGCCGAGCACCGCCCTGCCGGCATCCTGACCTGCTGGGCGCCGGTCTCCGGCACCGCGATCGGAACCTCGCCGGATCTCCGTGTCGTGGCCCGGCTCGGAGTGGGCTTGGACAACATCGCCGTGGACGCGGCCACCGAGCGGGGCGTGTGGGTCACCAATGTGCCGGACTACTGCGTCGAGGAGGTCTCCGACCACGCCGTCGGCATGGTGCTGGCCTGGACGCGCGGCCTGGCCGTCTTCGACCGCGAGGTCCGGTCGGGCCGCTGGGACCCGGCGAGCGCCCGGCTGCGCCGGCTGTCGGCACTGACCTGCGGCATCGTCGGCTTCGGTCGGATCGGACGCGCCACGGCACGCAGGCTCGGCGCGTTCGGCTGCCGCGTCCTGGCCCACGACCCCCACCCGCCGCGGGACGTCCCCGGAGTGGAGATGACGGGCCTCGAGGACCTGCTGCGCCGCAGCGACGTGGTCATTCTGCACCTGCCGCTGACGCCCGCCACTCACCACGTCATCGGAAGCGAACAGCTGGCGCTGATGCGGCCGGGTGGTCTGCTGGTCAACGTCAGCCGGGGTGGCCTCGTGGACACCGACGCGGTGATCAAGGCGCTCGACACCGGGCACCTGGACGGCGCCGCCTTCGACGTCCTGGAGACCGAGCCGGACGTGCCCGCCGGGCTCTCGGCACAGCCCGGGACCCTCCTGACCCCGCACGTCGCCTTCTCCTCCGACGCGTCGGTCATCGAACTGCGCCGCCGCGCCGCCGAGGAAGTCGTACGGATCCTGGCGGGCGAGACACCGGCCCACGCCTGCAACACCCCTCGTGACCTGTCCGCCGGGCCGGGTGACCCGCGATGAACGCGAGCTCCGCGCAGATGGGACCGGCCCACGGGCCCGGCACCGCGCTGACGGACTTCCTGATCACCCAGGGCCTCGCCGAACCGGGCGAAACCGCTCGCTGGACGCCGCTGGCCGGCGGCGTCTCCTCCGACCTGTGGCGGGTGGACCTGCCCGGACGCTCCCTCTGCGTCAAACGCGCCCTCGCCAAACTGAAGGTGGCGGCGGACTGGCAGGCACCGGTGTCACGCAACGCCTACGAATGGGCCTGGATGCGGTTCGCCTCCCAGCTCCGCCCGGACAGCGTCCCCGGCCTGCTGGCCCACGACCCCGGAGCCGGCCTGTTCGCGATGGAGTACCTGCCTCCCGAGCGGTACCCGATCTGGAAGGCACAGCTGCTGGGAGGCGAGGTGCGGGTGACGACCGCGGCGGCCGTCGGGGAACTGCTCGGCGCCCTGCACGCGGCGAGCGCGGCCGACGCGGCCCTCGCAGCGGAGTTCGCCACCGACGACAACTTCCACGCGCTGCGCATCGAGCCGTACCTGCTCGCCACCGCGGCCGCACACCCCATGCTCGCCGACACCGTCCGAGGCCTCGCCGACCGCACGGCCACCACTCGCTCGGCCCTGGTGCACGGTGACGCCAGCCCCAAGAACATCCTCGTCGGCCCGACGGGGCCCGTGCTGCTGGACGCCGAATGCGCCTGGTACGGAGACCCGGCCTTCGACGTCGCCTTCTGCGTCAACCATCTCCTCCTCAAGAGCCTGGTGATGCCAGGACACCGCGGTGAACTCCTGCGCTCCGCCCGCGCGCTGGCCGAGGCGTACACCCGCTGTGTCGACTGGGAGCCGCGACCCGCCGTCGAGGAGCGCGCCGCGACACTGCTCCCGGCGCTGCTGCTGGCGCGGGTGGACGGCAAGTCCCCGGTGGAGTACCTCACGGACGACCGGCACCGGCTGTTCGTACGCACAGCGGCGACGGCCCTGTTGCGGGCACCGGCCCCCACGGTGGCGGACGTCGTGGACGCCTGGGAAACCGCCCTGCCGGCCCCGAACGAAGTCGGCACCCGGTCCGACTGACCCGACCGATGCGCCGGGTCCGACCGACCCGGCCGAGGAGAGACACATGCGCAGAGTCGTCACCGGCCATGACGGGAGCGGCAGGTCGATCGTCGTCAGCGACGGCCCGATCCCGCGGAGCCGGGAGTTCGCCAGCCTGCCGGGCTGGGTGTCCCGGCTGCCCTGGGCCACCGAACCGGGCGAAAAGACCACCCGGACCGGGACGGATCTCACCCCGAACGTCACCAGCCTGCTGCCCGCGCCCGGCGGAACGCGGTTCGTCGTCCTGACCTTCCCGCCCGAATCCGCGCTCGCCGATCCGGCGTTCGACCCTGTCGCCTTCGAACAGGAGCAGCGTGCCGACTCGCCCGGCATCGCCGAACTCATCGAACCCGACGGCATGCACGCCACCCCGACCGTGGACTACGGCATCGTGCTGCAGGGCGAGATCGTCCTCGAACTCGACGACGGCCACTGCACGTCGCTCTCGGCAGGCGACATCGTCATCCAGAACGGCACCCGCCACGCCTGGCGCAACCGCGGCAGCCGGCCGGCCACGATGGCCTTCGTCCTCATCGGCACGGAACAGGGCGACTGACTGCGCCGCCCGGGCAGATGAGTTCCAGTGGCTGACGGGTGCGCGCCAAGCCACGCGCGCATCACTGGTGCCGGATCTGCGGGTGCGGTCAGAACCAATGCAGGCAGTGCGGGGAGCGCTCGGTGCGGAAGAGGGTGTCGGCGAGGGTGGCCGCGCCCGGGTGGTGGGCCCGGATGTGTCCGGCCCGTGCGAGCGTGCTGGGGGCGGTGCCTCCGAGGTAGAGGGAGCCCAGGTCCCTGATGTCCAGGGACAGGTCCGGTTCCCGGCCCGTCGGGACGCAGGTGGCCTTGCCGTCCTGGACGGTCAGCAGGTAGCGGTGGTGTTCGCCCAGGAACGGGTCGTCGATGTCGAGGACGAGCTCGCCGTCCGTGAACCAGCCGCGCGCGGTCAGCGCACGCGGGACGTCCAGCAGCCGCACCCAGAGCCAGTCCATGTCGCCGCTCACCTCGCCCGCGCGGAAGTCCGCGAACTGCCAGCGCAACGGGTGATCGGACGGCACCTGCTTGAACACGATCTTGGAGACCAGATCGTGTTCGAGGGCGAACCGGGCCAGGGCCGTGAACACCGTGTCGTCGGTGGCAATGATCTCGTCCACCGTCAGGGTGCCGGACTCGATCGAGTAGCTGGCGTACCCGTCCGGGACGCCGTCGGCGTCCCGGTGGACAGCGATGTAGCGCGGCGCCGGCGAGATCGGGGGCTGTCCGGCGCGCAGGGCCCACCAGCGGTGTGGCCGGGACAGCGCGCCGGGCTGGGCGCGGCGATACCGGTCGTAGACCTCCTCCAGAATCTCGCCGCACTCGGCCCGGCGCAGCACCCCGACCGAGCCGGTCGCTGCTGCCTCGGTCACTCCGCGCGCCCGGGGAGCGGCGAGGGCTGCCTTGTGGCGCGGCACCTTCAGCTGGGCCGTACAGGTCGCCGGTCCGTAGCCGAACCTGCCGTAGATCAGAGCCTCGGAGGCCAGCAGTACGGAAAGCGACTCCCCGCGGCCGCGCAGCTCGGTGAGCTGATGCCGCATCAGCGCGCTGAGGACGCCCTGACGCCGGTGCGAGGGCAGGACGCCGACGGCGGTCACGCCGGGGGCCGGGACGAGGATCTCACCGGGCAGGGTGAGCTCGAAGCCGTACGTGGCGGCGGTCCCTACGGGCCGCCCGTCCGCCGCCACGGCTAGCAGGCAGCGGTCCATTTCGAGTGCCGACCACCAGAGCCCGCCACCCTCGGTCGGGGTCTCCGGGAAGAGCCCGAACGCGGCATGGAGCGTGTCGACGAAGACGTCGACATCCTTGTCGGTCGTGGGACGGATTTCCATCGTTGCCGCTGCCTCTCGGGGATACCGGCACCACGACTCGTGGTGTCCGGGCCACAGTGCAACGGCAACTCGTGGCCAGGGCAAGTGAATTACGGCCCAGCCCAGGATGTATCTGTCCAACGTGGGCGTCACCGCCCGTTCCTCGGCGGCGGATCCCTTCTTCTTCCCGGCCTCGCACCGGCGGCGTCCAACGCCGTCCCCTGGATCGCGAGGTGGACGTGGGCGCCGTCCAACAGAGGCACCGGTGGTTGATGCAGGCCTTCCCGCACGGATGCGGGGGACGTGCCGTCCGCCGGACAGGACGTCCCCCGCACGGTGCGCCGCTCGGTGGTCAGGCGGTGTGCAGTCTCAGCCCGTACCTGTTGAGGATCTCGTTGACGGGCTGGTGCCAGGTCTCGCCGCCGCTGCCGCAGTTGCCCCAGCCGCCGGAGGTGACGCCCTGGGCCTGGTCACCACTGATGAAGGAGCCGCCGGAGTCACCGGGTTGGGCACAGACGCTGGTCTTGGTCATCTGGTGGACGGCACCCTGGCTGTAGTTCACCGTCTCGTTCTTCGCCAGCACGGTGCCGCAGTGCCAGTGGGTGGTGGAGCCGGAACGGCAGACCGAGGCTCCCACCGGGGCCTCGGCGGAGCCGCGGACGAGCCGGTCGGGAACGGTGCCCCAGCCGAGCACCACCGGTACGGTCCACCAGCCGCTGCCCACGTTCACCCATGCGTAGTCGTTGCCCGGGAACGACGATCCCTGGAAGTTGCCGATGTAGGAACGGTCCCAGCCGTACACGGCCGCGCTCGGCGAGCCGCAGTGCCCGGCGGTGACGAAGCCGCCGTGCACGGAGAAGCCTATGGAGCAGCGGACGTTGCCGGTGTAGTAGGGGTCGCCGCCCACGGTGCCGGCGGCGAAGGTGCGTGGTGTGGCGGGGGTCTGTCGCACCGTCACGGGACCGGCCTTGCGGGCTCGGTCGAGGAATGCGCGGACATCGTTGTCGTCCCGGTGTTCGGCGACGACGTTGACGACGACCTTGTTGGCCTTCGGATCCACGTGCCAACTGCCGACCCCGGCGGGAGCGGACAGGGCGTCGATGCTCTTCTTCGCCGTGTCGAGCTGCCGTGCGTCGTACCGCACGAGGCGTACGGTCGCTCCGGTGGCGCGCACGGCGTCGGCCCGCGCGGCACGTGTGACGGCGACGGTGAGTTCGCCACGGTCGGCGTCGAACCACGAGCCTCCGTAGGAAGAACCGGCGGCGCTGCGCGCCTTGCGTTCGACGGCTGTCGCGGTCTTCTCCGCGGCCAGCCGTGCTTCGGCCCCGTCCCGGGTGAGCCCCAGGTCGCGCTGCATCGCGGACAGGAGCGCGGGGGAGGCGGGTGCTTCGGTGGAGCGGGTGGGAGTGTCCGCTGCGGAAGCGGGCAGGGAGCCCGCGGCGGTCCAGGTGCCGAGCAGGAGGAACGCGGACAGTCCGGTACGCAGAGCTGTGGTGCGTCTCAAGGGATGCCCCTTCGTTGTTCCAGCAGAGTGGGGTGGAACAGCAGAGCTTGAGAGCGCTCTCGTGGTGCGCGCGGCAGAGCCTAGCCGTTGATCATGAAAAGGTCTAGGCCATGGTCGGCCCGTACCCCCGTAACTCCCGCAGGGTGGCCTGAGTTCGGAATCGCAGTGCATGCCCGTTGTCATGAGCTGGGGAGCAGGCCCCACGAGTGGGACGGCACGTGGGCACGGTCCTTGTGCGCACAGACGCAGCTCACCGGAGCCCTCTACGCCCACTGGCCCGAAAGCACCGGGTCAGAGGCTTCTTCGGCTAGGCGAAGGGGAACGTCCCGCCATCCCACTGACCGTCTGTCACGGCAGATGACGCTCCCGGGCCGCCAAGCACCCCGGCGGCCTGGTCCGGTTCGAGGTCCTGCTCCGTCCAGATGCACTTGCCGTCGTGGAGATAGCGGGCGCCCCAGCGCCGGGACAGGGCGGCGACGAGTTGCAGGCCTCGTCCACCCTCGTCGGTGTAACTCGCGTGGCGGATGCGGGGGGTGGTCAGACTTCCGTCGTAGACCTCGCAGATCAGTGAGCGGCTGCGCAGCATGCGCAGGCGGACGGGGTCCTTGGCGTGCCGGACGACGTTGCCGACCAGCTCGCTCACCAGCAGCTCGGTGGTGAGTGCGAGATCACCCAGCCCCCAAGCGCCGAGCTGTTCCCGGACGTACGCCCGGGCCTGTCCGGCTGCCCGGGGATCGTTCGGCAGGTCGAGGGAGGCGACATCATGCGCGGCGGTGCACCTGGCGTGCACGACGAGCAGCCCGGCGTCGTCGGTCGTCGTCTCGTGATCGGGCAGCAGACCCGACACGACCGTGTCGCACAACTCCTCCAGGCACCGGATGTCGGCGTCCACGTCGGCAGCCCCGAAGCAGACGGTGCCGGCCGCGGTGCGGGACAGCAGCTGCCGCAGTTGAGCCAGTCCCTCGTCGGCGTCCCGGGTGGCGGATTCGACGAGCCCGTCCGTGTACAGGACGAGGAGGCTCTCGTCGGGCAGGTGCAGCTGGCGCGTTTCGAAGGGGGGCCTGGCCGCACCCAGCGGCGGGTCGGGTGTGACGTCGGGGCTGTGCACGGTGCCGTCGGGGTGCACGATGACCGGCGGCGGATGCCCGGCCAGGGAGTACGTGCAGGTGCGGGCCACGGGATCGAAGACGGCGTACAGGCAGGTGGCGTAGAAGTCCTCGCCGAGATCGGAGACCAGGTCGTTGAGGCGGCTGAACAGTTCGTCGGGTGGTATCTCCAGATCGGCCAGGGTGCGCACGGCCGTACGCAGCCGGCCCATCGTGGCTGCCTCGGCGATGCCGTGCCCCATGACGTCTCCGATCACCATGGCGACCCGGTCGGCGGACAGGGCGATCAGGTCGTACCAGTCGCCGCCCACCTGCTCGCCGCGGCCCGCGGGCAGATAGCGGGCGGCGGCCCGGGCGGCGGGCAGTCGCGGCAACGTCCGGGGCAGCAGCCCGCGCTGCAGTTCCCGGGCCCGGGCGTGCTCCACGTCGTACAGCCGTGCCCGCTCCAGCGACTGGCCGACCAGACCGCTCAGAGTCGTCAGCAGTGTGCGTTCCTCGTTACTGAAGGACCGCGGTCGGCTGAAGGACACCACGCACAAGCCCACGGCGCGACCGGAGGCGATCATCGGCAGAAAGACCACGGCCTCCTTCGGCGACGCCTCGTTGATGCCCTGCATGGTCGGGTAGCGCCGGGAGATCTCCGCCTTCGCCTCGATGAACCGGGGCGTGCGGGTGCGCAGCACATCGCGGACGGGGAGGTGCGCGGCGAGCGGCATCCCGTCGAGCAGGCCGATGAACTCCCGCGGATACCCGGCGGAGCCGACGACGTGCAGGCGGCCGCCTTCGAGGATCTGGAACACCAGCCCGTCGGCCCCGAAAGGCGGCAGGACGTACGCGGCGACGGCCTCCACGACGTCCCGGGAGGTGACGGCCTCGGCCAGCGCGGCGGTCAACTCGCCCATCTGCACGGACCGCTCGGCCCCGGTCGGCTGCCCGGAGACGGTGGACGAGCCGGTGCCGCCGCCCAAGCGTGCGCCGGCCCACCCGGCCAGCGTGTGCAGCAGGGACCGCTGCGCCTCGTCCGGCTCACCCGGTTCCACCGTGAGCACGGTCAGCACGCCGATCGGCCCCTCGGTGCCGGGGATCGGTATCGCCGTGCAGGCCTCGGAAGCGACACCCGGACGGCCCCCGGCACCGCAGACGAATCGACCATGCTCCAGTGCCTGCGCGGGCGCCACATCCTGCTCGTCGGGCAGGTCGGCCCATGTGCGCTCGCTCTCCGGGGAGAGCCCGGTGGCCGCCACCAGGCGCAGCCGGCCGACGGCACGGTCGTGCCGGTGGACCAGCGCTCCCGTGCCTCCCAGACAGGTGGTCGCCAGCCGGACCACGAGCGCCAGTGTCGCGCCGTCCTGAGTGTCTTCTCCCCAGGCGTCCGCGCCTGCGCCCGCCGCCGACCCGGCCCGCAGGCGATCCGGCTGCTCCCGGTCGCCGGCGGGGCCGGCTGTCTCACCCCTCACCGCGTCTCCTCCTCACCCATGTACAGCGGGGGCGGCGGTCAGGTCTCGATCGAAATATCGCACATAAGTCCATAATAGGGTTTTAGGGGATACGTGCCGTTCCCGTGGCTTCGGTCGGCCGAGGGGGCGGGCGTACGACCGTCCATCCGTCCATCCGTCCGGGACGAAGGGCGGGATCCACCCTCGCTGCCGTGGTCCGGGGCATCGCCGCGTTCCTCCTCCTCTTCGTGATGACCGGCCTGCGCGTCTCCCTGGTGAAGGCGCTGCGCGCGGAGCCGACGGGCGTGCCCGAGCGGGTGAGTGATCAGGAGCGTGCCGCCGGGGCCGACGACCGGATCGCGGGCGAGCCGGCGCCGGGCCCCGGTGTGGTTCCGGCCGGGACCCTGGCGGACCCGCGGCCCGCGAGCTGAGCGTCCGCCGAGTCCCTCCGGTTCCGGCCGACCCCTTGACCCCCGGTGTCCTCCTCCTCGATGCTCAGTTGCGTATAGCGGTGCGTGTATCTGATGAGGCAACTCTAGGAGCAGCGCACCCGCGCGAGTTTCCCGTCTGAGGAGCAGCTCATGGCTCACGAGGTACGTGCCGTCGTCGCCCGGAAGAAGGGCGCCCCGGTTTCCGTCGAGACGATCGTCGTCCCCGATCCCGGTCCCGGTGAGGCGCTGGTCAAGGTCGAGGCGTGCGGCGTCTGCCACACCGACCTCCACTACCGCGAGGGCGGGATCAACGACGAGTTCCCCTTCCTTCTGGGACACGAGGCGGCCGGCCGCGTGGAGGCGGTGGGGGAGGGGGTTACCGGCGTCGAGCCGGGGGACTTCGTCATCCTCAACTGGCGTGCCGTGTGCGGCCAGTGCCGGGCGTGCAGCAAGGGCAAGCCCTGGTACTGCTTCGCCACCCACAACGCGACGCAGCCGATGACGCTGCTCGACGGCACCCCGCTCTCGCCTGCCCTCGGCATCGGCGCCTTCGCGGAGAAGACACTGGTCGCCGCCGGGCAGTGCACCAAGGTGGACCCGGCCGCCCCGGCGGCGGCAGCCGGTCTGCTCGGATGCGGTGTCATGGCGGGCTTCGGCGCCGCCGTCAACACCGGCGCCGTCGGGCGCGGGGACTCCGTCGCCGTCATCGGCTGCGGCGGTGTCGGCATGGCCGCCGTCGCGGGCGCGCGGCTCGCCGGCGCGTCCAAGGTCATTGCCGTCGACATCGACCGGCGCAAACTGGACCGCGCCAAGACCATGGGGGCCACCCACACCGTCGACGGCGCCAAGGGCGACGTGGTGGAGGCGGTGCGCGAACTCACCGGCGGCTTCGGCGCGGATGTCGTCGTCGAGGCCGTCGGCCGCCCGGAGACGTACCGGCAGGCCTTCTACGCCCGGGACCTGGCCGGCACGGTCGTGCTGGTCGGCGTGCCCACCCCGGAGATGAAGGTGGAACTGCCCCTGCTCGACGTCTTCGGCCGCGGCGGTTCGCTGAAGTCCAGCTGGTACGGCGACTGCCTGCCCTCGCGTGACTTCCCGGCCCTCATCGACCTCTACCTGGGCGGCCGGTTCGACCTGGACGCCTTCGTCTCCGAGACCATCGGCCTCGGCGACGTGGAGGAGGCCTTCGAGAAGATGCACGGCGGCGACGTGCTGCGCTCCGTGGTGGTGCTGTGATGGCCGGCGCACCACGCATCGAACACCTCGTCACGAGCGGGACGTTCAGTCTCGACGGCGGTACCTGGGACGTCGACAACAACGTCTGGATCGTCGGTGACGACGACGAGGTGGTCGTCATCGACGCGGCCCACGACTCCGACGCCGTCCTGGAGGCCGTCGGTGACCGCCGGCTGTCGGCCGTCGTGTGCACCCACGCCCACGACGACCATGTGCGGGCCGCACCGGACGTCGCTCTCGCCACCGGCGCGCGCGTCCTGCTGCACCCCGACGACCAGGTGCTGTGGAAGACGGTGCACCCGAACCGGCGTCCCGACGGCCCCCTCGCCGACGGCGACGAACTCCTCGTCGCGGGCATCGGCCTGCGCGTCCTCCACACCCCCGGACACGCCCCCGGGGCCGTGTGCCTGTACGCCCCCGATCTCGGGGCGCTGTTCAGCGGCGACACGCTGTTCGCGGGAGGACCCGGCGCGACCGGGCGCTCGTACAGCGACTTCGGCACGATCATCACCTCGATCGGCGACCGGCTGCTGACGCTCCCCGGCGAGACCGTCGTGCACACCGGACACGGCGACACGACCACCGTCGAGGCGGAAGCCCCGCACCTCGAGGAGTGGGCCGCCCGCGGCTGGTGACACGAGCGCCGCCGTACCCGGCCGGGGTGGCCGAACGCCCTGGGTACTCCGCGTTCGAGCGAGTACCGAGCGCCCACAGACACGGCCCACCCCGGCGGGCCGGCGGTGTCCGGCTTCCGGCACACGGCGTCGAGGTCGTCACCGCCCCTCTTCCACCCGTCTTGACAGTGCCGCACGACCGTCCCCACACTCGTTGCCCATATCGCACATTGTTCCTCTATATGCAACGAGGTCGACAGGCTCATGATGACTCCCGGGCGTGCCCTCGCCGACCCGCCCCTCGCCGACCCGCCCCGCGTCGCATGAGCACCGCCGCCCGGGCCGCTCCCGCCCTTGGCCCGCGAGGTCTTCCCCGTCCTGGCCGGACCCTGGTGATGGGCATCGTGAACGTCACGCCCGACTCGTTCTCCGACGGCGGGCGGTGGTTCGATCCGGAACGGGCCGTCGCGCACGGACTCGCACTGCTCGAAGAGGGCGCGGACATCCTGGACGTGGGCGGCGAATCCACCCGCCCCGGTGCCACACGCCCGCCCGTCGAGGAGGAACTGCGGCGCGTGCTGCCGGTCGTCCGCGCGCTCGCCGCCGCGGGCGCGAAGGTCAGTGTCGACACCATGCGGGCCGAGGTCGCCGCCCGCGCCGTCGAGGCCGGCGCCGCTCTGGTCAACGACGTGTCCGGCGGACTCGCCGACCCGGCGATGCTCCCGCTGATGGCGCGGGCCGGCAGGCCCTACGTGGTGATGCACTGGCGCGGACACTCCGCCGGGATGCAGGCGCACGCCGTATACGACGACGTCGTCACCGACGTCATCGACGAGTTGCGGGTCAGAGTCGAGGCGGCCCTCGACGCCGGGATCCCGCCGGACTGTCTCGTCGTCGACCCGGGGCTGGGGTTCGCCAAGCATCCCGAGCACAACTGGCGACTCCTCGGCCGCCTCCGGAAGGTAACCGCCGCACTCGGCCGGCCGGTTCTCGTGGGCGCGGCACGCAAGGCGTTTCTGGGTCATCTGCTGAGGGACCCGGAGACGGGTCGGCCCCGCCCGGCGCACCTGCGGGACGCGGCCACCTCCGCGGTGTCGGTCCTGGCAGCCGCGCAGGGCGCCTGGTGCGTCCGCGTCCACGACGTCGCCTCGACGGCCGACGCGGTACGCGTGACCGCCCGCTGGGGTCTTGAGGACGCGCCGACACCGCCTTCGCCCCGGTTCTGAGGGGTGTCAAAGCCCTGACCTGCGTTTCCTATGATGCAGGGCGTTGCACATAACGCAACGAAAAATATGGGGCCGAGTGCCCCGTGAACTCCTTGACAAGGGTTTGTGGGCGCCTTCAAACTGGCGTTGCGTTCACCGCAATCCGTTTCGCTATACGCACCGAGGTGTCATGATGATTCCCGCGTGCCGTCTCGTGGATCTGTCCCGAGGCGAGGCCCACAGGCTCGACATCGACCCGCCGGTCTCGGTGTTCCACACCGACGACGGCGAACTCTTCGCCATCGACGACACATGCACCCACCAGGACGCCTCGCTCGCCGACGGCTGGCTGGAGGGCTGCGAGGTCGAATGCCCGCTGCACGCCTCGAAGTTCAACCTCAAGACCGGAGCCGTCGACGCCCCGCCGGCCAAGCTTCCGGTGCGCACGCACGAGGTCTTCGTCGAGGACGGCATGATCTACGTCCGGCTGTCCACGGCAGCCCCGAACCTGCCTCCCTGCATCGCCGCCCGGCTCGCCGGGGGCGTCGCGTGAGGACAGTGGCCGTGGTGGGCGCGTCGCTGGCCGGTCTGTCGGCGGCGCGCTCCTTGCGAAAGCAGGGGTACGACGGGCGGCTGGTCGTCATAGGCGACGAGCTCCACCGTCCGTACGACAGGCCGCCCCTGTCCAAGGAGTTCCTGGCAGGCGGCATCGGCGAAGCCGATCTCGCCCTGGAGCCGGACGACGAGGACCTGCAGGTGGAGTGGCTGCTCGGCGCCCGCGCCGCCGGACTCGACACCACACCCCGCGCCGTGCGCCTCACCGACGGCCGGGAGGTGAGAGCCGACGGCATCGTCATCGCCACCGGCGCTTCCGCCCGCACCCTGCCCGGCATGGATGGCCTGTCCGGTGTGCACACCCTGCGCACCCTGGACGACGCCCGCGCCCTGCGGGACGAACTGGCCCGGGGCGGACGCCTGGTCGTGATCGG
The DNA here is from genome assembly GCF_042955185.1 of Streptomyces sp. NPDC012474. NCBI lineage: Bacteria > Bacillati > Actinomycetota > Actinomycetes > Kitasatosporales > Streptomycetaceae > Streptomyces > Streptomyces sp. NPDC012474. The sequence continues at coordinate 113,183 of NZ_JBIBEP010000017.1, forward strand.
CGGCGGCTTCATCGGCGCCGAGGTCGCCTCCACCGCCTGCGCGCTCGGCCTCGACGTGACCATCGTCGAGGCGGCGCCCACACCCCTGGCCGGACCGCTCGGCGCGACCATGGGAAGCATCGTCTCCGGCCTCCACGCCGACCACGGCGTACGCCTGCTGTGCGGCGTGGGAGTCAAGGGGCTGAGCGGCGAGACCCGCGTCGACGCCGTCCTCATGGAGGACGGCCGCAGCATCCCCGCCGACATCGTCGTCGTGGGGGTCGGGGCCAGACCCTGCGTCGACTGGCTGGCAGGCTCCGGTGTCGACATCGACGACGGCGTCAAGTGCGGCGCGGACGGCCGTACCAGCCTGGCCGGGGTGGTCGCGGTCGGCGACTGCGCCTCCTGGTACGACCCGCGCGCGGGCACCCACCGCCGCGTCGAGCACTGGACCGGCGCCCGGGAGCGCCCCGACGCCGCGGTGGCCGCCCTGCTCTCCTGGGGCGAGTCCGAACCGGGCGTACCGAGGCCGCCCTACTTCTGGTCCGACCAGTACGGCGTGAAGATCCAGTTCGCCGGTAACGCGTCCCGTGCCGACAGCGTCACGATCGAGGAAGGCGCCGTCGACGACCGCAACGTCCTGGCCGTCTACCGGCGTGCCGGGCACCCGGTCGCCGTACTCGGGATGAACCAGCCCCGGCTGTTCATGCGCTGGCGCAAGCAGCTCGCGGCCAACACGTCCTGAGAAGGGCGTTGCTCCTTGATCCGACGACGTCCGGTGTAGCTCGTCCCGGCGCGTGCATGCCCGATCCACGACGTTTCTCCGAGGAGTGCGCTGTGACCTCGACCGGCCTGCCGGAAAGTCTCATTGCCACCCTGCCCGGCTCCGCCTACACGGACCCAGGGATCTTCGCCCGGGAGCAGGAACACATCTTCGAGGAGATGTGGTTCTGCGCCGTGCGCTCCGCCGACCTCGCCGGTCCCGGGGCGTTCCGGACCGTCCAGGTAGGCCGCGAGAGCATCCTCGTCACCCGTGCACGAGACCAGTCGGTTCGCGCCTTCTTCAACGTCTGCCGGCACCGCGGAGCAAGGCTCTGCACGGAGGAGAGCGGCGAGGTCAAGCGCGCCTTCCAATGCCCGTACCACGCCTGGACGTACGACCTCACGGGCAAACTCGTCGCGGCGCCCAACCTCACCAGGATGCCCGACGTCAGCCGCACCGAGTACGGCCTGGCAGCCGTGACGACGCGCGAATGGCTCGGCTACGTGTGGGTGTGCCTCGCCGACGATCCGCCCCCCTTCGACGAGGTCGTGCAGGACGTGGTCGCGCGTCTCGGCGACACGGAGTCGATCGAGCGCTACGGCATCGAGGACCTCGAGGTCGGCAGACGGATCGTCTACGACGTCAAGGCGAACTGGAAGCTCATCGTCGAGAACTTCATGGAGTGCTACCACTGCGCGACGATCCACCCCGAACTCACCGAGGTGCTCCCCGAGTTCGCCGACGGCTACGCCGCCCAGTACTACGTGGGACACGGGGCGGAGTTCGGCTCCGACGTCAAGGGCTTCACCGTCGACGGCTCAGAGGGCCTCGACCGCATTCCGGGTGTCACCGAGGGGCAGGACCGCCGCTACTACGCGATCACGGTGCGCCCGCAGGTGTTCATCAACCTCGTGCCCGACCATGTGATCTTCCACCGGATGTACCCGGTCGCCGCGGACCGCACCATCGTCGAGTGCGACTGGCTCTACCTCAAGCACGTCGTCGAGAGCGGCAAGGACGTCAGCCGGTCGGTGGAGCTCTTCGACCGGGTCAACCGGCAGGACTTCGACGCGTGCGAGCGCTGCCAGCCCGCGATGCGCTCGCGGCTGTACACCAAGGGAGGGGTCCTCGTGCCCAGCGAGCATCACATCGGCGAGTTCCACTCCTTCGTCCAGGAGCGTCTGGGCTCGGGGCGGCCGCAGTAGCGGCGGTTCCCGGCGTCCCCGGCCCTTGGTACGCGGGGCGGCCGGCGCAGGCGGCGCGGCGGGGTCAGCCCAGGTAGCCCATCCGATGGCTGATCTCGTCCGCGCCCTTGACCAGCACCGGAGCGAGGTCGTGCATACGGTCCTCGGTGAGCCGGTACGCCGGTCCGGAGGCGCTGATCGCCGCGATGACCTCTCCGTCCCGGTTGCGGATCGGGGCTGCCATGGCGTGCAGCCCCGCCTCGAACTCCTCCAGCGTCCAGGAGTAGCCGCGCTCCAGCGCCTCGGCGAGGTTCTTCTCCAGCTTCGTCTTCGCGGTCAGGGTGCGGGGCGTCATCTTCTTCAGGCCCGCGTCCGACAGCAGCGTGGCACGCTCCCTCGCCGGCATGTGGGCCAGCAGGATCTTGCCGCTCGAGGTGGCGTGCAGCGGCGTCAGCTGGCCGACCCAGTTGAACGCCGTGACGGCACCCGGACCGCGCACCTGGAACAGGTTGATCGCGTACTTCTCCTGCATCACGGCGAGGTTCACGGTCTCGCCGATCTCCTCGGCGAGACGCTCGCACACCGGGCGGGCCTGCTGCGTGATGTCGATGCGTCCGGTGACCGCACCGGCGAGACGGACGATGCCGAAACCGAGGCGGTACTTGCCGCGCTCGCCCGCCTGTTCCACCAGGCCGCGCACCTCCAGGGCGCCCAGCAGCCGGAACGCGGTGGACTTGTGGACGTCGATCTCGGCGGCTACCTCGCTGACGCCGGCCTCGCCGCGCTGGGCCAGGATCTCCAGCACGGTGATGGCCCGGTCGACCGACTGCACCCCACCGGTCGGCGCACTTGTCGTTTCGGTATCTGGATGGTAGTTGCTCACGACGCAACTATACGGGCGATTAACATAGCCGACAGCGTTGCAGGTCAGGGCCTTGGGCCAGAAAAACGGAAGTTGCGTTGTCCGCAACCTGGTGCGCATAGAGATACCGGTACTAGCATGCCGCGCATTCTCTACGGCGCGAGCGAGACGAGGCCTCATGGCTGACTTGCAGTACGACTTCGTCATCGTCGGTGGTGGATCGGCCGGCAGTGCACTGGCCAACCGGCTCTCCGCGGATCCCGACAACCGGGTGCTGGTCCTGGAGGCGGGCAGACCCGACTACCCGTGGGACGTCTTCATCCACATGCCCGCGGCACTGACCTACCCGATCGGCAGCCGCTTCTACGACTGGAAGTACGAGTCCGAACCCGAACCCCACATGGGCGGCCGGCGCGTCTACCACGCGCGCGGCAAGGTCCTGGGCGGTTCCAGCAGCATCAACGGCATGATCTTCCAGCGCGGCAACCCCATGGACTACGAGCGCTGGGCGGCCGACCCCGGGATGGCGAGCTGGGACTACGCGCACTGCCTGCCGTACTTCCGGCGGATGGAGAACTGCCTGGCCGCCGGCCCGGACGACGAGTTCCGCGGCCACGACGGCCCCCTCGTCCTCGAACGGGGTCCCGGGACCAACCCGCTCTTCGAGGCGTTCCTCAAGGCCACCGAGGAGGCAGGGCACCCTCCCACCAGCGACGTGAACGGCTATCGGCAGGAAGGTTTCGCCAGGTTCGACCGCAATGTCCACCGCGGGCGCCGGCTGTCGGCCGCGAAGGCGTACCTCAAGCCCGTGCGGAAGCGGCCCAACCTCACCGTCACCACGCGTGCCCTGGTCACGCGCGTCCTCTTCGAGGGCAAGCGGGCCGTCGGTGTCGAGTACCGGCGCGGCCGCGGCAGACCCCAGCGGGTGCGGGCCGGTGAGGTCATCCTCTGTGGAGGCGCGATCAACTCGCCGCAACTCCTTCAGCTTTCCGGTGTCGGCAACGCCAAGGAGCTGGCGGCGCTCGGCGTGGACGTCGTGCATGATCTGCCGGGCGTCGGCGAGAACCTCCAGGACCATCTGGAGGTGTACATCCAGTACGCCTGCAAGCAGCCCGTCTCGATGCAGCCCTATCTCGCGAAGTGGCGTGCCCCGTTCATCGGCCTGCAGTGGCTCTTCCGTACGGGTCCGGCCGCGACCAACCACTTCGAGGCGGGCGGCTTCGTCCGCGGCAACGACGACGTGGACTACCCCAACCTCATGTTCCACTTCCTGCCCATAGCGGTCCGCTACGACGGCTCCGTGCCGGCCGGGGGGCACGGCTACCAGGTGCACGTCGGACCCATGTACTCCGATGCCATCGGCTCGGTGAAGATCAGGAGCAAGGATCCCGCCGAGCACCCCGCGCTGCGCTTCAACTACCTCTCCACCGAGCAGGACCGCCGCGAGTGGGTCGAGGCCGTCAGGGTCGCGCGGAGGCTGCTCAACCAGCCCGCCATGACCCCGTACAACGCCGGCGAGGTCTCGCCCGGCCCGCCCGTGGAGACCGACGAGGAGATCCTCGCCTGGGTCGCAAAGGACGCCGAGACCGCTCTGCATCCGTCCTGCACCTGCAAGATGGGCACCGACGAGATGGCCGTCGTGGATCCGGCCAGCATGCGGGTGCACGGGGTGGAGGGGCTGCGTGTCGTTGACGCGTCGGTGATGCCGTACATTACCAACGGCAACATCTACGCACCGGTGATGATGATCGCGGAAAAGGCGGCCGACCTCATCCTCGGGAAGGATCCGCTGCCGCCGTCCGCCGCCGCCTATCACCGGCACCGCCCCCTGCCGTAACCAGCGCTTTTCAGACAGCCGACCGGCCCGGAGGCGAGGCGTCCCGGGCCTGCCGGTGCTGCGTCCTCGCGGTCGTCTCCTTGGCCAAACCGTCATCATCAACCCCTTGACGTGGGTTGCAGCCTTACCCAGAGTGTTCCACCACAAGCAATTCGATGCACGATGCGCAACGCGATTCGCTCGAAGGGCCCTCGACGTGGCAGACCTGTACGTGGACGGAAAATGGCGGGATCCCGTGGCCGGCGGCCACCGTGACATCCGCTGCCCCGCCGACGGCTCGCTCTCCGTGACGGTGTCCGAAGGTACCCGCCCCGACGCCGAGGCGGCCGTCGCAGCGGCCCGCCGGGCCTTCGACGAAGGGCCCTGGCCCCGCACCCCCGAGCGCGAGCGCGGCGCCCTCCTCCTGCGCACCGCGGACCTCCTCGAACGCGACGCCGACGCGTTCGCCCGCGCCGAATCGCTGGACACCGGCAAACGGCTCGTGGAGAGCGAGTACGACATCGCCGACGTCGTCTCCTGCCTCCGCTACTACGGAGGGCTCGGAGGCACCGACGCGGGCCGGGTGATCGACACCGGCCGCGACGACGCCGTCAGCCGCGTCGAGTACGGGCCGATCGGCGTGTGCGTACTGATCACCCCCTGGAACTACCCGCTGCTCCAGGCGAGTTGGAAGGTCGCGCCCGCGCTCCTCGCGGGCAATACGATCGTCCTCAAGCCCAGTGAGCTCACCCCCTCGACGTCCGTCCTGCTGATGAAGGCGCTGGCGGAGGCCGGGCTCCCGCCCGGTGCCGCCAACCTCGTCCTGGGGGCCGGGCCCGAGGTGGGCGCACCCCTCGCCGAGGACCCGGCCGTCGATCTGGTCTCCTTCACCGGCGGCCTGGACACCGGCAGGCGCATCATGGCCACCGCCGCGGCGACCGTGAAGAAGGTCGCGCTGGAACTCGGCGGCAAGAATCCCAATGTCGTCTTCGCCGACGCCGACTTCGAGACGGCCGTGGACTTCGCGCTCACGGCCGTCTTCCTGCATTCGGGCCAGGTGTGCTCGGCCGGCGCCCGGCTGATCGTCGAGGACTCGCTGCACGACCGGTTCGTCGACGAGGTGGTCCGCCGCGCCCGGCTGATCCGGCTCGGCGGTCCCTTCGACCCGCAGGCCGAGACCGGCCCGCTGATCTCCGCGCAGCACCTGGCGAAGGTCGAGGCGTACGTCGCGGCCGGCCTCGCGGAGGGCGCCGTCCTGCGCTGCGGCGGCGAACGCCCCGACGACCCGGCCCTGGCCGACGGCCACTACTACCCGCCCACCGTGCTCGACGAGTGCGGTCAACACATGCGGGTGGTGCATGAGGAGTCCTTCGGGCCCGTGCTCACCGTGGAACGCTTCACCGACGAGGACGACGCCGTACGTATCGCCAACGACACCGAGTACGGGCTCGCCGGCGCCGTCTGGACCCAGGACGCCGGCAAGGCCCAGCGGGTCGCCCGCCGACTGCGCCACGGCACGGTGTGGATCAACGACTACCACCCCTATGTGCCCCAGGCGGAATGGGGCGGCTTCGGGCACAGCGGCGTGGGCCGGGAGCTGGGCCCGACCGGCCTGGACGAGTACCGGGAGCCCAAACACATCTGGCAGAACATCCAACCCAGGCCGCAGCACTGGTTCCGCGGCTGAACGCCGAAAGAGGTCGAACATGACCCCAGCAACGACCGAGGTGCCGCAGCGGCGCGGCACACCCCAGGACGCGGCAGGCACGCCGGTCATCTCCGTACGCGAGCTGTGGAAGGTGTTCGGGCCGAAGGCGGCCCAGGTGCCCGGCTCCGAGGAACTGCGCGGGCTCACCCGCCGCGAACTGATGGACCGCACCGGATGCACGGCCGCCGTACGCGACGTGAACTTCGAGGTCGCACCCGGCGAGGTGTTCGTCGTGATGGGCCTGTCCGGCTCCGGCAAGTCCACCCTGGTGCGCTGTCTGACCCGGCTCATCGAACCCACCGCCGGCGAGATCCTCTTCGAGGGCGAGGACATCCGCGACGCGGACGCGAGCCGTCTGCGCGAGCTGCGCCGCAGCAAGTTCTCCATGGTCTTCCAGCACTTCGGGCTGCTGCCGCACCGCCGGGTCGTCGACAACGTGGCCTTCGGCCTGGAGATACGCGGCATGAGCAGAGCCGAGCGCACCAAGCGCGCGCTGGAGGTCGTCGAACTCGTCGGCCTCTCCGGGTACGAGAGCTCCTACCCCGACCAGCTCTCCGGCGGCATGCAGCAGCGCGTGGGTCTCGCCCGCGCCCTGGCCGGTGACCCCGAGGTCCTCCTCTTCGACGAGCCGTTCTCGGCACTCGACCCGCTGATCCGCCGGGACATGCAGAACGAGGTCGTCCGTCTGCACCACGAGGTCGGCAAGACGATGCTGTTCATCACCCACGATCTGTCCGAGGCGCTGCGCCTGGGCGACCGCATCCTCATCATGCGCGACGGCAGGATGGTCCAGTGCGGCACCGGCGACGAACTGGTCGGCGCCCCCGCGGACGACTACGTGCGCGACTTCGTCAGGGACGTGCCCCGCGGTGACGTGCTGACCCTGCGGTGGATCATGCGCCCGGTGGAGCCGGACGACCCCCTGGACGGTCCCGAGCTGGGCCCGGACGTCGTGGTGAAGGAGGCCACGCGGGCGGTGCTGGCGGCCGAGAAGCCGGTCAAGGTCGTCGAGAACGGCACCCTGCTCGGCATCGTCGGCGACGAGGAGATCCTCGCGGTGGTCGCCGGGCAGGAAGGCGACGCCTGATGACCGTCGCCGTGCAGAAGACACAGAGACCGCAGAGGACCGGGACCGAGGAGCCGCCCGCCACCGCCCGGCGCCCGCGCACGGTCAGCCGCCCGGTGATCGTGGCCGCGATCCTGGTCGTCTGGCTCGTCCTCTTCGCCGTGCTGCGCGGCAGGCAGACCCTGTCCCTCGGCGCGGCCGATCTGACCGACCTGCACCGGTGGTTCAACGACGTCAACGACTCCATAGGCGCGAACCGCAACTCCAACCCGCTCTTCCTCTACTTCTTCAACGAGATCCGTCTGGTCATCGACACCCTGGTGACCTTCGTCCAGGAGCTGATCTCCCAGCCGACCGCGGGCCGCCCGGTTCCGCAGATCGGCTGGCTCGGAGTCGTGGGCATCGTCGGCTACGTCTCCTGGGCCGTGGGCAACTGGCGGGTCGCGCTGCTGGCCGTCGCCGGCTTCACCTTCCTCGGCCTGCAGGGGCTCTGGCAGGAAAGCATGGACACGTTGGCGCTGACCCTCTCCGCGGTCTGCGTGGCGCTGCTGTTCGCGCTCCCGCTCGGTGTGTGGGCCGGGCTGTCCGACCGGGTCAGCCGGATCGTGACGCCGTTCCTGGACTTCATGCAGACGATGCCGACCTTCGTCTACCTGGCGCCCCTGACCCTGTTCTTCCTGATCGGCCCGGCCTCCGCGACCATCGCGACGGCGATCTACGCGGCACCGCCCGCGATCCGCATCACCGCCCACGCCATCCGCTCGGTTCCCGAGGCCACCGTCGAGGCGGCGAATTCGATGGGCGCGACGCGGCGCCAAGCGCTGCTGAAGGTCCTGCTGCCGATGTCCAAACGGACCGTGGTGATGGGCGTGAACCAGACCATCATGGCCGCCCTGGCCATGGTGACCATCGCGGCCCTGATCAACGCGCCCGGACTCGGAGCGACCGTCGTCCAGGCCCTGCAGTCACTGGACGTCGGCACGGCGTTCAACGCCGGACTGGCCATCGTCGTCATGGCCATCGTGCTGGACCGGGTCACCACCGCGGCAAGCGCCCGGGCCGACACGGCCCGGGGCTCGGACAGTCCCTTCCTCAAGTGGCGGCGGCAACTGGTGGTGGCCGGGGGAGTGGTTGCCGCGGTCCTGGTGTACCTGTCGCACACGTACCTGTGGGCGGCCGAGTTCCCCGGCGAGGGCAGCACCGGCAGCACCATCGCCAAGGCGGCGACCGACGTGACCACCTGGGCACAGGACAATCTGTCGGGCCTGACCAACGCCTTCCGCGACGTCCTCACCAACGGCCTCCTGAACCCCTTCCAGACCCTGCTGACCGACTCCCCGTGGTGGCTCGTCGGTGCCGCCCTCGTCTCTCTGGGCACGGTGCTCGGCGGATGGCGTGCCGGGGCCACCACCGTCGTGTGCGTGGGCCTGCTCATCGGCACCGGCGTGTGGTCGGACGCCATGACGACCCTGGCGTCCACCGCGGTCGCGACCGTGCTCGTGATGCTGCTCGGCGTCGCCCTGGGCGTGTGGATGGGACGCAGTGCGCTGGTCGACCGGCTGCTCCGGCCTACCCTGGACGCGGCCCAGGTCATGCCGCCGTTCGTCTATCTCGTGCCGTTCCTCGCGCTGTTCGGCGCGACACGGTTCACGGCGATCGTCGCCGCGATCGTCTACGCGGCACCCGTCGCCATCAAGATCATCGCCGACGGGGTGCGGGCCGTGCCCGGGACCACCGTCGAAGCGGCGATGTCCACCGGGTGCAACACCTGGCAGATCATCACCAAGGTGCAGCTGCCGATGTCACGCGGCGCCCTGACCCTCGCCACCAACCAGGGCCTGATCTACGTGCTGTCGATGGTCGTGGTGGGTGGCCTGGTGGGAGCGGGTGCCCTCGGCTACGACGTCGTGGCCGGGTTCTCGCAGGGCCAGCTGTACGGCAAGGGACTGGCGGCCGGACTCGCCATCGTCCTGCTCGGAGTCATGTTCGACCGGATCACTCAGGCAGCGGCTCGCCGCGCCGGAGCATAAGGAGTACCTCACCATGGCACGACACTGGAGAGCCGGCGCGGCCGGCCTGGCCGTCCTCGGCCTCACCCTCACGGCCTGCGGGGGCGCGAAGGTCGGCGACGACAGCGCGGCCGGCTCGGCCGGCTCGGGCAAGTGCGGCACCTTCAACCTCGCCATCAACCCGTGGGTGGGCTACGAGGCGAACGCGGCGGTCCTCGCGTACGTCGCCGAGCACGACCTCGGCTGCAAGGTCGAGCAGAAGGACCTCAAGGAGGAGATCGCCTGGCAGGGCTTCGGGACGGGCGAGGTCGACGCCGTCGTGGAGAACTGGGGCCACGACGACCTGAAGAAGAAGTACATCACCGACCAGAAGACGGCCCTCGACGCCGGTCCGACCGGCAACAAGGGCCTCATCGGCTGGTACGTGCCGCCGTGGCTGGCGAAGGCGCACCCGGACATCCTCGACTGGAAGAACCTCGACAAGTACGCGTCGAAGTTCAAGACGTCGGAATCGGGCGGCAAGGGGCAGCTCCTCGACGGCGACCCGTCGTTCGTCACCAACGACGAGGCGCTGGTGAAGAACCTCAAGCTGGACTTCAAGGTGGTGTACGCAGGCAGCGAGACCGCGCTCATCCAGGCGTACCGCAACGCCGAGAAGAACAAGGAATGGGTGATCGGCTACTTCTACGAGCCGCAGTGGTTCATGTCCGAGGTGCCACTGAAGAAGGTCAGTCTGCCCGAGTACAAGACGGGCTGTGACGCCGACGCCGAGAAGGTCGCCTGCGACTACCCCGTGTACGAACTCGACAAGATCGTCAGTGCGAAGTTCGCCAAGTCGGGCAGCCCGGCCTACGACCTGGTGAAGAACTTCACCTGGACGAACGAGGACCAGAACACCGTGGCCAAGTACATCGCCGTGGACAAGATGGCGCCCGAGGCCGCGGCGAAGAAGTGGGTCGAGGCCAATCGCGACAAGGTCGACGCCTGGATCAAGTAGGGCGCGCAACGCCCGTGTGAGTCCGGCCGGTGAGGCCCGGCAGGCTGTGTCGTCAGCCTGCCGGGCCTCGTCGTTTTCCGGGCATTCCTCCTCCTCGCCTCCGGGTGATTTTCCGGCGTCGTGGACCCCTTGACACGCCGATTCACGACGGGCACATTGAGTTGCGCAACCTGAACCCTGTTGCGCACACAGCAACTGGATCGCTTTCAACGTCGGAGGTGCGGCGATGGCGGGACCCCGGGTGGTCATCATCGGAGCGGGCGTCGTGGGGGCAGCGCTCGCCGACGAGATCTCCGCGCGCGGCTGGACCGAAGTGACCGTGGTCGACCAGGGCCCACTGCCCGCCACCGGGGGCTCGTCGTCGCACGCCCCGGGCCTGGTCTTCCAGACCAACCCCTCCAAGACCATGACCGAGATGGCCCGTTACACCGTCGAGAAGTTCTGCTCCCTCGACGTCGACGGGCAGCCCTGCTTCCTCCAGGTCGGCGGCCTTGAGGTGGCCACCAGCCCGGAGCGGGTCACCGAACTGCAGCGGCGCCACGGCTGGCTCGCCTCCTGGGGCATCGAGTCCCGGCTGCTGAACACCGAGGAGTGCGTCGCACAGCACCCGCTCGTCGACCCGGACAAGGTCCTCGCCGGCCTCCACGTGCCGACGGACGGCCTCGCCAAGGCGGTCCTCGCCGTCGAGGCGCAGATCCGCCGGGCCACCGAGCGCGGCGTCCGCTTCCTCGCCCGCCACGAAGTCCTCGACGTCCGGCAGGCCGAGGGCGAGGTGACCGGCGTCCTGACCGACCGGGGCGAGATCCCCGCCGACATCGTCGTGTGCTGCGCCGGTATCTGGGGTCCGAAGATCGCGCGCATGGTGGGCATGAACCTCCCGCTCACCCCGCTCGCCCACCAGCTCGCCTGGACGGGCCCGGTCCCGGCCCTGGCGGGACAGACGCAGGAGGCGGTCCGCCCGATCCTGCGCCACCAGGACGCCGACCTCTACTACCGCGACCGCTTCGACGGCCTGGGCATCGGCTACTACGGCCACCGCCCGATGCCCATCTCCGCCGACGACATCCTCTCCCTGGACGAGTCCGACGAGATGCCCTCCGTCCTGAAGTTCACCGAGGAGGACTTCGAGAAGGCCTGGACCGAGACGCAGTCACTGCTCCCGGCGACCAAGGACGCCAAGGTCGAGGAAGGCATCAACGGCCTGTTCTCCTTCACCACCGACGGCCTGCCGCTGCTCGGCGAATCCCCGGACGTCAAGGGCTTCTGGGTCGCCGAGGCCGTCTGGGTCACGCACTCCGCCGGCGTCGGACGGGCCATGGCCGAATGGCTGGTCGACGGCTACTGCACCTCGTTCGACCTGCACGAGTGCGACGTCAACCGCTTTGAACCGCACCAGCTCTCGCCGGAGTACGTCCTGGCCCGCGACTGCCAGAACTTCGTCGAGGTCTACGACATCCTCCACCCCCTCCAGCCGTCGGGGGACCCGCGCCCGATCCGCACCAGCCCGTTCCACACCCGCCAGCAGGAGCTGGGCGCCTTCTTCCTGGAGGCGAACGGCTGGGAGCGGCCCCAGTGGTACGAGGCCAACGCGAGCCTGGTCGAGGGCCGTGCCATCGTCACCCCCAACGACTGGGCCGCGCGGTACTGGTCGCCCATCGTCGCCGCCGAGGCCCAGACCACCCGTGAGACCGTCGCCATGTACGACATGACGGCCCTCAAGCGGCTGGAGGTCAGCGGGCGCGGCTCCGGCGAGTTCCTGGAGCGACTGTGCACCGGCAAGGTCGCCAAGTCCGTCGGCTCGGTGACGTACACGCTGCTCCTCGACCACGACGGCGGCATCCGCAGCGACGTCACCGTCGCCCGGCTCGCCCCCGACCTCTTCCAGGTCGGCGCCAACGGCAACCTGGACCTCGACTGGTTCACCCGGCACCTCCCCGCCGACGGCACGGTCCAGGTCCGCGACATCACCCCCGGCACCTGCTGCATCGGCCTGTGGGGGCCGCTCGCCCGCGACGTCCTCCAGCCGCTCACCGACGCCGACTTCTCGGCGGCCGGGCTGAAGTACTTCCGCGCCAAGCGCGCGCACATCGGCTCCGTGCCCGTCACCGCGATGCGCCTGTCGTACGTCGGCGAGCTCGGCTGGGAGCTGTACACCACCGCGGACCTGGGCCAGAAGCTGTGGGACACGCTCTGGCGCGCGGCCGAGCCGCTGGGCGGGATCGTGGCCGGGCGGGGTGCGTTCAACAGTCTCCGTCTGGAGAAGGGCTACCGGTCCTTCGGTACGGACATGACGTACGAACACGACCCGTACGAGGCAGGTGTCGGCTTCGCCGTGAAGCTCGACAAGGACGACTTCGTCGGGAAGGCGGCGTTGGAGCGGCGCAAGGCCGATGTCCGGCGGAAGCTGACCTGCCTCACGATCGACGACCCCGAGGCCGTCGTCTTGGGCAAGGAGCCGGTGTACGACGGGGACTGTGCGGTGGGGTACGTCACCAGCGCGGCGTACGGCTACACGATCGGCAAGGGCATCGCCTATGCGTGGCTGCCGGTGGAGCTGGCCGCTCCGGGGACCGTTCTGAACATCGGGTACTTCGACCAGTCCGTCGAGGCGGTCGTGGCCGAGGAGCCGTTGTTCGATCCGACGATGTCCCGGCTTCGTGGGTGAGTTCTTCGTCTGCAGGTGCGTCGTGGCGTGTCGCGCACCGCGGCGGAGCCGCTGATCGATACGGTCCCGCGCCCCTCAAGCCGTTCCACCACAGCCTCGTTGGAAGGAACACCCCAGGTGACCGCACAACTCCTTGACGGCAAGGCCACCGCCGCCGCGATCCGGCAGGAACTGGCAGAGCGCGTGGGCAAGTTGACCGCCGTCACCGGACGGGCGCCCGGCCTCGGCACCGTCCTGGTCGGTGACGACCCCGGCAGTCGCGCCTACGTCGGTGGCAAGCACCGGGACTGCGCTCAGGTGGGCCTTGCCTCCATCCGGCGGGAGCTGCCCGCCGACGCCTCTCAGCAGCAGGTCGAGGAGACGGTCGACGAGCTCAACGCCGACCCCGACTGCACCGGGTACATCGTCCAGCTCCCGCTGCCCCGCCACCTGGACGCGGGCGCCGTACTGGAGCGCATGGACCCGGCCAAGGACGCCGACGGCCTGCACCCCGTCAACCTCGGCCGGCTCGTCCTCGGCGTCGAAGCACCGCTGCCGTGCACCCCGCGCGGCATCGTCGAACTGCTCCGCCGCCATGACGTGCCGCTCGCCGGAGCCCGGGTGTGCGTGATCGGGCGGGGCATCACGGTCGGACGGCCGATCGGGCTCCTGCTCACCCGCCGCTCCGAGAACGCCACCGTCACCCTCTGCCACACCGGAACCAAGGGCCTGGCCTGGCACGTACGCGAGGCGGACATCGTCGTCGCGGCGGCCGGCTCGCCCGGGCTGATCACCAAGGACATGCTGCGCCCCGGCGCGGCCGTCCTGGACGTCGGCATCACCCGCACCGAACAGGGCCTGGCCGGAGACATCCATCCGGACGCCGCCCAGGTCGCCGGATGGCTGGCGCCCATGCCCGGAGGCGTGGGCCCCATGACCCGTGCCATGTTGCTCGCCAATGTCGTCGAGGCCGCCGAGAGGAACGCGAACGCCGTATGAACGCGCTGAACACCCCCCTGGCGGAGCTGGACCCCGAGGTCCACGCCGCGCTCCGCGCCGAACTGCACCGCCAGCAGTCCACCCTGGAGATGATCGCCTCCGAGAACTTCGCGCCCTCCGCCGTGATGGAGGCCCAGGGCTCGGTCGCGACCAACAAGTACGCCGAGGGCTACCCGGGCCGCCGCTACTACGGCGGCTGCGAACACGTCGACGTCACCGAGCGGCTGGCCATCGAACGCGTCAAGTCCCTCTTCGGCGCCGGCTTCGCCAACGTGCAGCCGCACTCCGGTGCCCAGGCGAACACCGCCGTCTTCTTCGCCCTGCTCCAGCCCGGCGACACGGTCCTCGGCCTCGACCTCGCGCACGGCGGACACCTCACGCACGGCATGCGCATCAACTACAGCGGCAAGATGCTCAACGTCGTGCCGTACCACGTGTCCGAGGCGGACAACCTCGTCGACATGGACGAGGTCGAGCGGCTGGCCAAGGAGCACCGCCCCAAGATGATCATCGCGGGCTGGTCGGCGTATCCCAGGCAGCTGGACTTCGCGGCCTTCCGCGGGATCGCCGACGCGGTGGGCGCCCTCCTCATGGTCGACATGGCGCACTTCGCCGGGCTGGTGGCGGCAGGACTGCACCCGAGCCCCGTACCGCACGCCCACGTCACGACCACGACGACGCACAAGACCCTCGGCGGCCCGCGCGGCGGCGTCATCCTCACCAACGAGGCCGACCTCGCCAAGAAGATCAACTCGGCTGTCTTCCCCGGCATGCAGGGCGGCCCCCTGGAGCACGTCATCGCAGCGAAGGCGGTGTCCTTCAAGGTCGCCGCGACACCGGAGTTCGCCGAACGCCAGGCCCGGACGCTCGCGGGGTCCCGCATCCTGGCCGAACGCCTCACCCGGGCGGACGCGGCGGCCGCCGGAGTCAAGGTGCTGACCGGCGGCACGGACGTCCACCTCGTCCTGGTCGACCTGCGCGACTCCGAGCTGGACGGCCGCCAGGCCGAGGACCTGCTCCACGAGATCGGCATCACCGTCAACCGCAACGCCGTGCCCTTCGATCCGCGTCCGCCCATGGTCACCTCGGGCCTGCGCATCGGCACCCCTGCCCTGGCCACCCGCGGCTTCACCGAGGAGGACTTCGCAGAGGTCGCGGACGTCATCGCGCTCGCCCTCCGGCCGGAGCCGGACGTGGCCGCCCTTCGGGCCCGCACGGAGACCCTGGCCGCCAAGCACCCGCTCTACCCGCACCTGTCCGAAGACGGAGACGCCCGATGAGCCCCCGCACCCCAGGCGCCGAGCTCCCCGAACACCCCGACCGGCTGTGGCGCAACCCCGAGCCCAAGCGCTCCTACGACGTCGTCGTCGTCGGCGGCGGCGGACACGGCCTGGCCACCGCCCACTACCTGGCGAAGAACCACGGCATCACCAACGTCGCCGTGCTGGAGAAGGGCTGGCTGGCGGGCGGCAACATGGCCCGCAACACCACGATCATCCGCTCCAACTACCTGTGGGACGAGAGCGCCGGCATCTACGAGCACGCCCTCAAGCTGTGGGAGGGCCTGGCGGACGAGCTCGACTACCCGATCCTCTTCTCCCAGCGCGGCGTACTGAACCTCGCCCACAGCCTCCAGGACGTCCGCGACAGCATGCGCCGCGTCGAGGCCAACCGCCTCAACGGCGTGGACGCCGAGTGGCTGGACGCCGACGGGGTCAAGGACGTCTGCCCGATCGTCAACATCTCCCCGGACGTGCGCTATCCGGTCCTGGGCGCCACCTACCAGCCCCGTGCGGGCATCGCCAAGCACGACCACGTCGCCTGGGGCCTGGCCCGCTCCGCCGACGCCGCCGGCATCGACATCATCCAGAACTGCGAGGTCACCGGCCTCGACGTGGTCGGCAACCGGGTGGTCGGAGTCCAGACCACCCGGGGCCCCATCGCCGCGGGCAAGGTCGCGCTCTGCTCGGCCGGCCACACCTCGGTCCTGGCGGCCATGGCCGGCATCGACCTCCCCGTGCAGAGCCATCCCTTGCAGGCGCTCGTGTCGGAGCTGCTGGAGCCGGTCCACCCGACGGTCGTCATGTCCAACGCGGTCCATGTGTACGTCAGTCAGGCCCACAAGGGCGAGCTGGTGATGGGCGCGGGCATCGACGCGTACAACTCCTACACCCAGCGCGGTGCCTTCCACATCATCGAGGAGCAGATGGCGGCGGCCCTGGAACTCTTCCCGGTCTTCGCCCGCGCCCATGTCCTGCGCACCTGGGGCGGCATCGTCGACGTCAGTCCCGACGCCTCACCGATCATCGGCCTCAGCCCGGTGGACAACCTCTACCTCAACTGCGGCTGGGGAACCGGCGGTTTCAAGGCCACCCCCGGTGTCGGCTGGGTCTACGCCCACACCATCGCCCACGACACACCGCATCCGCTGAACGCCCCCTTCTCGCTCGACCGTTTCACCACCGGCGCGCTCGTCGACGAGCACGGCGCGGCCGCGGTGGCCCACTAGGACCACTGGAAGCTTTGGGAGCCGATCCATGCTGCTGATCCCCTGCCCGTGGTGCGGACCTCGCGACGAGGCCGAGTTCCACTACGGCGGCCAGGCCCATGTGCCGTACCCGGAGGCCCCGGCGTCCCTCACCGACGAGGAGTGGGCCCGCTACCTCTTCTTCCGCGACAACCCGAGGGGCCCCTTCGCGGAGCGCTGGAGCCACGCCGCGGGTTGCCGCCGCTGGTTCAACGCCGTACGGGACACGTCGACGAACGAGATCCTGACGGTGTACCGGGTGGGGGAGGAGCGCCCGGAGACCGTTGAGGCGCGTTCGGTTGCTCTGCAGCCGCGTCCGGCGATCCCAGCCCGTCCGGCGTGTGAGGACGAGGCCGTTCAGGCCGATACGGGGGTCTGGGGGCAGAGCCCCCAGCGGGGTTCGGGGGCAGAGCCCCTGATTTCGGGAAGGGGCGGGGTGGGGGAGAACACCCAGCCCTTCCGCCACCCCACCCGAGGCCATATCCACCGCGACGAGCCACTCACCTTCACCTTCGACGGCACCGAATACCAGGGCTACAGGGGTGACACCCTCGCCTCCGCCCTCCTCGCCAACGGCGTCATCCAGACCGGCACCAGCATCAAACTGGGCCGCCCCCGCGGCATCTTCTCGGCCGGCGTCGAGGAACCCAACGCGGTCATCCAGATCGAGGAACCGTTCCCCGAGCCCATGCTCCCGGCCACCACCGTCGAGCTCTACGACGGCCTCGTCGCAACCAGCCTCCCGGGCCAGGGCCGTCTCGCCACCGAACCGGACCCGGCCCGCTACGACGCCGTGCACACCCACTGCGACCTCCTGGTCGTCGGCGCGGGCCCGGCCGGCCTCGCCGCAGCGGCGGCCGCCGCCCGATCGGGCGCCCGCGTCATCCTCGCCGACGACCAGCCGGACCCCGGCGGCAGCCTCCTCGGCACCGGCGAACTCCTCGACTGGGTGGCCGAGACGACCGCCCGGCTCGACGCCGCCCCCGACGTACGCGTCCTGCGCCGCACCACGGTCTTCGGCTACTACGACGACAACCACCTGCTCGCCGTGGAGCGCCGCACCAACCACCTCGGCGCCGCAGCCCCCGAGAAGGTCTCCCGGGAACGCGTCCACCGCATTCGGGCCCGCCATGTCGTCCTCGCCACCGGCGCCCATGAACGCTCGCTGGCCTTCGCGGACAACGACCGTCCCGGCGTGATGCTGGCCGCTTCGGCCCGCGCCTACGTCAACCGCCACGGCGTCCTGCCCGGCCGCCACGCGGTCGTCCTCACCACCAACGACAGCGCCTACGCGGTGGCGATGGACCTCGCCGCGGCGGGCGTCGCCGTCGAGGCCGTGGTCGACACCCGTCCAGAGCCGGGGAAGTGGGCCGAGCGCACCCGCCTGGCCGGCATCGAGGTGCTGGCGGGCCACGCCGTCACCGCCACGGAAGGCGCCCCCCGTCTCACCGCCGTGACCGTCGCCCCGTACGGGGAGACGACAGGGCGACGGGAATTCGCCGCCGACCTGCTCCTGGTCTCCGGCGGCTGGAACCCGGTCGCGCACCTGTTCAGCCAGGCGGGCGGCAAGCTCCGCCATGACGAGGAGCTCGGCAGCTTCGTCCCCGACACCTCCCGTCAGGCCGTCGAGGTCGCGGGTGCCGCGAGTGGCGTCCTCGACCTCGCGCGAATCCTGGCGCAGGGGGCGGCCGCGGGAGCCCGCGCCATCGAGGCCGAGGGCTACACCTCACAGGCGCCCCGCCTGCCACACCTGGTGACACAGCCGCAGACCCCGCCCATGCGGGTCTTCACCGTCCCCGGCCGGGAAGGCGCCCCGCGTTTCGTCGACCTCCAGCGCGACGTCACCGTCGACGACCTCACCCGGGCGACCGGCGCCGGAATGCGCTCGGTGGAGCACACCAAGCGCTACACCACGGCCGGCACGGCCAACGACCAGGGCAAGACCTCCGGCGTCCTGGCCAGCGGTGTCGTCGCCGAACTGCTCGGGGTAGACATCTCGGCGCTCGGCACGACCACGTTCCGGCCCCCGTACACCCCGGTCTCCTTCGCCGCCCTCGCCGGCCGTGACCGCGGCGTGCTGAGCGACCCGGTGCGCACGACCGCCCTGCACGAGTGGCATGTCGCGCACGGCGCCCTCTTCGAGAACGTCGGCCAGTGGAAGCGGCCCTGGTACTACCCGCGGGACGGCGAGGACATGGAGACGGCCGTGCTGCGCGAATGCGCCGCCGCCCGCGAGGGCGTCGCCTTCATGGACGCCTCCACCCTCGGCAAGATCGACGTCCAGGGCCCGGACGCCGCCGCCTTCCTCGACCTGCTCTACACCAACATGATGAGCACCCTGAAGGTCGGCATGATCCGCTACGGCGTGATGTGCCGCCCCGACGGGATGGTCTTCGACGACGGCACCGTCATCCGCCTCGACCAGCACCGCTACCTGGTCACCACCACGACCGGCAACGCCGCCACCGTGCTGGACTGGATGGAGGAGTGGCTCCAGACGGAGTGGCCCGAGCTGAAGGTCCACTGCACCTCCGTGACCGAGCAGTGGGCCACCGTCGCCCTGGTCGGTCCGAAGTCCCGCGAGGTGCTCGGCTCACTCGCCCCGCAACTGGCCGTGGCCAACGACGACTTCCCGTTCATGGCCTGGCGGGACACGACCGTCGCGTGCATCGGGGCCCGCGTGTGCCGGATCAGCTTCTCCGGCGAACTTGCCTACGAGATCAACGTGTCGCCGTGGGAGGCCCTCGCCCTGTGGGAGGCGCTGTACGAGGCGGGCGCCCCGCACGGCATCACCCCGTACGGCACCGAGACCATGCACGTCCTGCGCGCGGAGAAGGGCTATCCGATCGTCGGCCAGGACACCGACGGCACGGTGACACCGCAGGATCTCGGCATGAGCTGGGCGGTCTCGAAGAAGAAGCCCGACTTCATCGGCAAGCGTTCCTTCGCCCGTGCCGACACCGTCCGTCCCGACCGCAAGCATCTGGTCGGCCTGCTCCCGGAGGAGCCGGGCACGTTCCTCCCCGAGGGCACCCACCTGGTCGCGGACAGCGTGCTGCCGGCGCCCCCCGTCCCGATGCTCGGCCACGTCACGTCCAGCTACCGCAGCGCGGCCCTCGGCCGGACCTTCGCGCTCGCCCTGGTCAAGGGCGGACGCGAGCGCATCGGTGAGCGCCTCTACGCCCCCGTCGGTGACCGGCTGGTCCCGGTGACCGTCGCGAGCCCCGTCCTCTACGACCCCGAGGGAGCCCGCCGCGATGGCTGACACCGCCCTTACCGCCCCGCTCCGCAGCCCCCTGTCGCACGCCACGGACCGGCTGGCCGCCGCGACCCGCACCTCCGGGGGCGCCATCCGCCTCGCGGAACTCCCCTTCCTGACCCAGATCGACGTCCGCCTCGATCCCAAGGGAGCGGCGGCGGACGCCGTGGGGCTGGCGCTGGGCCTGCAACTGCCCGTCGAGCCCGGCACCGTCGTCCGTGCCGGAGAGCTGACCGCGCTGTGGCTCGGCCCCGACGAGTGGCTCGTGGTGGGTCCGCCGGGCGGTCAGCGCGGGCTGGAGAACCGGATCCGTGAGGCCGCCGGTGACGAGCCCGTGTCCGTCGTCGACGTTTCTGCTCAGCGCACCACGCTCCTCGTCGCCGGCCCCCGCGCCCACGACCTGCTGGCCCATGGCTGCTCGCTCGACCTGCACCCACGCGTCTTCGGCCCGGGCCGCTGCGCCCAGACGACCCTGGGCCGCACCCAGGTCGTCCTGGTGGCCCGTGACGACCCGAGAGCCGGGTTCTGGGTGCTGGTCCGCTCCTCCTTCGCCGGCTATCTGACGGACTGGCTGCTGGACGCCGCCGTGGAGTGGACGGGCTGACACGGACACCACGGAAGCGGGGGGGGGGGGGGGGGGGGGGGGGGGCGCCCGCGGGCGGGGGGGGGGGGGGGGGGGGGGCCCCCCCCCGCCCGGCGGGGGGGGGGCCCCCCGCCCCCCCGGCCCCCCCCCCCCGCCGCTCGGCGTGCGAGTCCTGCCCTGATCAACGACTCCTGTCTTGGTCAACGAGGCAGGCCGGGCCTCAGCCCGTATAGCCGAGACGGCGGCTGAGCTCGTCCGCTCCCGCGACCAGCACCTCTGCCAGTTCCATCATGCGCCCCTCGGTCAGCCGGAAGGCCGGGCCCGACGCGCTGAGCGCGGCGATGACCTCACCCTCATCCGAACGCACGGGCGCTGAGAGGGCGTTGAGGCCCTCCTCGTACTCCTGCATCGTGATGGCGTAGCCCTGCTCACGGGCCTCGGCGAGGTCCGCCTCCAGCTTCTTCCTGGAGGTCACCGTGTGCGGTGTCAGACGGGGCAGGCCCGTCGCGGTGAGGAGCTCGTCGCGGTCCTTGCGGCCGAGGTGGGCGAGGAGGATCTTGCCGCTCGACGTGCAGTGCAGCGGTGTCTGGCGTCCCACCCAGTTCTGCGCGGCGATGGCCGACGTGCTGCGCACCTGGTAGAGGTTGATCGCGTGGTGGGACTCGAGCACGGCGATGTTCATCGTCTCGCCCACGTCGTCGACGAGACGTTCGCAGATGCCCCGGCCGTGCCGGGTGACGGCGATGCGGCCCGTCACCGCGCCGGCCAGGCGTACGACCCCGAAGCCGAGACGGTACTTTCCGCGCTCGCTCTCCTGCTCGACCATCCCGTGCGCTTCCAGCGCGCCGAGCAGACGGAAGGCGGTGGACTTGTGGACGTCGATCGCCGCGGCCACCTCACTCACGCCTGCCTCGCCGTGCTGGGCGAGGATCTCCAGCACCGCGACAGCACGGTCAACGGACTGCACTCCGCCACTCGGAGCGCCTGCGGACTCGGCACCGTGGTTGCTCATGGCGAAACCCTAGGCGAAATGGGCAACAGGTGTGAGGGGGTGGGGGCCATTTTCCTCAGCGGAAGACGACCGTTCGGTTGTCGTTGACCATGATGCGGCTCTGGCTGTGCCATTCCACCGCCCGCGCCAGGACCTGCGCTTCGACGTCGCGCCCCAGGGCGACCAGGCTCTCCGGCCCCTGTGAGTGGCTCACACGGACGACGTCCTGCTCGATGATGGGCCCCTCGTCGAGGTCCGGGGTGACGTAGTGGGCCGTCGCTCCGACGAGCTTGACGCCGCGCTCGTGCGCCTGGACGTAGGGCCGGGCGCCCTTGAAGCTCGGCAGGAACGAGTGGTGGATGTTGATCGCCCGGCCTTCGAGCTGCTTGCACAGGTCGTTCGACAGGATCTGCATGTAGCGGGCGAGGACCACCAGGTCGATGTCCAGCTCCTCGACGAGCTCCAGCAGCCGCGCCTCCGCGTCGGGCTTCGTCTCCCGGGTCACGGGCACGTGGTGGAACGGGATCCCGTAGCTCTCGGCGAGCGGCTCGAAGTCCCGGTGGTTGGAGACGATCGCCGGCACCTCGATGTTCAGCGCGCCGGTACGGCAGCGGAAGAGCAGGTCGTTGAGGCAGTGCCCGAACTTCGACACCATGATCAGCGTGCGCGTCGGGGTCGACGCCTCGTACAGCTGCCAGGAGATCCGGTACGCCTCCGCCACCGGGGCGAAGCCGGACTTCAGGTCCTCCAGCGTCATGCCCGGGTCCGTGACGTCGAAGTGCACCCGCATGAAGAAGCGGTCCTTGAGCCGGTCGTCGAACTGCTGGCTCTCCTGGATGTTGCCGGAATGGCGGACGAGGAAGCCGGTGACGGCGTGGACGAGGCCCGAGCGGTCGGGGCACGACAGGGTGAGGACGAACTCACGGCACGTTGTGGGTCCAAGAGACACTGAGCCCTCCCTGAGGGAAGTGCGTATTGCGCAACAGTGGGACTGATACGCAACATGGTCCCGGCTGTGGCGGTCCGTGGTCAAGGTCTTGACACTGCTTCTGGTGGACTGCACTGTGAGTTGCGTAGCAAGAGGTCCGTTGCGTATGAGGCAACCACTCGCCCGACCGGGGCGCTTCACTCCGAGGTGAACCATGACTACGACCGGCCTGCCGGACAGCCTGATCGCGACCCTTCCCGGCGACCACTACACGGACCCGGAGATCTTCCGCCTGGAGCAGGAGCACATCTTCGAATCCATGTGGTTCTGCGCGGCCCGCTCGTCGGAACTGGCCAAGCCGGGTGCGTTCCGGACCGTTGACGTCGGGCGGGAGAGCGTCCTGCTGACCCGCTCGCGGGACGGCTCCGTCCGGGCCTTCTTCAACGTGTGCCGGCACCGGGGCGCGAAACTCTGCACGCAGGAGTCCGGCGAGGTGAAGCGGGCCTTCCAGTGCCCGTACCACGCCTGGACGTACGACCTGAACGGCAAACTCGTCGCGGCACCGAACCTGACCAGGATGCCGGACGTCGGCCGCACCGAGTACGGCCTGGCGAGCGTGGCCGTACACGAGTGGCTGGGCTACGTGTGGGTGTGCCTGGCCGAGGACCCGCCGCCGTTCGAGGAGTCGGTGATCGCCGACGTGGTCGCGCGCCTGGGCGACGTCGAGTCCATCGAGCGCTACGACGTCGAGAGCCTGGAGGTCGGCCGGCGGATCGTCTACGACGTCCAGGCCAACTGGAAGCTGATCATCGAGAACTTCATGGAGTGCTACCACTGCGCGACCATCCACCCGGAGCTGACCGAGGTGCTGCCGGAGTTCGCCGACGGGTACGCCGCGCAGTTCTACGTGGGGCACGGCGCCGAGTTCGGCGCGGACGTCCAGGGCTTCACCGTGGACGGCTCGGAGGGCCTGGACCGCATCCCGGGCGTCACCGATGACCAGGACCGCCGGTACTACGCGATCACGGTGCGCCCGCAGGTGTTCATCAACCTCGTGCCCGACCATGTGATCTTCCACCGGATGTTCCCGGTCGCGGTCGACCGCACCATCGTGGAGTGTGACTGGCTGTACCTGAAGGGCGTGGTGGAGAGCGGCCGGGACGTCAGCCGGTCCGTGGAGCTGTTCGACCGGGTCAACCGGCAGGACTTCGACGCCTGCGAGCGCTGCCAGCCGGCCATGAGCTCCCGGCTGTACGCCAAGGGCGGCGTCCTGGTGCCCAGCGAGCACCACATCGGCGAGTTCCACGACTGGGTCCAGGACCGCCTCGGCACCCGCTCGAACCTCGCGGAACGCTAGGCCCGCAAAGCCCCGCCCGCCCCGCGGCGGATTGTGGTCCGGCTGGAACCGGTGCGCTGACCGGCCCGCGGTCAGGGTCGTTCCCGCTCGCCCGACTCCGCCGTGTGGGCTGCTCGTCAGCACTCGATGACGTTGACCGCGAGCCCGCCGCGGGCCGTCTCCTTGTACTTGACCTTCATGTCGGCGCCGGTCTCCTTCATGGTCTTGATGACCTTGTCCAGGGAGACGTGGTGGCGGCCGTCGCCCCGCAGGGCCATCCGAGCCGCGGTGACGGCCTTGACCGCTGCCATGCCGTTCCGCTCGATACACGGGATCTGGACCAGGCCGCCGACCGGGTCGCACGTCAGACCCAGGTTGTGCTCCATGCCGATCTCGGCGGCGTTCTCCACCTGTTCCGGTGAACCGCCGAGGACCTCGGCGAGGCCCCCCGCGGCCATGGAACAGGCGGCACCGACCTCGCCCTGGCAGCCGACCTCGGCGCCGGAGATGGAGGCGTTCTCCTTGAACAGCAGGCCGATGGCACCGGCCGCCAGCAGGAACCGGACGACTGCGTCGTCGTCGGCTCCATGGACGAAATTGACGTAGTAGTGCAGGACGGCGGGGATGATGCCGGCGGCCCCGTTGGTCGGGGCGGTGACCACGCGGCCGCCGGCCGCGTTCTCCTCGTTGACCGCCATGGCGTAGAGGGTCACCCACTCCAGCGCCCGCCCGGCCGGATCGCCGTCGGCCCGCAGCGCCTTGGCCACGGCGGTGGCCCGGCGGCGGACCTTCAGTCCGCCGGGCAGAATCCCCTCGCAGGCCAGTCCGCTCGCGACGCATTCCCGCATCACCCGCCAGATCTCCAGCAGGCCGGTACGGATCTCCCGTTCGCTGCGCCAGGCCAGTTCGTTCTCCAGCATCAGCGCCGAGATCGACAGGCCCGTCTCCCGGGTCAGCCGCAGCAGCTCGTCACCGCTGGTGAACGGGTACTTGAGCACGGTGTCGTCGAGCTTGACCCGGTCCGCGCCCGCCGCGTCCTCGTCGACGACGAACCCACCGCCGACCGAGTAGTACGTCTTCTCCAGCAGCGGTGTGCCCTCGGCGTCGTACGCGAACAACGTCATGCCGTTGGCGTGGTACGGCAGCGAACGGCGGCGGTGCAGCACCAACTGCCTGTCCGGGTCGAAGCCGATCTCGTGGGCATCGCCCAGGTCGCGGCCCAGCAGTCGCAGCCGCCCCGTCGATGTGATCCGCTCGACGTCCCGCCCGGCTTCGGCCACGTCCACCGTGTGCGGCTCGTTGCCCTCCAGGCCGAGCAGTACTGCCTTGGGGCTGCCGTGGCCGTGTCCGGTGGCGCCGAGGGAGCCGAAGAGCTCGGCCCGCACCGCTGCCGTGCGGACGAGGAGCCCTTCCTCCTCCAGTCGTCCGGCGAACATGCCGGCGGCGCGCAGGGGGCCGACGGTGTGTGAACTGGACGGCCCTATGCCGATGGAGAAGAGGTCGAAGACGGAGATGGCCACGAGCGGGCTCCCGTTTCCTATTGAGCAACTGGACTCTCTATGTGCAACAGCCTTTCCCGTGGGTTCGGAGGTTGTCAAGACGGCGGCCGGCGCCGATCAGGTAGTTGGGCGCACTGCCCGACGCCGGGCGCACCGTCGCCCGGCGCTGCTGTCTTCGGTCAGGATCGGTGACGTCGCACCCGACCGGTGGCTCGGGCCCGCCTGCGGACCGGACGGGCCGGTCGGCGGCCACGTCGGCGCCCGCCTGCAGCCGCCTGCCGGAGAGGTGCCTGCGCCCCGTCCTCGGCGGCCTGGCTGCAGGCCTGGGCATCCTCTATGTCGCGCAGGCCCTGGCCTGAGGCGCCGAGGCCGCCGCGGCGCGGTCGAGGGCCGGACGCACTGTCAGTTGTCCGTGCCCTTGGGCTGCGCCTCGGTCTCGGGCGCAGCCGCCGACTCCGAGGCGGGGGCGGTGTAGAAGACGGACCTGCCCTGCTTGGAGCGCTCGGCCTGGCTCTTGGCCACGAGTCCTTCGAGCGTGATGCGCACGACCTTGGCGGCGATGCCGCGGTGGGGGTGGGCTTCGGCGAGCGCGGTGGAGATCTCCGCCGCGGAGCGCGGTTCCTTCTGCTCGATGAGATGGCGGCGGATGAGCTCGACCAGGGTGGGCTCCGGCGCCTTGGCGCTGTCCGCCGTCTTACCCTCGGGCTTCTTTGCCGCAGGCTTCCTGGCTGCCTTCTTCGCCGGCGTGGCAGTGGCCTTACGTGTCTTCTGCTTCTCGCCGGCCGCCGGACCGGCCTTCTTCCGGCGCGGGGAAGGCAGCACGGCACTCTCGGGCTCGGCTGCGGACCCGTTCGACGGTGTGGTGAGGCCGAGTGCCTGCTGCATGCTCACCAGCACGCCGTGGTCGTGCTGAAGAGCGGCGAGCTGCTCCTGCAAGGTGGTGATTTCCGCACCGATACGTTCTTGCTCCTTGAGGTTGGCTTCGAGATCTCCGGTCACCTGTGCGATGTACTGCGATGCCAGTTCGGTTGCGGGAGTCGTTGTCTCGGGCATGGCGCTGACCTTTCCTCGGCGTCACCGGCATGCTGCCGGTGATGCCTGTCCTGGGGCGGGGCTTCGGCGGCCCGGCGGGGGAGTTGCGCGTCCCGCGAGCTGCCTTGGTGAGAGATGGTACGGACATGAGAGGCCAGTTGTTCCCGCTGTGTGGTGTCCTCTTTGCCGGCGCAGCCCTCGTGACTGCGACCTTCGGAGTCAACGCACAGAGCACAGGCGCGAGTTGCTGTAGGACCCTGCCTGGCTGGTGCGGGCCGAACGCCTGCACGGCGCCCGTGGCCCGCCAGACAGGGCCGGGAGCGTTGCTATGTCGCGAGTGGAGCGGCTGCCACCACGGGCTGCGGGAAGGGCCTGGTGAGGGCTTCGGGGCGCAGGATCGCGTCCAGTTCGTCAGCGGTGAGCAGGCCGGCTTCCGCGGCGAGGTCCTTGATGGTGCGGCCTGTGGCAAGAGCTCGACGGGCAAGGGCCGTGGAGGCGGCGTAGCCGATGTGTGGAGCGAGCGCGGTCACCAGGCCGATGGAACGGTGAACCGTGTCGTGGAGGTGCTCGCGATTGGCCGTGATACCGGGCACGCAACGGGTCGCGAGGGTGTCACAGGCTGCGCGCAGGTGGGCCAGGGAGCGCAGCAGACTGTAGGCGATGACGGGCTCGAAGGCGTTGAGCTGTAGCTGGCCCGCCTCGGCGGCCATCGTCACTGTCAAGTCGTTGCCGATGACCTCGAAGGCGACCTGGTTCACCACCTCCGGGATCACCGGGTTGACCTTGCCGGGCATGATCGAGGAACCGGCCTGCACCGGCGGCAGGTTGATCTCACCCAAGCCGGCCGTGGGGCCGGAGGACATCAGGCGCAGGTCGTTGCACGTCTTGGAGATCTTCACCGCGACGCGCTTGAGGACGCCGGACAGCTGGACGAAGGCGCCGCAGTCCTGGGTGGCTTCGATGAAGTCGCCCGCGGGCCGGACGGGTTCACCGCTCATGCCGGCGAGGTACGAACAGGCGAGTTCGGCATAGCGGGGGTGTCCGTTGATGCCGGTGCCGATCGCGGTCCCGCCGAGGTTGGACTCGAGCAGCAGGGCGGCTGCCTCCGTGAGGCGTTGACGATCTTCCTCGATCATGACGGCATAGGTCGTGAACTCCTGGCCGAGTGTCATGGGAACAGCGTCCTGGAGCTGGGTTCGCCCCACCTTGAGGATGTCGCCGAACTCCTCCGCCTTCACGCCGAACGCATCGGACAGTGCCTTCATCGAGTCGCCCAGCTTGCGCAGCGAGCCGACCATGGCCAGGCGAATGGCGGTGGGGTAGACGTCGTTGGTGCTCTGGCCGAGGTTGACGTCGTCAAGGGGATGGATCACGTAGTAGTGGCCGCGCGGATGGCCAAGGATTTCCAGGGCCCGGTTCGCGATGACTTCGTTGGCGTTCATGTTCGTGGAGGTGCCGGCCCCGCCCTGGAGAGGGTCGACGACGAACTGCTCGTGCAACTGCCCGGAGCGGATCTCCTCGCATGCGCTGATGATCGCTTCGGCGATGTCCGGTGGAAGCAGCCCCAGGTCCCGATTGGCCTGTGCGGCCGCTTGCTTGACCGCTGCCAGTGATGCGATCAGGTCGGGGAACCGGGCGATGGTCGACCCGGTGATCGCGAAGTTGTGCACCGCTCGCACCGTGTGCACGCCGTAGTAGGCGTCGGCAGGGACCTCCATGTCTCCCACGAGGTCGTGTTCCACCCGTGTGTCGTGCGCCATCCGCGTCTCCTCGTTCGTGCCGGGTTCCGTCGGCGAGGCCGGTGCGAGACCCCCTTGACAGGCCACCGCTCTGGAGCCCAGTCTTACCGCCCAATACGCAGAGCGCAATATATTGGAGAAGTGGGAGGCTTCCATGAACACCCCGAACACGCCCGCCACCAGCGCGGACACCAGCACGGACACCAGCAAAACGAAACCCGCGGGACTGCTGCGGCGATGCCTGAGGATGCCGATCGGCGTGCAGTCGATCATCGCCGTAGGACTCGGAGCCACCCTCGGCACCTTCGCGCCCGCCACCGGCGAGCAGATGAAGCTCCTCGGCGACGTCTTCCTCAACCTGGTCCAGGTGGTCGTCCTGCCCCTGGTCTTCCCACTCATCGTGCTGGGCATCGCCCGCATGGAGTCGGTCAAGAAGGTCGGCCGGATCGCCGGCAAGGCGATCCTCTACTTCGAGCTCGTCACCACCGTGATCCTGCTGATCGCGGTGGGCCTCGCCAAGTTCATCGGCATCGGCAAGAACGCACCCGTCGTGGGGGCCGACGCCAAGGACCTGGAGGGCATGAGCCAGGGCATCGACTTCCACGAACTGATCCTGCACGCCGTGCCGAAGAACATCTTCGCCGCGTTCGGGGAGGGCAACCTGCTCGGCGCCATCACGTTCGCCCTGCTGGTCGGCGTGGCCATGGCCGCGATCGGGGAGAAGTCCAAGCCCTTCGCCGACGTCCTGGAGTCGGTCTCGACGGTGATGTTCAAGGTGGTCGGCTACGTCATCCGCGTCGCCCCGCTGGGCGTGCTCGGCTTCATCTCCTACGACGTCGCCCACTACGGCTTCGGCAACCTGCGCAGCCTCGCGGGCTTCGTCGCGGTGGTCTACGCGGGCCTGGCCATCGTGGTCGGCGGGCTCTTCCCGCTCATCGCCGCGTTCTACCGCATCCGCTACGTCGCGCTGCTGAAGTCGATCGCCAACCTGGCGGGCATCGCCTTCGTCACCCGTAGCTCCGAGTCCGTCCTGGCCCCGCTGATGAGCAGGCTGGAGGCCTTCGGGCTCAGCCGGTCGACGACCTCGTTCGTCGTCCCCCTCGGCTACTCCTTCAACACCGACGGCTCGGTCCTCTACCAGGCGGCCGCGCTGGTGTTCCTCGCCAACGCCTACGGCGCCGACACCTCGTTGCCCGCCCTTCTCCTGATGGTGGGCGTGCTGGTGATCCTCTCCAAGGGCATGGCCGGTGTGGCGTCCGCCTCCATCGTCGTCCTCATAGCGGCGGGCAACAGCGTCGGACTGCCCGCCGAGGGCGTCGCCCTGCTCCTGGGAGTCGACTTCATCGTCGACATGGCCCGCACCGGCGTGAACGTCATCGGCAACTCCCTCGCCGCCGCGGTCGTCGACAGTTCCGAGAAACGACGCGAAGCCAAGCGCGGCAGCGACACCTCCCACGCGCGGGTCGGCGCGGAGGCAACCGACCTCCAGAAGGAGACCGTCCAGTGAGCGTGCCCGCCCGTACGAGCGAGGTCATCGGCATCCTGGGCGGCATGGGCCCGGCGGCCACCGCCGACTTCTACGCCAAACTCGTCTCGATCACCCCCGGCACCAGCGACCAGGACCACCTCAGGACGGTCATCTGGTCCGACCCCACCATTCCCGACCGCTCCGAGGCTCTCCTCGGCGACGGCCCCGATCCCACGCCGTGGCTGCTCGACGGTGGCCGGGTGCTGCGCGAGGCAGGCGCCACGGTCATCGCCATCCCCTGCAACACGGCACATGCCTTCGTTCCCCATATCGCCGGCCACGTCGGCCTGCCCATCGTCCACATGATCGGCGAAGTCGCCCGGCACCTGACCACGCTGAGCCCGCGGATCCACACCGTCGGTCTGCTGGCCACGGCCGGCACCGTACGCGCGGGGCTCTACCAGGAGTGGCTGGACCGCTCCGGCATCCGCCTCCTGCTGCCCGGCGCCGCAAGTCAGGACCAGGAGGTCACGACCGCGGTCCACGCGGTGAAGGCAGGTACGCACGATGACAGGACGGCCGCACTGCTGGCCCGCGCCGCGCAGCGCCTGACCGCACGAGGGGCCCAGGCGGTCATCGCGGGCTGCACCGAGATTCCGCTGGGCCTGCGCGCCGACGCTGTGGACGTCCCCCTCGTCGACCCGGCGCTCATACTGGCCCAAGCCCTGGTCCGCCGTGCCGGAGCCGCTCACACGACCCGGTAGACGAGCGCCGGGCGATGTACTGTACGCAATATGTCACTTGACCGTCCCGTATCCCGCCGCCTCCTCAGCGACGAGGTCTTCGACCGCTTGCGCGACTCCATCGTGCGCGGGGAACTCGTGCCCGGGGAGAAGGTCAAGGACAGCGAACTCGCCGAGCGCCTCGGTCTCAGCCGCACCCCGGTGCGCGAGGCGCTCGCCCGGCTCGTCGACATCGGCTTGGTGGAGGCCAAGCCCGGCGTGTACACCCGCATCACCACCCTCAACCGCCATGACGTCGAGAAGACCCTCTCCGTGCTGCGCGCTCTGGACCAGCTGGCCATCGAAACGGCCGTGCCGGTCATGACCGAGATGGACCTGCGGCACATGCGCCAGGCCAACCGCGACTTCGAACGGGCCGTGGCCGCCAATGACACCGCGGCTGCCCTGGCCGCGGACGACCGCTACCACGCGGTCCCCATCGCTGCCGCAGACAACCCCGTGCTCAGCCGGATCGTCGAGCAGCTGCACCCGCAGATCCACCGCATTCTCCACCGCAAGTTCTCCACTCTCCTAGGTGGCCGCAACACCATCGAACACCACGACCGACTCATCGATGTCTGTACCGCCGGGGATGCCCGCGCCGCGGCCGAACTCTCCGGACAGCACTGGTCCGAGCTCGGCGGGCACATCAACCGGCTCTTCGACACCAACCAGTTCGCCGAGCCGCCGGCCGCCGGCTGACCCGCCTTCGAGCGCCCGTCCCGGTCGAGCGCACCAGGCCCGCCTCGCGCAGGTCCACAGAACACAGGTGACCTGCGGTTCGCTGGAGCCGAGGCGGGCGGCGACCTCCGACGTCGGGACGGGCTCGCGCCCGGTCGGCGCCCCACAGCGCTGCCGGGACCACCTCCCGGTGAGGTCGGACGGCCCGGCTGAGGGAGTCACCAATGGGGGCTGCCCACCAGGTAGGCGATGCCCGCGAGGACGGCCAGGACCAGCGCAGGGATCGCCAGCCCTTTCGCGATCGAGGTCAGCGTGTGCGTAATGCTCGCCGCCTGCCTCGTGTACTGCTCCTGCCGTGCCCCCAGATCGTGCCGGGCTGCCATGCCGACGAACAGCGTCACCACACCGGTGATCAGGCACACGATGAGAGGCGTGAGCGCTCCCTGCTCGCGGATATCGTCCTCGACGTTGCCGTACAGCCCCGCCTCGCCCCGTTCCATGAGGGCCGCCACCGCCCTCTGCATGGCCAGTACGAGTGTGCCGATGGCTGCGACGGCCAGGGCGAGAGCCGCACCGGCCAGGGCGGGAGCGCGTCTGTCCGTTCGGTTGGCCTGTGGAGTGGTCCCGGGCGGTGTCTTGGGACGGGCCGGGATACGCCGGGGCTCGATGACCACCGTCTCCCGCTTGCCGTCCGTTCCATGTGGCGGCGTTGCGGAGTCCTTCGCGGCGCCCGCTTCAGGCTCGGTGGGACCGGGCCCGTGTGCCGAGGTCACCTCCGCCTCGACATGGATCACCGTCTCGTCGGCCACACCCTTCAGCACGATGTCACCCGACAGGCGCCCCTCGGCGGCCGTGTCGACGTGGACCTCCAGACCGGTGCCGGTGGGGTCGACCCGAAGCCACGACTGCTTGGGCTGGGCCACGCAGTGCCGGGCCAGCGGCGGGCCGTGCATGGTCACGGCCTGCTTGCGAGGAGCGGAACCCTTCTGCACCACGCCGAAGTCCAGGTGGTCCGGGGACGGTGCCAACCGGATCATGCCCAAGGCGTCGGACGCCATGACGGCGATCTGCTGGATGTCGTTGCCCGCGACCTCCTCCAGATGCTGGCGCGCCCCTTCCGCCAGGGGGAGCTTCGTGTGCTGCAGTCGTTTCTGCAACTCCAGCACGGCGCCTTGCCGGGTGAGGACGTCGTCGCTGTTCAGAGCAGTCTGAAGGGGCGGCGGCGAGGGAATGGCAACGATCTTGATGCGGCCGCGCCGGCTGTGTGCCAGGTGCAGCTCCCCATGCAGCTCCGCCGCCTTCTTCGGCGTCTGATGGGGGTTCTGCTCCCGCACCTGTCTGTAGACATACTCGTACAGGTCGTCGAGGGAGACCTTGCCGTCCGCGTCGAGGTCGGCCTCGCCGGTCTCCAGGCCCTCGACCACCGCGTGGGTGAACACCGAAGGCCGCGGACCGGAGGAGTCGTCGGCGAGTTCGTCACCCTCGAAGGCGTACTCCATGGAGTCGGACGCGGTGATGACGGCCCAGCCCCGCCCGCTGACCGGCTCGTCCTTCGCGAAGGACTCGAGGACGTTGACGTCTCCCGATGCGCGCACCGAGGACGAGCCGCGGGAGAAGGCCCCGCCGTAGCAGCAGTCGAGGAACAGGACGGTGCGGCCCGCCCGCGTGACGGACATGCAGCTGCGGACGAACTGGGAAGGGACCGCAGTGGCGGCCAGCAGCGGGGGCTCGGTGTCGCTCGCGGCGAAGTACAGCTCGCCGGACTCGCTCTTGAGGCCGTGGCAGGAGAAGTGCAGCAGGAGCGTGTCGGCGCGACGGCGGTCGTTGAAGAAGCGCTGGATCCGCCTGCGCATGTGGTCGGCCGACGCGTTGTGCACGACCTCCACCTCGAAGGCGCCGATCTGCGGGTCGTGCAGCACCTTCTCGAGGGCCGCGGCGTCCTGGGCCGGCGCCTTGAGCTTCTTGAGCCCCTGGTCGGTGTACCGGTCGTTGGCGATGATCAGCGCGTGTCTGGCATCCGTCATGGCTCGGCTCCGGCCGGGGAGTGGCGCTGGACGAAGATCTTGAACGCCTCCGCGACCTGGTCGTCGGTCGCCTCGGACACCTCCAGTACGTCGTCGCCCATTCGCAGGTGCAAGGAGGGGTGTGTGTCATGACGACGGCCCATCCACGACCGGATGACGGTCATCACCTGGTTCAGGGCGGTTGCCGAGCTGCCCAGAGTCACCAGCAGGGCACCGATCTGAGTGACGTCCACGGCCCGGGCTCCGGCAGGGACCTCCTCGCCGGGGAGCGCTGAGACATCGTCCACGTCGAGATCGAGCAGTTCCTCACGCAGGTAGCCGGTCAGTTCAGCTACGCGTTCTGCTTCCGCGTCCTCTTCCGTGAGGAGGATGTGCAGTTCGTTCTCCACCGTGTCAGCCCCTTTGTTCGTGCTCTTCGGGGCGGCGCAGAGGTCGACGGAATCGGTGGGCTCTACGTCATCATCTACAGTTTCCGCTGCTCAGGGCCGGGCGGCAAGTCGCCCCCAGGGGAATGAGTTTCACGGTTCAACCATACGGTTCCGCCTTCACCTTGGAATGGCTCACCGTCGGCCGGGTTGGTCCGGTGACGCGGCGCGCCGAAGAGGGGGCGATGCCACGCAACGGACCGATAAACCGCATCCAACTGATTGTCACTGCTTCGAGGTAAGCATCTCGTCTCCCTGGTGGATGCGGCCTACCCAGCGGCTAACTTTCTGCAGGTGGAGGGATCCCCGTGATCCTTCCCGCTCGTTGCCCACTCCTCCCTGTCTCCCGGTCGGCGTACCCGTGTGCGCCGGACGCCCCGTCGTGCAAGGAGAGACGCCCTCCCGATGACCGTCGACAGCATCCCGCACACCCAGACCGCAACCGACGCGGCACAGCAGTCCCTGAGTACCGCCGCCGCCCGCAACCTCGCCAGCACCACCAAGTCCGCTCCGCAGATGCAGGAGATCACCTCCCGCTGGCTGCTGCGGATGCTGCCCTGGGTCGAGGCCGAGGGAGGCGCCTACCGGGTCAACCGGCGGCTGCGCCATACCCTCGGCGACGGGCGAATCGAGTTCGTCCAGGAGGGCGCGACGGTCCGGGTGATCCCCCGGGAACTCGGTGAACTGGCCCTGCTGCGCGGATTCGAGGACGCCGACGTCCTCACCGCTCTCGCCGGCCGCTGCACGCAGCGCGACTTCGCGGCGGGCGACGTCCTCGTCGAGCGTGGCAGTCCCGCAGACCGGATCCACCTGATCGCCCACGGCCGGGTCAGCCAGACCTCCGCGGGCAAGTACGGCGGAGAGATCGCCATCGCGGTCCTCGCGGACGGCGACCACTTCGGTGAGAACGCCCTGCTGGACTCCGACGCCCGCCACGACAGCACGGTCACCGCCGAGACCTCCGGCACCCTCCTCACCCTCTCCCGCGCCGACTTCGCCGCCGTCCAGGCCTCGGCGCCCGCCCTCCAGGCTCACATCGAGGCGTTCGGTTCCCGCTCACGGCTGCGGCAGAACAAGCACGGCGAGGCCGAGATCTCCCTGTCGGCCGGCCACGTCGGCGAGGCCGAGCTGCCAGGCACCTTCGTCGACTACGAAGAGCGGCCGCGCGAGTACGAACTCTCCGTCGCACAGACCGTCCTGAGGATCCACACCCGGGTCGCCGACCTCTACAACGGCCCGATGAACCAGAGCGAGGAGCAGCTCCGGCTCACCGTCGAGGCCTTGCGGGAGCGTCAGGAACACGAACTCATCAACAACCGCGAGTTCGGGCTGCTGCACAACGCCGACTTCAAGCAGCGCATCCAGCCCCGTTCCGGCCCGCCCACACCGGACGACATGGACGACCTGCTCTGCCGCAGGCGTGGCACCAAACTGTTCCTCGCCCACCCCAGGACCATCGCCGCCATCGGACGGGGCTTCAACGCCTGCGGTCTCTATCCCGACCACGTCGACCTCGGCGGCCAGTCCGTGCCCGCCTGGCGCGGGGTCCCCATCCTCCCGTGCAACAAGATCCCGATCAGCAAGGAGCAGACCAGCTCCATCATCGCGATGCGCACCGGCGAGGAGAACCAGGGCGTCATCGGCCTGCGGCAGACCGGACTGCCGGACGAGTACGAACCGGGACTCTCGGTGCGGTTCATGGGCATCAACGAACAGGCGATCAACTCGTACCTGGTCAGCACCTACTACTCCGCCGCGGTGCTCCTCCCCGACGCCCTCGGCGTGATGGAGAACGTGCAGATCGCCCCCCGGCCGCGCTGAACCCTGATCCGCGGCAGGTCCACCCCTGACACCCTGCATGACGGAGCGCCCATCCCACCGCATGACGGAGCGCCCACCCCACCGCAGCAAGGAGCCGCCGATGCCCGACTCCGGGACCCTCGGATCACCCCCGCCGGAACAGCGGCCGACGCCGCCCACAGCAGTGCCGGACGCCCCCGCGCCGGTGGCCCCGGGTCTTGCGGTCTCGCCGACCGCCCGGCACTTTCTCGCCGCACTGCATCCGCCGGTCACGCTCCCCGACCGGTCACCGACCCCGACGGCCGCCCCCGTACGGGACACGCCTGCCGAGGCCGAGGCCGAGGCCGATGTCGATGTCGGCTCCGCGATCCGGCGGATCCTGCGCCGACCCACCGGACCGGGCACGACTTCGCTCTCCTCGGCCGAGAGGTACCAACCCCCGCTCCCGGATCCGGAACCCCCGGTCCCCGCCCCGCCCGCCGAGGGGCGAGCCGTCCCGGGCCTCTACTACCACCCCGTCCCGGAACCCGACCCCGTCCGCGTCGAGGAGGTGAGCCGCCGGATCAAGCGCTGGGCCGAGGACGAGGTCCAGCTCTACCCCGAGGAATGGGAGGGGCAGTTCGACGGATTCTCCGTCGGCCGCTACATGGTCGCCTGCCATCCCGACGCCCCGACGGTCGATCACCTGATGCTCGCCACACGGCTGATGGTCGCGGAGAACGCGGTGGACGACTGCTACTGCGAGGACCACGGCGGATCACCCGTCGGTCTGGGCGGGCGCCTCCTCCTCGCGCACACGGCCATCGACCACTTCCACACGACCGCGGAATACGCGCCGGCGTGGCAGGAGTCGCTCGGCTCGGACGCCCCGCGCCGGGCGTACCGCAGCGCGATGGACTACTTCGTCCGCGCGGCCACGCCCTCCCAGTCCGACCGCTACCGGCACGACATGGCCCGGCTGCACATGGGCTACCTCGCCGACACCTCCTGGGCCCAGACCGGTCACGTCCCGGAGGTGTGGGAGTACCTGGCGATGCGCCAGTTCAACAACTTCCGCCCCTGCCCCACGATCACCGACACCGTCGGCGGCTACGAACTGCCCGCGGATCTGCACGCCCGGCCGGACATGCAACGGGTCATCGCCCTCGCCGGCAACGCGACCACCATCGTCAACGACCTCTACTCGTACACCAAGGAACTCGACAGCCCAGGCCGCCACCTGAACCTGCCGGTGGTGATCGCGGAACGCGAGCAACTCTCCGAGCGCGACGCCTATCTCAAGGCCGTCGAGGTCCACAACGAACTCCAGCCGTAGCGGCGGTGGGCCATGACCATGGAGCCGCCGCGCCTCCACTCCCGCGTGTGCAACATGCTCGACACGCCCTTCGAGAAGGGCAGCATCGCCGCCTCCTGGAACAACGAGTCGAGCATGTACGTCGACCTCGACGACCTGTTCGCCGAGCACTCCCGCTTCCTGCGGGTGGGCGGCCGGTACGTGACGATCACCGGCTGCTGGAACCCCCGCTACGGCCAGCCGTCGAAGTGGGTCTCCCAGATCAACGCCCACTTCGAGTGCAACATCCACTCCCGCCGTGAGTACCTGCGCGCCATGGCCGACAACCGGCTCGTGCCGCAGACCATCGTCGACCTCACCCCGGACACCCTGCCCTACTGGGAGTTGCGGGCCACGTCCTCCCTGGTCACCGGCATCGAGAAGGCGTTCATCGAGTCCTATCGGGACGGCTCCTTCCAGTACGTCCTGATCGCGGCCGACCGCGTGTGACCCGGCCTCGCGGAGCCGGGGCCGTCACCGTGGGCCCCGGCTCCGCGAGTTGGATGCCGAACGCCCTCCACCCCCACCGCGAGGATGAGGATTCGGACGGTGCCGTTCGGTCGATGAGGCCCGTGCGAGAATGTCGCCCGTGACCGGATCGTCTACGTCGCCCGTCGTCGAGAGCACGCCCCATCACGGTCTGGGCCCCCGTGCCGCCGCGATACTGGTGTTCGGATCCTCGGCGGCGGTTCTGGTGGTCGAGATCGTCGCCCTGCGACTGCTGGCTCCCTACCTCGGCCTGACCCTCGAGACCAGCACCATGGTGATCGGCATCGCGCTCACGGCCATCGCCTTCGGCTCCTGGCTGGGCGGGCACATCGCCGACCAGGTCGATCCGCGTCGCCTCATCGGCCCTTCGCTGGGGGTGTCCGGCGCGGTGGTGGCGCTCACCCCTGCCGTGCTGCGGAGCACTGCGGAGTGGGCACCGGCGGTGCTCCTGGTCATCGCGGCGCTGACCATCCTGGTGCCGGGTGCGCTGCTCTCCGCGGTGACGCCGTTCGTGACGAAGTTGCGCCTCACCAGCCTGGCGGAGACCGGTACGGTGGTCGGCCGGCTGTCGGGCATCGGAACGGTAGGCGCCATCGTCGGCACCGTGCTCACCGGCTTCGTCCTCGTATCGAGGTTGCCGGTCAGCGGCATACTGCTCGGCCTCGGAGCACTGCTGGTGGTCGGCTCGGCGTGGGCCGAGTGGCGAACGCGCGGGTGGACCGGCGCCCCTGCCCTGGCACTCGTCGTCGCGGCCGGCGGCCTCGCCGCCACGGTCGCGCCCGGCGGCTGCGACGTGGAGACCAAGTACCACTGCGCACGGGTCGTCGCGGACCCCGGCGGGGGCGACGGTCGCACGCTCCTTCTGGACGGCCTGCGGCACTCCTACGTCGACATCGACGACCCGACCCATCTGAAGTTCGAGTACGTGCGCGCCGTCGCGTCTGTGGTCGACGCCGGCTTCCCGCAGGATGAGCCACTTGTCGCCCACCACCTGGGCGGTGGCGGACTCACCCTTCCCCGCTACCTCGCCGCTACGCGGCCCGGAACACGAAGCCTCGTCTCCGAGATCGACGGCGGGGTCGTGCGCGTCAACCACGACCGGCTCGGTCTGCCGTCACAAGCCGGTATCGACGTACGCGTGGAGGACGGCAGGCTCGGCCTGCGGCGACTCGACACCGACAGTCGTGATCTCGTCGTCGGGGACGCCTTCGGTGGCGTCAGCGTGCCGTGGCACCTCACCACCGTGGAAGCGATGACCGATGTCCGGCGGGTGCTCAACGACGACGGCCTGTATGTGGCCAACCTCATCGATCACGGTGGCATGGACTTCGCGCGCGCCGAAGTGGCCACGCTCGGCGAGACCTTCGCGCACGTCGCGCTTCTCGGCGAACCCGCGGACATCGGTCTGGGCCCGGCCGCCGCATCCGAGGGCGGAAATCTGGTGGTGCTCGCCTCCGACCGGCCGGTCGACCTCCAGGCGGTCCAACGAGCGCTCGACGCCCGGCACACCGGCTGGAAGATCGCCACCGGCGAGGAGCTCAGCTCCTGGACCGGCGCTGCCCGGCTCCTCACCGACGATCACGCCCCCGTGGACCAGCTCCTGCAGCCCTACAGTCCGCAGAGCGGCCAGTAGGGGCGGGCGAGACCGGAACCCCGGCGTCTTCACCGGGTTCAGCGGCCCATCCGAGCAGCCCCGGGCGCGCGCGACGCTCTCAGCTGCCCGTGCCGAGGGTTTCGCCGACCAGCCCGCGCGCGGCGTTCAGCGCCTCGGCCCGGTCCGCCGGGACCAGTCCGATGCGCGTGCGACGGTCGAGCAGGTCGGCTTCGTCCAGGGCGCCCTCGTGCCGCAGCGCCCACAGCAGTTCGGCGCCGGTGACGGCATGGCCGGGCACGACAGGGTCGCCCAGCCGCGGATCCTGCTCAGCCAGGGCGTGTACCGCCGGCGCCTCGGTGCCGTAGCGCCGGACGAGGCGGCGGGGCGCGCGCAGCGCGGCGAGCATCCGGGGGGCCGCGGCGCCCACCAGCGGGAGCGTGGCGGTGGGGGAGGGGCCGGCGGCCAGGCCGCGTGCGCCGACCACGGCGTTCACGGCGTCCTCGGCCATCCGGCGATAGGTGGTGAGCTTGCCACCGACCACACTGACCACGCCGTCCGGTGAGGTCAGTACCGCGTGCCGGCGGGAGATGTCGGCCGTGCGCGAGGCGGCGCCCGGCTGTTCGGCGGGTGTGGTGTCCAACAGGGGGCGCAACCCGGCGAACGCGCCGACGACGTCGCTGCGACGGACGGGGACGTCGAGTACGGAGCCGAGGACATCGAGCAGGAAGCCGATGTCCGTCTCCGGCACCTCGGGGACGTCCGGGACGGGCCCGTCCAGCGGTTCGTCGGTGAGTCCGACGTAGACCCGGCCGTCGTCCTGGGGCAGAACGAGGACGAAGCGGTTGGTCTCGCCGGGGACGGGGATGTGCAGACCGGCGGGGAGCGGTCCGATGTCCTGCGAGCGCAGGACGAGATGGGTGCCGCGTGAGGGCCGGACCCTGATGCCCTCCACGAGGTCACCGGCCCACACACCGGATGCGTTGATCACCGCACGGGCTCGTATCTCGCCCTCCGCGCCGGTGAGTTCGTCGCGTATGCGAGCCCCGGACGCGGAGAGTTCCAGGGCCCGGACACGGGTCAGGACGCGGGCGCCCCGTGCGGCGGCGGTACGGGCGAGGGCGGTCACCAGGCGGGCGTCGTCGGTGAGCCTTCCGTCCCAGGACAGCAGGCCGCCGCGCAGCTCCGCCGGGCGCAACGCCGGGGCCAGGTGCCGGGTCTCGACCGGAGAGAGCCGGCGCGGGGCGGGCAGTGTGGCGCGAGCCGTGCGGGCCGACAGCCGCAGCGCGTCGCCGGCCCGGAAACCGGCCCAGGCGAGAGCGGCCTGGCCGCGTGAGACGAGTCCGGTCAGGGGCAGCACGAACGGCTGGGCGCGTACCAGGTGGGGCGCCGTCCGCTCCATCAGGACGCCGCGTTCGACCGCGCTCTCGTGGGCGACGTCGAACTGCGCCGAGGCCAGGTAGCGCAACCCGCCGTGGATGAGCTTGGAGCTCCAGCGTGACGTGCCGAACGCGAGGTCGTGGGCGTCGACGGCGACGACGTCGAGACCGCGGGCGGCGGCGTCGAGGGCCGCTCCGGCGCCGGTCGCACCGAGGCCGACGACCAGCACGTCCACCACGCGGCCGTCGGCCGCCTCGGTCAGGTCGCGGCTGCGCCGCGCGGCGGACAGGGAGGCCCCGGCGGCGGGGATGCCGGTCAGGCTCATGGGGTGAGGGTCCTCTCCAGAACGGTGCGCAGTTCGGCGAGGAAGGCCCCGCTCGTGAGCTCGGGGTCGTCCTCGTCGGTCATGGTGCGCAGGGACAGGGCGAAGGACTGCAGTACCAGCAGCACGGTCCGGGCCTGGCGTTCGGCGGGTGCCACACGCACCGAGCCGTCCGCGTGTCCCTCCCGCAGCGCCCCGGCGAGCAGCTCCAGCAGGGCCTCCTGGCTCGCGCCGCGGCGGTCCAGCACGTAGGGCAGCAGCAGTTCGGGGTCCACGTCGACGATCTTCTGGAAGAGCGGGTGGGCGCGGAAGGCCTCCACGCCCGCCACCAGGCCGTCGATCAGCGGCGGGCGCGTGCCCACCTCGGGCCGGCGCTCGGGCATGGCTCCGGTCGCGACGGCGATCCACTCGCGCGTCATGAGATCACCGACCAGGGAACGGACGTCGGGCCAGCGGCGGTAGAGCGTCATCCGCGAGACGCCGGCGCGGCGGGCCACGTCGGTCATGGTCGTGCGGCGGACACCGACGGCGAGGACGCAGTCCCGGACGGCGTCGAGCACCACGTCGTTGTCGGAGGACTTGTGCTGGGCCAAGCTGTTGTGACGATTAGGCGTCATGTGTAACAGTGTAACGCCCGAGGCCGCTCCAGCGGCAACCCCCGACGACCGGTGAGGACAACAGGCATGGACATGCTGTGGAACGGCTGGGGCGACCCGGCCAGGGCGACGCCGCTGCCCGACACCGTCACCGGGCTGCTGCGCGACTGGCTCGGCGTCAAGCCGCAGCCCACGGCGTCCGCCCGGCTGGACGAGATCACGCTCTCCACGCCCGACCTGGAGAGCGCCGCGCTCCAAGCGCTGCACGCCGCACTCGGCGATCGCGCGGAGAGCCTCCGCACGGACACGGAGAGCCGCATCCGGCACACCCGCGGCAAGTCCACCCCGGACCTGCTGCGCATCCGCGCCGCCGACACCACCGACGCCCCGGCGGCGGTCGCTCTCCCCCTGAGCCACGACGAAGTGCTCGCCGTGCTCCGCGTCTGTGCCCAACACCGCCTCCCGCTCGTCCCGTTCGGCGGCGGAACCTCCGTCGTCGGCGGACTCGCCCCCTCCGGCAGGGCACCCTTCGTCGCCCTGGACCTGCGGCACATGAACCGCATGCTCGACCTCGACCCCGTCTCCCGGACCGCCACCCTCCAGCCCGGCCTGCGCGCACCAGAGGCCGAGGCGCTCCTGGCCGAACACGGCTTCACCCTCGGCCACTTCCCCCAGTCCTACGAGTGGGCCACCATCGGCGGCTTC
The DNA here is from genome assembly GCF_042955185.1 of Streptomyces sp. NPDC012474. Taxonomy (NCBI): domain Bacteria; kingdom Bacillati; phylum Actinomycetota; class Actinomycetes; order Kitasatosporales; family Streptomycetaceae; genus Streptomyces; species Streptomyces sp. NPDC012474. Next base: position 154,700 of record NZ_JBIBEP010000017.1, read on the forward strand.
GCCGCGACCCGTTCCAGCGGGCAGGCCTCCGCGGGCTACGGACGCTTCGACGAGATGGTCCTGGGCCTCACCCTCGCCACACCCGAGGGCACCCTCGACACCGGCCGGGCACCCCGTTCGGCAGCCGGACCCGATCTGCGGCAGCTGATGCTCGGCTCGGAGGGCGCCTTCGGCGTCATCACCTCCGTGACCGTCCGCATCCGCCCGGTCCCGCGGACGCGCCGCTACGAAGGGTGGCGCTTCGCCTCCTTCGACAAGGGCACCGCCGCGCTGCGCCGGCTCGCCCAGGACGGCCCCCGCCCCACCGTCCTCAGGCTGTCCGACGAGACCGAGACCCTGATCGGTCTCGCCCAGCCCGAGGCCGTCGGCTCCGCCGTCGAGCAGCACAGCGCCGGATGCCTCGCCGTCGTCGGCTTCGAGGGCACCGAGCAGGACACCGCGCGACGTCGGGCGGCCGCGGCGGCCGTACTCACCGACTGCGGCGGCGAGTACGCGGGGGACGAGCCGGGGGAGCGCTGGGCACACGGCCGCTATGCGGCACCGTACCTGCGGGACGCACTCCTCGAAGCGGGTGCGTTCGCCGAGACGCTGGAGACCGCCGCCTACTGGTCGCGACTGCCCGCCCTGTACGCGGCCGTCCGCGACGCGCTCACCGCCACGCTCACCGAGAACGGCACCCCGCCGCTGGTCATGTGTCACATCTCGCACGTCTACGAGAACGGCGCCTCGCTGTACTTCACGATCGTCTCCGCCCAGGGCCCCGACCCGGTCGAGCACTGGACGCGCGCCAAGCACGCCGCGAACGAGGCGATCCTCGCCGCGGGCGGCACGATCACCCACCACCACGCGGTCGGCACCGACCACCGCGACTGGTACGTGCGGGAGGCCGGAGACCTCGGTGTCGCGGCGCTGCGGGCCGTCAAACGACGGCTGGACCCGGACGGCCTGCTGAACCCGGGCGTGCTGCTTCCGGCCGACTGACCACACCCCGCTCTCAGCCCGAGCCCGCACCACCCCTGACCAGACGTCAGCCCGGCACCACCCGTCAGCCCGGAGGCACATCGATGCGACAGTTCACCGCCGTCGTCAACCCCACCGCGGGCGGAGCCACCAGCGCCGCGGCGCTGCACAAGGTGGCCCGTCTGCTCCGGGAGGCGGGCGCCGAGCTGGAGACCGAGTACAGCCGCAGCCTCGCCCACGCCCGCGAACTCGCCCGGCACGCCGGGGAACGCGGCCGGGTGGTGCTCGCCGTCGGCGGCGACGGGATCACCGGAAGCATCGGCGGAGCCCTCAGCGGCACCGGCGCCCTGTTCGGCATGGTCCCGGCCGGCCGCGGCAACGACTTCGCCCGGGCCCTGGGCCTGCCCGGCGACCCCGACGGCGTGGCCCGGGTGCTGCTCCGAGGCACGCCGCGCGCCGTGGACACCATCGAGGTCACGTCGTCCGTCCACGCCGCCACCGTCGTGCTCGGCAGCGTCTACGCAGGCGTGGACGCACTGGCCAACCTCCACGCCAACCGCTCCCGGATGCTGCGCGGTTCGGCCTCCTACTACGCCGGTGCCCTGCGCGCGATCAGCACCTGGCGCCCCGTCCGCTACCGGATCACCGTCGACGGCCGGGACCACGCGTACAGCGGCTACACCGTGGTGGCCGCGAACTCCAGCTACTACGGCTCCGCGCGCCGCATCGCTCCCGAGGCCCGTCTCGACGACGGTCTGCTCGACGTCGTGATGATCCGCGACGCACCGCGCCGGCTGTTCTTCACCCTGATGAAGGAACTCGACACCGGCGCCCACATCCAGCGCCCCCAGGTGCAGGTGGTGCGCGGCCGGGAGATACGCATCGAGGCCGACAGAGACGTTCCCTACGGCGCGGACGGCGAGATCGAGGCCGTCCTCCCGGTGACGGTCAGGGTGCTGCCCGGCGCCCTGCGAGTCCTGTGCTGAGACGCCGTTGAGGCGGGCTGATTCCCCACGTGCAGCGGTGGCGGTCCAAATCGATCCGCAGGATCGGTACGGCACTGATCGCCGAACCCGCCGAATAGGTCGTCCCTTGCGTTCTGGGGCTGCACCTGAGAGGCGCAGCGTTCTGGCTCTGCACCGGAGGGCCGCACCGGGTCGCGCAAGAGAGGGGTGAAGGTCACAGAGGCATATCGGGCGATTTGCGACTTCGATCTTCACGGAAGACTCACAAGTTGGCTAAGTTGGTTACAGCATGCACGACTTCCACCAATAGGCAGGTGGCTCCGTGCGCTCTCGGACTGAAGGGGTGCCCTTTCCATGGCGCTGGATCGAACCTCGCGCCTCGGAGTGACCGACTTCCCGGGCAAGGCCAACTCCCTTGCCGCGGAGGCCCTCACTGCCGAGGCCCGGCTCTCGCAGTTGGCTGGTGCCCGTGTTGGCGCATGACGGCGAGGGGCCGAGCCCTGATGAGGTCCGGCGGCGGATCGACAGCCTCTACGACCGGGCCGAGAGCGACACCGGCACCTTCAACGCCACCCGCGCGGCCGCGATCCCGCGTCAGCGAGGCACGGTCGCTCGCGGCCGGTCCGAGAAGAACACGGAGCCGGCGGTCGGAGGCCTTGCCCGGCAGTGGTTCGACGTCGCCCGCGCCAAGCTGGGCCCGTCCGTGCCGGCGTGGCAGTCGGACCGGAACCCGCCGGCCCGGCCCGACCGCGCACCCCAGGCAGCGCGGCCCGTGCGCCCGGCGGAACGTCCCGCGGAACTCCGCGCTCTCGAAGCGCCCCCGGCGCCCACCGGTGTCGCGTTGGAGCTGACCGGCGGATCAGCTCAGGCAGCGATCACCGAGATCCTCCCGGATCTCTCCGGCCGGCGTGCCGCACCGGCTGCGGCAGATGAATCCCGGCGGGGCGACAGTGCCTCGCCGGCCGATGCGCAGCCGGGGCTCGGCGGCGACGCGGCGGCGTGGCCGCTGTACGAGCCCGCATCAGCGCCCGCACCGGAGTCCGGCCCACCGTCCCTCGCGGCGCTGCCCGCCGTCCAGGACCCTGACGCGGGCGCTTACCGGGTGGGTCCTCCAACTGACGGGCCGCAGGCGTACGGTGCCGGTCCGGCGACCGGCGCGACCGCACCGTACGCCACGCCTCTGTCAGCGGATCTCGCCATGTACCACGCTCCCGGTCCATCCGCCGAAGCGACCACCACGACCCGTGGCGCCGGTCTGCCCGACATCCCTGCGTCTGCCCTGGCGGCTCATGCTCCAGCGGTGCCCATGGAACCGGCCACCGCATCCGCTCCCGCCGAGCCGGCGGTGACCACCTCCCCGACCGCCCCGGATGCCCTCAGCGCACGCGAAACTCCCGCCACCGCCTACACACCCGGTGCCTACGGTGGAGCCTGGCCGACGCCGCTCGCCGGCCCCGGCAGTCAGGCCCAACGGGTGATCGATTTCGCCCGCGCGCAGATCGGTCTGCCGTGCGTCTGGGGCGCGGTCGGGCCGGGATCGTACGACGCCGCCGGTCTCACCCAGGCCGCGTGGAGGACAGTCGGTGTCACGCTTCCCCGGACCATCCAGGGCCAGTGGAGAGCGGGAGTGCAGGTCCCGCTCGCTGATGTCCAGGTCGGGGACCTGGTCTTCTTCCACGACGACCTCGGCCATGTCGGCATCTGGAGCGGCGACGGCATGATGATCCACGCTTCCGGGCCGGGAGCGCTCATCCGTGAGGAGTCGGTGTTCTTCGCCGGCCAGTCGGCGATCAAGGGCGCGATCCGCCCGGCTTGACGCCCTCACCGGCCGGTTGCTCACCGGCCGTTGCTCGGCGGCCGGTTGCTCAGCGCAAGGCGGAGAGCAGGCGAACGAGCGCGGGCACGAGGCGAGGCGGCCGGTGACGCCGACCGGCCTCACACCATGATCGCGGCGGCTGGGGGCTCACCTGGTCAGATGAGTGACCACCGAGCGCATCGCCCGGTGCAGGGCGGGGATCGTCTCCTCCGGCGCGTCGAGGGTTTCGAACCCGTGGTGGCCGTTGGGGACTTCGACCAGTTCGAGTCGCGCAGCGCTGTCGTGCGCCGCGCTCACGAACGCATCGACGGTCGCGGCGATCTCGGGAGCCTCGCGCCCGGCGCGGAGAAGGACGATGGGCAGGGGGCCGGCTTGTTCGACCGCCTTGGCGGGGTGGAAGCGGCTGCCGGCCATGCCCCAGGCGGGAAGGGGCGCCAGGACGGGGTAGGACGCGGCCAGGCAGCGCAGCCAGGCGGGGGGCCGTGTCAGCCAGTCCGTGGTGAGGAGGCCGCCGCCGGAGAAGAACCACAGGGCGATCCGGTCGGCGTCCACTCGGGCGTCGGACCGCACCAGTTCCACCCCGGCGGCGACGTCCGCGGCGGCGCGGGCATAGTCCGCGACGTCGTGGAGGCGGTGGTCGAGCGTCGCGCCGACCATTCCCCGGGCGGCGGCCAAGCGGGCGTAGGCCACCAGCGTCGGCCACTCGCGCGGGCGCGGCCGTGCTCCCGCGGGCACGGGTCCGCCGTGCACGAAGACCACGGCCGGTCGCGGACCCTCGCCGTCGGGGACGTACAGATCGACATGACCTCGGCGGTCGCGGGGCAGCTCGGGGACGTCCAGTGGGAACGGGCGCAGGTGGGCAGGCGCCGGTGCCTCGTCGCCGGCCGGCCGCAGGCGGTGTCCCTCACCGGCCGCGGCCCGCAGCAGGACGTCGGCCAGCGCGTCCGGGCAGGACAGCATCGGCCAGTGCCCGGTGGGAAGTTCGAAGAAGGTGACCTGAGGTTCGGCCAGGGCGGCCAGTGCGGGGTCGCCGAAGTCGACGAGCCTCTGCACCTGGTCGATACCGGCGCCGTTCCGAGCGCACAGCACGCCGGTGACGGGAACCGCGGCCACCGCTCCGGTCAGCCGCAGCGGCTCGAGCAGAGTGCCCAGCGGCTGTGGCGCTGCCAGTGCCGTCAACCGCTCAAGGGCCGCCTCGCCCACGTCGGCGGTGCTGCCCCAGCGCTCCCACTCGTCATGCCGCGGTGGCGCCAGCACGCCCTCGCGCTCACCGGCCTCGGCGCGTTCGGCCAGCTGTGCGCGCAGCGCCTGGTCCGGCACGGCGGCCAGCGCCGGAAGACCGTTCTGCGGCATCCCGCAGTCCAGGTACACGACGCGCGCTATGCGCTCCGCCCGCCGGTCAGCGGCGCCGAGCACCGGGTGGATCCCGTAGTCGTGACCGACGAGCACGATCTCCCGCCCGGACGTCACATCCACCGCGTCGATCGCCGCGAGCACGTCCTGGATGTGCGTCTCCAGACCGACGTGCGCCGGCCTGGCGGGCCGGTCCGGGTCGGTGCCCGTCAGCGGGACGGCGTGCGCCGTGCTGCCCGACGCGCTCAGCCGCGCGGCCGTCTCCTCCCAGACGTGGGTCCCGGTGAACACACCCGCGACCATGATGAACACGTGCACAAAGTCCTCCCCGGACTCTTCGGAATCGTAGGACCCATAGGACCCGTAGGGCTCGTAGGACCCGTCGGGCTCTTCGGGTTCGCCTCAAGGCGCCGCGGCCGTCGCGTACGCCGTCGTCAGCGGGCCACCGTGTCTGCCTCGCCAGCGCACCGGTACCGTAGGAACTCCCCTTGAGGGAGGTTCAACTGTCGACGTCGAACGAGCTGTTGTGGAGCATCGGCGAACTCGCCGAGCGCGCCGGTGCCACGGTGAAGACCGTCCGCTTCTACTCCGACCGGGGTCTGCTCCCGGAAGCGGCCCGCAGCAGTGGCGGGCACCGCCGCTACGGCCCCCAGGCACTGGAACGACTGCAGCTGATCCGCTCCCTGCGCACCCTCGACCTGCCCCTGCCGGAGATACGCCGCATCCTCGAGGACGAAGAGGCAGCCGGCCATGTGATGGAGAACGCCCTCGACAGCCGCCTGCGCGGACTCGGCAATGAGCTGAAGACCCTGCGTTGGCGGGAAGCGGCACTCCAGCTGGTGCGAGACTGTCCGCCCGCTCAGCGCGCCGGCCGGCTGAGGCTGCTCAGCGCGCTGAGCACCCCGCCGAGCACCGCACCACTGGCCAGATTCTGGCGCGCCTGGCTGCCGCCACGGATGCCGCGCCCGGCAACGGCGGCATTCCTGGAGGTGGCCGTCCCCCAGCCGCCCGACGAACCGCACCCGTCCCAGGTGCTCGCCTTCGCCCGGCTGCACGCGATGACGACGGCGCCCTGCCCGGACGGTCGGCAGCCCCAACCTGAGGTGCACCGAGCAGCAGGGGCCGATGGTGCCGTCCTGCTGTACGCGGGCCTCGCCGAAGCATTCGAACTCGCGGCTCCACACCTGCGCCGGGCACACGACCCCCGTCCGGGTGAGGCCCTGGACGCCTACGTCGCTGCATACGCGAGCGCTTATCGCAGCCGCGACACCCCTGAGTTCCGCCGCTTGCTGGCCGCCCGGCTGTCGGCCGAGGCGCGCCTGAACCAGTACTGGGAACTCGCCGCCGTCGTCGTGACTCCGCCTGGCAGCCGCCCCCGGCCGACCCCGGGCTCCGCTGACGACTGGCTGCGTGAGGCACTGCAGCTGCACAACGCCAGAGCCGGTTGAGTTGCGGAGGGCCCGCAGTCGGTGAAGTGCACGGGTGCGCGTACCAGGGGCCGGGCACCAGCGGGCCACGTACCTGGAGGAGTTGACCACGGCCGGCACGGTCGCCTCGCGCTACACCGATCCGTCCCCGGCACCGATTCGTCTTCTAACGGGCATTCTCAGCAGAGGCGTTCCCTGTGACGATTGCTGCGTAGCCGCCCGCCTCTCGCAGAGCCTGTGGGGATCCGAGGAAGACCTTGCGGGATGCGCAGAGCACGATGGCGCTGTCGCAGCAGGCGTGCACGTCCTCCATGAGGTGGGTGGCGAGCACCACGGTCGTGGTGGCGCTCAGCTGCCGGAGCAGGGCGTGGAGGCGGTCCCGCTCGGCCGGGTCGAGGCCCGCGGTGGGTTCGTCCAGCAGGAGCAGTCGAGGCTTGTTCACCAGGGCTTGGGCGATCCCGACCCGGCGTCGCATTCCGCCGGAGAGGGTGCGGTACTTGGCGTCCATTTGTGAGGTCAAGCCGACATCGTCCACGGCGCGTTCCACCGCGTCGGTGGCACCGCGGTGGGGCATGTCCTTCAGCCAGGCGGCATAGCTGACGCACTCCCGTACCGTGAAGCCCCGGAACATGCCGAACGTCTGGGGCAGGTAGCCGAGTCGGCGTCGGATCTCCAGGCGTTCGGCGGGACGCCGGGGATCGCGCCCCAGCAGCTTCAGCTCGCCCTCCACCGCTGCTGCGGCCGTGGCCAGGACGCGCAACAGGGAGCTCTTACCGGCTCCGTTGGGGCCGAGCAGGGCATGGACACCGTGTCTCAGATCCAGATCGAGGCTGTCCACAGCGGTGGTGCGCCGGTGCCGAACGGTCAATCGGGTGGCGCTGATCACCGGGACCTCAGATCGTTGAAGGAGTGCCGCCGAACGACGAGAAGGGCACCCAGCACGCCGGACGCGACTCCCCACACGAACTGGGAGCCGCCGTCCAACAGGTTCTTGAGTACATGGAGCAGCACGGCCCTGTAGGAGCTGATCCTGCCGTCCTGGCGCAGGGAGAGGCGGGCGATGGCGGCGATCACCAGCAGCCACGTACCGCTGGTCACGACCGCACCGAGCGTGCAGCCGATATAGGAACCCAGGATCAGCGTGACGAGCGTCAGCGCCAGGCTGGGCACCAGCCAGGCGGCAGCCCATGGCGACACGCCGACGCCCGCCGTCGCGGCGATGAGGAGCAGGGGAAGGCAGAGGGCGAGTACGACACCTGTGCGCAGCATCAGCAGACGCAGTCCGCCGGCCGGAGTGCTGCGGATCACCGGTGCGAAGGGATCGGCTCTGCCTCCGTAACTGGCCGCCACCCAGACGAGAGGCAGAAGCGGTGCGAGCAGCAGCAGGAAGGCGAGGGAGTCCTCCTCCCCGGCCGCCGCGGCGAGCCAGGCGGCTGCCGTGCAGGTCCCGGTGACGGCGAGCAGCCACGGCCAGCGCAGTCCGGGTACGGCTCGCAGCCACGGTGGGGGCTGGGGGAGGGGCATCATCTCGGTCGTTCTCCGTCGGGGTCAGGGAGGCGGGGCGGGCGGCCGCCGTGTTGTACGGCTGCCAGATACCGGCCGATCCATGTCGCGCGCTGGGGCGCGGCAAGACGGGCCAGCCGGTCGGCGGCGGACGGCGCGTGGGCCGTTGCGCCGGGCGAGGGCGTTTCCCGTGTGAGCCATCGGTACAGAGCACGGGCCTCTGCGGGCGCGGTCTCAAGCACGGCAGAGAATGCGGTGAAGCAAGAGGCGAGGTTGTGCAGCCCGATCTCCTCTCGGGCCGAGACGCCGACCGTCCACGCGGAGTCGGTTTCGTCGCCGTCCCGGCACGTGTGCCGACTGTCCTCGGTCAGGAGGTAGTGGGTGGGGCCTGCGCCCTCCATCCGTCGGGACAGCTGTACGGCGACCTGTTCCAGTTGCCGTCGTCGTGGCTCGTAGGCGGACGAGACACAGACAGCCGGATCGTGTCCCGTGCAGCGCAGTTCTCTCGTGTTGAGCACGGAACCCGAGCCATGGGCCTGCGGCGTGAGGGCCAGGAGCGGGAGGGCCGCGCTCAGCATGACGATCAGGGCACCCGATGACTTCCACCGGCGGGCGCACAACAGGACGGCGCTCGCCGCCACAGCGGCGAGCAGCGCGGCCTTGCACCAGGGCAGCCAGAGGACCGGACCGGGTGGCGCCCCCAGCTCGGCACCTCCCGGGACCGGGTCCCCGCGGTACGTGAATCGCAGGTCGGTGAGAGGACCCAACAGCGGTTCGCACCACGGGGAGAGGGACAGCCACACGGCGACTGCCGCGAGGGGCACGGACACTCCTCGCAGCGGTACCGTCCACCCCACCAGATAGGCCATACAGGAGAAGGCCGTGAGCATCACCGCGTCGAGCGCCATCATGTCGAGTGGCGCACGGCCCACCGGGTCCTGCGGATACGGCGACGCCACCATGACGGCCATGGCCAGCGCATAGCCGGCCAACGGCCACACGATTGCCGAGGCCAGACCCATCAGCTGGTAGGTCACCGCGCCTCGGGCCGATGTCGTCGCGGCCCAACCGGCGCCGTTGCGTGCCTCCGACCCGCCCTGCCACCCGGCCAGCAGCACCGCGAAGCCCACTCCGACGGTTCGCGCCGCCAGTCCGCACACCTCACCGATGTAGACCCAGCCGGTGTCCCTCCACATGCCCCGGGCGTACAGCCCGTCCCAGACCACGGCCACGAGCACGCCGGCCATCACAAGCGAGGCCAGAGGGCCGGCCTGCCGCCGCAGGTTCGCCCGGAGCACGATGACGAACGGTGTCCGCCGCCTCAGGAACATGCCTGTAGGAAGGCGTGCGCAGGCTTACGGTTCCTGATGCCCCCGGGTGTGAAGGCGCGCCGGGGAGCGCGTGGGGCGCACATGAAGTGTCGACCGGCCCAGGAACGGTGGCGATCCCTAGAGGCGCAGGACCGCACCCCGGCTGTTCGGAGTGGGGTCGAGCGGCCACGTGCGCCACACTCACCCTCGGCGGTGGCGCCTGGTTCGCGGCTCTGCTGCAGCGCTGCTGAGGCACGATCCACACTTTTCGGAGCTGGGCGGTCCGAGGATGTCGAGAACGTGCCATCGGCTCCGTCCCAGGGACATCAGCGGCCACCACCGGCCGCACGAGGAAGAAGGAGACAGCAGCATGGCGATTCAGCGGATGGACAACGTCGGCATCGTCGTCGAGGACATGGATGCCGCGATTGCGTTCTTCGTGGAGCTCGGTATGGAGCTGGAGGGCAGGGCGCAGGTCGAGGGCCGCGTCGCCGACCAGTGCACCGGACTCGACGGCGTCCGTTGTGACATCGCGATGGTCCGGACTCCGGACGGTCGCAGCCGGCTTGAGCTGGCGAAGTACCGCAGCCCCGCGGTGATCAGCGCCGGGCCGCGCAACCGGCCGCACAACATTCTGGGCACGCACCGCGTCATGTTCACCGTCGACGATCTTGAGGACACGGTTGTCCGCCTGCGGCCCCACGGCGCCGAACTCGTCGGCGAGATCGCCCGGTTCGAGGACAGCCATCTGCTCTGCTACGTCCGTGGCCCGGAGGGCATCATCGTCGGACTGGCCCAGGAACTACGCCACACCGGGTGACCAAGGGCGCTCGCGTCAACACGAAAGACGGCATGGAAGGCAGGCGCCATGAAGGAAGTCCGCAACCCACAGTGACACTTCAGCAACGACCGCACAGACGAATCGCGGTCTCTGATCGAGGTGATAGAGAAAACGTGATGTCCGACGACGTGATGTCCGAACTGGACTTCTACGCCCACGTCGCCACTCGCAAAGACGTGCTGGGCGTGGGCATCGGCGCGCAACCCGCCGAGTGGGAGGCCACGCTCGGTGACGACTGCCTCGACACAGAGGACGGGAGCCTTCTGCGCAGGGACTACGGGCTGGTGGAGCTGTCGTTCCAGGAGGAGGGCGGCGCCTGGCCCTGCTTCGGGCTGAGCGTGCAAGTGCACCGTCTGCGGCGGGACACCGAGTCGTCCGTACCGGCAGCCTTGCGCGGTGCGTACGGCGACTTCTCTCCCTCGACGCGCTTCGGGGACCTGGCCGCCGCGATCGCCGGGCTCGGCTGCTCGGTCGAACCAGAACCGGACGAGGACGGCACGGCCGGGGGCATCCGCCGCTACCGGGTGACCGAGTCCGGCGTGAGGGTCTTCGTCCGCGCAGACGAAAATGCCCGGGGACAGGCGGGTGTGATCTGGAGCCTCAGCGTGTCTCCCACGTGGTGGAGCGAGGCGGGCTGACCGGACCCTCGGGGTCGAGTGCTTCCGATGTGGCACCGGTTGGGGTGTTGACTGCCGTGGGTCGTCGTACGAGCAGGTGGCTCACCTCGTATGACATCTCAGTCGTTCCCGATTGAGGTGCGGGGTGATATCGACCGGCGCACACGGAGAGGTTGACGATGAGGTAGGCGTGCCAGGCCCGGCCCACGCCTCGTCCGTCGGTGAAGACCGGCGCCCCGTTGAGCCACCAGTCCACGGAGCGGGTGCCGAAGACGGTACGCAGGTCCACCCATGCGCCAGGACGGATCGCCGGGTCGTGGTGGTAGCGGTTGGTGCCGCGCACGTGGTTGGTGAATTCGAGGAGGTCGGGGTTGTCCGGGTGATACTCGAACACGTCGATTTCCTGGTCGCCGTCGCGCCAGGTCCACAATGCGGGCCAGGCGCCGATCTCTTCAGGCAGACGCACCCGGGCTTCCAGAACATCACCGGCACGGACGGTGAAGCCTTCCTGGCTTCCCTCGGTGGTGAGCAACCCGGTGTTCCACCGGCCGTCCTGTCGCCGTCTGGCGCGGAAGACGCCGGAGCGGCTGAATGCGGCGTCGGCCACCAGGTGGTCGAGCTTGTCATCGCGTGGGTTGACCGGGCCTCCACCGGGATAGGCCCAGGAACGGCCCGCGACCCATTGGGTGGTGGAGGTGAAGTCGGCGGTGAAGACGACCGGCGTGGATGGTGGGAGGCCGGGATCCGGAAGTGAGCCGGCCGGTGAGGGTTCGGTCATGGCGAATGGCTCACCGACTGGTCGCCGGATATGCGCCTAGCCCCCTCTCCAGTCCAGATTTTGATCCTTTCGGGTGAACGGCCGGGGGCAGGAACGCGGGTCGTTCATCTCGCGCGGGGCACTCCGCCCATTCCGGTGATGCCACAGAGATGAACCTGCCGCCACTCGCCCCGGGTCGGGACCGAGGTGTCGATGTCCGCCCGCGGCGCCATGAGCACCGCACGATCGAGCACGGCGAGTGAAGGGCTGCCCGTCTCGTCGCGCTCCCCGACACCTCGTGGTGCGTGCGGAGTTGAGGGTCCCGCGGGTTCACGGGTTCCGCGGGCTACGCCCGGTGCCTCTTCGCTCCGGGCACCGCACACGCCGCCGTCCCTCCGGGCAGGCGCCCGCGATGGTCGGCCACGAGACGGTAGACGCCGTGAGCCGCCCAGCGCACGGGTGGGAGGGCGAGGAGGGCTCCAACGACGGACCACAGGCCGCCGGCGCTCAGCAGTGTCTTCGCCACGGCCTGCACTCCGCCGTACACCCGCCCGTCGGGTGTCACCCACAGGGCCTCGTACCGGGCACGCTCCGCGGTGACGCCGAGCGATGCGAGGTCCGCGTGCTGCCATGCCACGGCCTCGCACCGTGACCGCACCAGACGCCGGACGACGCCCACCGACGTGGTGCAGAAGCCGCAGTCCCCGTCGAAGATCAGCACTGGTCGCCTTCGCACACCCCCATCGTGCCGCACCGGCGGGTCTCCGGTCGATCGAGATGCTTTCACCGCCGACTCGTTGGTTACCCGCAGAAACCCTTTCCCCATGGCTTCTCTTCCTCCACTATGAGCCGTCATACCCGCCGGTAAGTCAGGTCTCCGCGCGGGTCGCAAGGCTGCGAGGAGGCGGCGGGATGGCTCGGGCCGACGACAATGATCGTGACGGTGCGGAGCCCGGTCACGGGATCCACACGGGCGCGCCCGACGCGCGGCTCACCGAGCTGTTGCGCGCCGACACGGTCACGGCGTACCCGGCGCTTCAGGAACTGCGCGCCCGCCACCATCCGCACGTCCTCGCTTACGCCCGGCTGTGCAGCCCCAACGAGTCCATGGCACGGCAGCTGGCCGCCCAGGCGTTCACATTGGCCGCCCGTCAGGCCGCCCGCGGTATCGACCCCGGACTGCCCTGGCGCCACCGACTCCTCCTGCTGGTCGCCCGGTCGGCCGGGACCTGGGCCGTGGACGGGCGGGCGGCCGGTCTGGACGCGGGGCTGCTGCTCGTCCTGAACACAACCGGCCCCTCCGGCCCGCTGCCTTCCATGCTGACGGCGTTCCAGTCCTTGCCCTCCCGCACTCAGGGCCTGATCTGGTACGGGATCGTGGAACAGGAGCCCGCGGAAAGGACGGCAGCCCTCCTCGGTCTGACCCGGGCGGACGTCACCTACGGAACAGACCCGGCGCTCCAGCAGCTGGCCCGTGCCTGCCTGCGCACCCGCCTCGCCGCATCCGAGGACCCGGACTGCTCCGACTTCGGCCGCCTCATCGAGGAGTCCGTACGACCCGACAACCCCCGCGGCAGCGCCGATCTGCACGCCCACACGGCGCGTTGCCCGCACTGCACGACGGCCTACGAGGAGCTGTCGGTCCTGCGGGACGCACCGCGCACGGCGCTGGCGGAGGGGCTGCTGCCGTGGGGCGGCACGGCGTACGCGGCGAGCGAGCGGGAGATCAGGGGCACCGCCGTGGGGCGGACCCTGCCCGGCCGCGCCGGATCCGGGCGCAATCCGGAGGAGGGGGAGGGGGGCCTGGATCGCCGACGTACCGTGCTGGTGTCGGCGGCGCTCGGGGTGGCCTTGCTGCCGCTGGTGATGCTGCTGATGGCGCAGGGCGGATCGCCGTCGCAGGACCCGGCGGGCGAGGCGAGATCACCGGTGAGCGTGCCGCCGGTGGCGGTCGCGGTGACGGTGACGGCCACCGTGCCGGCGAAGCCGAAGTCGCCCTCGCCGTCCTCGCCCTCGCCGTCGCGGAGCCCGAAGGCCCCGACAGGAAGCCCGTCACCGGCGAAGACGACGAGCCCGAAACCTCCGCCCTCCTCCGCGCACCCGCCCGCCGGCTCGTTCGCGCAGGTCGTGAACATCGGGTCGGGGCTGTGCCTGGACGTGGGCGGCGCCTTCTCCGACGGGACCGATGTGATCACGGCTGCCTGCTCCACGTCGCGCACACAACGCTGGCGCGTCGACGACGACCGTGGGGTGCTCCAGTCGGCCGCAGATCCCGACTTCTGCCTGGACAGTCGAGGGGCGACGCACCGGGGCGTCGGGATCTGGAGCTGTGACTCGGTGGACGGCCACAACGGCCGCAACCTGATGTTCGTGGTGGACGAGGACGGGCTGATCCGCCCCGCCATCGCCTTCGGGACGGCCGTCACCCCGGACGGTGGCACTGGGGACGGTCTGTCGCTGGAGTCGGCGGGCGGGGGCACCGGGCAGCGGTGGCGGGCAGGGGCTGCCTGACCAGACGTCGCGCACCCTGCGCTGCTGGTGAGGACGCAGTGTTCCCCTGCTGCGCCCTTCATCAGCGGTTGCTGACCGGCGCGTCGGGGCGCAGGGCAGCGGACGCGGTTCGTCGCAGGGGTGGAGCAACGGCGGGCGGTCCACTGTGGGAGGTGTCAGTGGCTGGCGGCCAGTTCACCGGTGAGCTTGCCGTGGAGGTCGGCGCTGGCGTCGTTCAGGCCGGTGATCTCGACGGTCTTGCCGCGCTGGGCGTACTTCGCTTCGATCCCGTCAAGTGCGGCGACGGAGGACGCGTCCCAGATGTGGGCCGCGCTCAAGTCGATGACGACCTTCTTCGGATCGGTGGCGTAGGCGAACTGGCCGACGAGGTCGTTGGAGGAGGCGAAGAACAGTGCGCCGGTGACCCGGTAGACGACCGTGCTGCCGTCGGGACCGGTGACGGCGGTGACCTCGGCCAGGTGGGCGACGCGCTTGGCGAAGACGACCATGGCGGTGACGGAGCCGACGACGACACCGATGGCGAGATTGTGGGTGGCGACCACGCAGACGACGGTGATCACCATGACGGTGATCTCTCCGGCGGGCAGCCGCTGGAGCGTCTTGGGGGCTACGGAGTGCCAGTCGAAGGTCGCGAACGACACCATGATCATGACGGCGACGAGCGCGGCCATGGGGATGTCGGAGACGACGGGGCCGAAGGCCATGCACAGGACCATCAGGAACGCGCCCGCGAGGAAGGTCGAGAGCCGGGTGCGCGCACCGGACACCTTCACGTTGATCATCGTCTGGCCGATCATGGCGCAACCGCCCATGCCGCCGAAGAAGCCGGTGACGACGTTGGCGATGCCCTGGCCGATGGATTCGCGGGTCTTGTCGGAGTGGGTGTCGGTGATCTCGTCGACGAGCTTCGCGGTCATCAGCGACTCCATCAGCCCGACCAGGGCCATGGCGAACGCGTACGGCGCGACGGTCGTCAGCGTGTCCAGGGTGAAGGGCACGTCGGGCAGGCCCGGCACCGGCAGGGACGACGGCAGCTCGCCCTTGTCACCGACTGTCGGGACGGCGATGCCGGCCGCCACCGTGACGACGGTGAGGATGACGATCGAGACGAGCGGCGCGGGGATCACGGTGGTGAGCCTCGGGAAGAACACCATGAGTGCGAGAGCGCCGACGATCATCGGGTAGACCGGCCAGGGGACGCCTCGCATCTCCGGGATCTGGGCCATGAAGATCAAGATGGCGAGCGAGTTGACGAAGCCGACCATCACCGATCGGGGGATGAACCGCATCAGCTTCGCCACGCCCAGTGCCCCGAGGGTGATCTGGAAGACGCCGGCCAGGATGACGGCGGCGACGAGGTAGCCGAAGCCGTGCTCCCGGTTCAAGGGGGCTATCACCAGGGCCACGGCGCCGGTGGCGGCGGAGATCATCGCCCGTCGGCCGCCGACGATAGCGATGGTCACGGCCATGGTGAAGGAGGCGAACAGGCCGATGGCCGGGTCCACACCGGCGATGATCGAGAACGAGATCGCCTCGGGGATCAATGCGAGCGCGACGACCAGGCCACCGAGGACCTCGGTGCGCCAGACCTTCGGGTCGGAGATCCAGTCGGGCTTCAGACCGCGCAGGCGCGCGGTCGGGGACACAGTATCGGCGGCAGCAGACAAGAGGGAAAGACCTGTCGGGCTCGGGCGCACCCCTGCGGCAGACCGGGGCGTGCGGGGGATACGGAGGGGCCGGGTCGGCGCCGCGTGGAGCGGCTCCGCGAGGTGCCCGGCCTCAGGTCGAAAGGGGAGGGGAGTCGCGCTTGCCCGGAGGTGCGGCCGGGCTCACGTCCGGGGGCGAAGCATCACGGCGGGCAGGCGGCGGCGTCGGGCGTCATCGGCTCGCGCACGCTTCCCTCCTGACAGAACCGGATCTTCGACGGAGCGGCATCGGCCCCGACACGACAATGGCGAGGCGGCGGCAACCCGCCTCTCACCACCGGCAACTCTACCCTAACGTTAGGGTAGGGATCGGCGGCGCCCACTCGGGCCGAGACCGCCGGGACGAGAAGGGGCAGAGGATCACGGGCGTGGACGGCAAGCACATGCAGATCGGCGAGGTCGCCTCGCGCACGGAGCTGTCCCTGCGCACCATCAGGCATTACGAGGAGACCGGCCTGGTCGTCCCCTCCGCCCGCTCACAGGGTGGCTTCCGCCTCTACACCGAAGCCGACGTCGCCCGGCTCATGGTCATCCGCCGCATGAAGCCGCTCGGCTTCACCCTGGACCAGATGCGCGACCTGCTGGATGTCACCGACCGCCTCGACGCCGGTACCGCTCTGGCAGCCGACGAGCGCGAGGCCCTCCTGGAACGCCTACGGTCCTACCGGCAAGCCGCCACCCAGCAGATGGAAAAGCTGCGGGTCCAGTTGATCCGCGCCGAGGACTTCGCCACCACCCTGGACGCACGCCTGGAGCAGAACGCCCCTGGCGAGCTGGACAATCCCCGGTAGACCGGGTTCGGCACCACCATCATGTCGACGGGGGCCATCAGCATGCCGGTGAACTCGCGCAGCGCCCGCCGATGCGAAGCCGGAGCGCGCGGTCGGCCGACCCGGCGCAAATCGTTCCGCCGGATCGGCCGATTCATCAGGTGTGGGTGGTGCCGCGGTGAGGGGGCAGCAGCTCATGGCCCACCTGTGGGAGTCACCCCGGTCGTTGGCGACGCCGTTCCAGTTGACCTCCTGGCCGGGCGCGAGGCAGATGGTCATGTCACCGCGCTGCCCGGCGTCCTCGAACACCTGGACATGGCTCGGGATGCCCGGGCCCTCGATTCCGTGGTTGGCCCAGGAGGAGTCGGTGTCGGCGATGTAGCTCTCCCACCAGCCGTCGTCCCCCGACCAGTTGGCGCGCTGCCCCTGGAAGTCGACGTTCTCCCATGCGCAGAAGTGGCCGTTGGGGCAGTCTGCGGCCGATGCCGTGGTGGCGGTGGTGAGGGAGCTACCGGCGGCGAGGAGCAGCGCGGCGGCGAGGAGGGCGGGCTTCTTCATCGGTTGGTGCCTTTCTCATGGGCGGACCGGAGGATGGTTCGGGCCGTGCGGACGGCGTGCGTCCGCAGTTCCCGGTAGGTGGTCCGTTCGCCGGCCGGGGCCCTGCTCTTGAGGTTGTTGACGGAGGTCGAGGCGCGGAACCAGCGTTCCTGGTCGCCGTAGAGGCGCTGCTGGGCCTGAGCCAGGCAGCCATCGGTGTGCTGGCGGACCTCGGGGCCGCCGGGCAGGGTGAGGGAGAGTTCGGCCCGGCCGGTCCCGAACAGCGCGTCACTGACCCGGCTCTGCTCCTCGGCGTCGCGCGGGCCCTGTCCCGGACGCGGAGGGGTGAGGCCCTGGCGGGTCAGGCAGCGGTCGGTGAGCAGGAGCTGGGCGGCCTTGACGGTGTCGTCGGCGCCGAGTGGCGGGGCTTTCGGGGCTGTGCAGGCGGTCACGACGCACAGTGAGGCGAGGAAGGCGACGGCTGTCGCGCGGCGCGGGTACCTGGGCATGAAGGAGTTCAAGCCCTCCGGCGGCCCGGCGGGGTGCAAGACGTCGCAGGGAAGATCTTTCGCATGATCAACTCAACGGTGACGGAGGGGCCGCAGGAACGGCGGAGACCGGTCCTTCACTCCAGGGAGCGGCGCTCGGGGGTCAGCCCCCCGCGCGGGTAGCTCCTCCCGGGCGCCCCGCTCACGTTTCACGCATGCCACGTTCGCGGCGCTCGGTGAAGTCGTGCGCCGGGCAGGACCGCTCCGGCTCCTGGGCTTCGCCATCACCGTCGACACCGAGTTCACGTTCCCGGACCGACTGCGGGAGCTGAGTACCCGCAGGGGCGCCGTGTCCGAGTGCGCACCCGGCCATGCGAACCGGAAAAGGTCAGTGCTCGCAGAGGGAGAACTCCCGTTCGTAGAGCTGCTCGTTGTGTTCGTCGACGAAGAACTTGCGTTCTTGCATGAGCTGTTCGCGGTAGTTCCTGGCCTGCTCAAGCGTCATGGTCGAGGTGTCGGACCACGGTTGCTGCGGGGGCACATCGGATGTCGAGACGATGGTTTCCGATGGGTCGACCAGAAAGAACGCGAGAATTTTGCGGTGCCCCGGGCGAGTGGGGTCCTTGAGGCGGAATGAGTCGACCCGGTGCTGCAGAATGTTCGGGAACGCAAGGCAGCGGCCGGCTGGGGTCGATGCCGATCCCAGCATCTGGTTCAGCGCGTCTTCGTCCTCCAGGCCATAGACCTCACGCAGACCGTTGTCGTCGTTCTGTTCGTAGTGCGGGTCGTCGAGTGCCGCCCGGAAGCTCAGCCGGCTTTCGGTGATGTTCTCGCTGTCCCAGTAGTAGATTCCGGTGGAGACGATCCGCTCGTTCAGCATTCCCTCGACATGCCAGGATCCGCCACTGTATTCGGGCTTGTCCGGGGTGAGATGAATGGTGGCGAGCTTGACGATGACCTGGAGACGGTGGCCGCGCAGATCGACCCGGGCGGATTCGTCGGGCCGCTCGGGCGGGGTGAAAGCCGGGGCGTCCGGGAGGACGGGACGGCGGTTTTCCCACCAGTCGTCCTGGGCAACTTCCCATGCGCGGAGGGCTTCGGCATAGGCCCCATCCTCACTGTAGGAGGATTTGTCTGGATACTCTGGCTCTGAGTCGTACCAGCCGTACGGATCGGCCTCGATCCGCAGGGGCCGCGGATGGCGCAGATCGTTGAGCACGTTCTCCAGTAGCGGGCGCATACGCGCGAACAAATCCGGCAGGACGGTGGCCAGTGCGTGGTGGAACTCGGGGTGGACGTTGTTGACGTACGAGCGGAAGGCGACATCGCCGTTGTCACTGACGTCGACGTCCGTGGGCAGCCACTGGAACTTCTCGGAGAATTCGTACTTCGAGTAGTGGTTCGTCGGGTTCTGCCAAGCCCGCTCGGACGCTCCGCTCACCCCTCTCACCAGACAGAAGAGTGAGGGATGAACCAGATCCAGCACCTGGCCGTCGGATCCGGGATGCCAGTCCAATTCTGCTTCGGGGACCCGTTCCAGAACCTGAACGGCCTTACACAGCCTCGATCTGAGCGAGTCGTCGACCAGCGTGTCCGACTGCCATACTCCATCGACGGCCGACACCTCGACGCCGGTTCGCTCGTCCCTCAGTGCGGCGTAATGCGCGAGTTCGTCCAGCACATAGCGAACTTGCGCTTCGGTGAGGCCCTGGGTGACGGCCTCTTGCGTCCACCTCGCGACGATGTCGGCATCGTTCATCTTGTCGAACCACCCCGGCTTCGCCCGGATGTGTGCGCTGCACTGCATCATCTGGAGTTCCCGCAGCGTTCGCGGCGGCGTGAACGATATGGAACGGGAAGCCTGAAAAGGCAAGGGGAAAGCAGACAAGCCGGTCAACTCTCTCGGTCCTCACAGTCGGTGCGCGGTGCCGGGAAGGATACGTCAGCAGACTGACACCGCTGCCGTGGACGGAGTGGTCGGGTTCGCGCGCACGGTGGGGACGGCACCCCTGCCGGAACGGGTGGGGACGGCACCCCTGCCGGAACGCCCGGCGGGGCCCGCTGCTGTCGCGGGCCCCGCCGGGATCGTGCCGCCGGGTCAGGCGGAGGTGGGCTGTGTCCGGTTGAGGACGGGTTCGAGGCGGACGACGATGCCCTTCGAGGCGGGCTGGTTGCTGATGTCGGCGACGCTGTCCAGCGGCACCAGGACGTTCGTCTCCGGGTAGTAGGCGGCGGCCGAGCCCTTGGCGGCCGGATAGGGTACGACCTCGAAGTTCTCGGCCCGGCGCTCGGAGCCGTCGGCCCAGACGCTCACCAGGTCGACGTGATCGCCCTGGGCCAGGCCGAGTTCGGTCAGGTCGGCCGGGTTGACGAGCACGACGTGGCGGCTGCCGTGGATGCCGCGGTAGCGGTCGTTGTTCGTGTAGGGGACGGTGTTCCACTGGTCGTGCGAGCGCAGCGTCTGCAGCAACAGGTGCCCCTCGGGCGCCCGGGGGACCACACGCTCGTTGCAGGTGAACAGGGCCTTGCCGACCTTGTTCTTGAAGACGCCCTCGTTCACCGGGTTGGGCAGTTGGAAGCCTCCGGGGCGGGTCACCCGTGCGTTGAACTCGTGGAAGCCCGGTACGACGCGGGAGATGCGGTCGCGGATGGTGCCGTAGTCACCCTCGAACGTCTCCCAGGGGATGTCGGCTTCGCCGTTCAGGGCGCGGCGGGCGAGCCGGCACAGAATGGCGACTTCGCTGAGCAGCAGCAGGGAGGCCGGTTCGAGGCGGCCCTGGGAGGTGTGTACCTCGCTCATGGAGTTCTCGACGGTGACGAACTGTTCGCCGTCGGCCTGCACGTCACGCTCGGTGCGCCCCAGGGTCGGCAGGATCAGCGCGGTGTCGCCGCAGACGGTGTGCGAGCGGTTGAGCTTGGTCGAGATGTGGGCGGTCAGCCGGCACGAGCGCATCGCCGCCTCCGTGGCCTCGCTGTCGGGAGCGGCGCGGACGAAGTTGCCGGCCAGGGCGAGGAAGACCTTGACGCGGCCCTCGCGCATGGCCTTGATCGAGTTCACCGAGTCCAGTCCGTGCGGGCGCGGCGGGTCGAAGCCGAACTCCTCCCGCAGGGCGTCGAGGAAGGTGTCCGGCATCTGCTCCCAGATGCCCATGGTGCGGTCGCCCTGGACGTTGCTGTGGCCGCGCACCGGACAGGCGCCGGTGCCGGCTCGCCCCAGGTTGCCGCGCAGCATCAGGAAGTTGACGATCTCCCGGACGGTGGGCACGCCGTGTTTGTGCTGGGTGATGCCCATCGCCCAGCAGACGATGACGCGTTCGCTCTCCAGCACCTCGTCGCGGACCTTCTCGATCTCCTCGCGGGTGAGTCCGGTCGCGGTGCGCACGTCGTCCCAGTCGACGGTGCGGGCGTGGCGGGCGAACTCCTCGAAGCCGGTGGTGTGGGCGTCGATGAAGTCGTGGTCCAGGACGGTGCCGGGCCGGGCCTCCTCGACCTCCAGCAGCAGACGGTTGAGGGCCTGGAACAGGGCGAGGTCGCCGCCCGGCTTGATGTGCAGGAAGCGGTCGGCGATCTGGGTGCCGCGTCCCACGATCCCGCTCGGCTTCTGCGGGTTCTTGAAGCGCCGCAGCCCGGCCTCCGGCAGCGGGTTGACCGCGACGATCCGGGCGCCATTGCGTTTGGCCTCCTCCAGGGCGGTGAGCTGGCGCGGGTGGTTGCTGCCCGGGTTCTGTCCGACCAGGAAGATCAGGTCGGCGTGGTGGAGGTCGTCGAGGCTGACGGTGCCCTTGCCGGTGCCCAGGGTCTCGCTCAGGGCGAAGCCGCTGGACTCGTGGCACATGTTGCTGCAGTCGGGCAGGTTGTTGGTGCCGAAGGCGCGGGCGAAGAGCTGCAGGACGAAAGCGGCCTCGTTGCTGGCGCGGCCGGAGGTGTAGAAGACGGCCTCGTCGGGGGAGTCCAGCGCCTTCAGCTCCTGGGCGAGGACGCCCAGGGCGTCGTTCCAGCTGACGGGCTCGTAGTGCTCGGAGCCGGGCCGCTTGATCATCGGCTCGGTGAGCCGGCCCTGCTGGTTGAGCCACATGTCGGAGCGGGCGGCGAGGTCGGAGACGCTGTGCTCACGGAAGAAGTCCGCGGTGATCCGGCGCGTGGTGGCCTCGTCGTTGATGTGCTTGGCACCGTTCTCGCAGTACTCGTTGCGATGGCGTCGGCCCGGGGCCGGGTCGGCCCACGCGCAGCCGGGGCAGTCGATCCCGCCCACCTGGTTCATGGTCAGCAGGTCCAACCCGGTCTTGCGCGGGGAGGTCTGCTCCAGGGAGTACCCCAGCGCGTGCACGACCGCGGGGACTCCGGCCGCCCACTTCTTCGGCGGTGACACGGAGAGGGTGGTCTCCGGTTCCTCGTCGGGCGGGTTCTGCATCGGTTCGCCTTTCTCTTGCCGTGTGCACGCCGGTCAGCCGACGGGCCACTGGGCCACGCGGCTCCTGGGCGGTTCCGGATGGTCGTGCTGCACGCGGCCGTTGCGGATGGTGCCGCGCCAGGCCCCGCCCTCCTGACCCAGCCCTTCGATGAACTGCTTGAAGTTCATGAGCTCCCCGCGCACCGACCGGGCCGTGAGCCGGGCGGCCCCGGACGAGCGGGTGAGGATCTTCGCGGCTCCCTGCGGTTGCAGCAGCATCCGGACAGTGATGGCGGTGCCGCCGGACTCCGTCGGCATGAACTCGACCTCGCCCTGATGGGAGGGCTTCTGCTCCAGGCCGCGCCAGGCCAGGTAGGAGTCGGGGTCCTGCTCCACGATCTCGATCGCGAAGCGGTGGCGCAGGGGCCCGTAGCCGATGGTCCATGCGGTCACGGTGGGCCGGAGTTGCTCCACGTCGCGCACCGCGGTCGAGAAGCGGGGGAACGTCTTGAACTGCGTCCACTGGTTGTACGCCGTCCGCACCGGCACGTCGACCTCGACGGTCTCCTCGACGTGCTGCCCCCGCAGCGGACGGCGGCGCGTGACGCCGTCCCCGTCGGTGCGCATCCTCGGAGCGGTCGGCACGGCCCGCTGGGCTTCGTCTTCGTGCGCCATCGTGATCTCTCTTCCGGTGAGGGAGCCGGGCGTCCGGACACCCGGTATCCCCTCGTACGGCGGGGCTTCTCTCCCGGTTCCCCCATCGTGCCCTTCGAGTCACCTCAGCGCCTCCGGGGCCCGCGTGATCCGCCCGCGAGCGGGCGGGCCGGACAGTGGCTTTCCCGCGGCGGCTGAGAGGGCCGGCCCGGAGGTCGGCATGCACGCTCTCCGCCCCCGCAGCGCGCCTCGAACCTGAGCAGGAGTTTTTCCTTCCGCTGGACGTGCGCATGACTTTTTCCGGCAGCGGACGTTCCCGGAAGGGCGGAGTCATGCGAAGAAGAGGACGGTTCTTCGGCCGGAATCCTGCACCCGATGATTTCCGTGCGGCAGGCCGGCTGCTGGGCATCTGGGTCAAGTAGTGCGCCAGGTGTATTGATCACGAGCGTTGTTGACAGCACGGCTCGCGACAAGCGACGTGCGGGTCGCGCTCACGGGCGGTCGATCGGTCACTACGCGTTCGACACATACGAGACCGACGTCGCGCTCCGGGCGCAGCTGGGCGGCGAGCAGGTGCCGGCACGGATGCTGTTCGCCAACCAGGAGACGCTCTTCTCGATCTCCGCGGAACCTGTGCCTCCGGGCAGGATGCCGTGGTGCGACGACCGCAGTCCCTGACATCTGTCAGGACCGTTCCCGCCTGCGCCGTCCCTAGCCTTTCGTGCGCGATCTCCTGTCATCCCCGCCCACCGGAACCGCACAAGCCACCTTCCACCGACAGCGGATCCCAGGCCGCCCTCACCACCGTCAGGGTGACCAGTACGCCGACCTGCCGGCCGCAGCCCCGTGCTGACGACGGCAGCAAGAAGAGGAGGACCTTCATGCGACTTCACCTGCGTGTACGTGCCGCCGCGCTGACCGTCGCCGCCGCCCTCGGGAGTGTGGGCCTCATGGCGCCCACGGCCTCGGCCGGCGCTCGGCACCAGTGCACGCTCGAGACGAACGCCTACTACTGCTACAACGTCTACGCCGCGAAGGTGTACGACAAGTTCGACGGCACCGGCAAGGTCGCCGGATATATGTACTCCACCTACAGCTGGTTCAGTTGCCGGCTCGACAACGGCGGTTATGTGGGCGGCCCGCACCCGAACCGCTGGCTGCTGACGAAAGCGGACAACGGAGTCTGGGGATGGATGAAGGACACGTCCGTCAGCTCCGAGACGGACCCGCTGATCCGCTGCAACTGACCGCCTGCGCCCACCGGCCCGGACCGCACCGGCATCGGACCTCCGGAATGTGCTGGGTCAGGACGACCCTGGTCGGCCGGCGGGGCCCGGGGTGAGCGCCTGGGGCAGCCGCGCAGGGCGCCCAGGTCGCACAGCGTCTGCCAGACGGCCTCCCCGGCGTCGGCCGGGGCGTCGTCCGCCCAGGCTTCGAAACCGACGGCACCCAGGCCGCACGCCCGATGCGGAGCCGACCCGAGGCGGCCTGGTGGGCTCCCCGGGGCGTGGACGGCAGCCGCCACGCCCTCGATCCGGTCAGGGACGCTGGCCCTGCCTGCGGGCGCCGTCCGGGGCATACTGCTTCCCCTCGCGGCCCGCCGAGCGGTATCCCCACGCAGCGGGAGTACGCGGCCGTGTCGTCGGCGCGGCTGCCTCCGGCCCGATCGGACCGGAGGAAATTGGTGTTCCCAGGCCCGCGACGGGGAAACCACATGCAACTGGGCGGAGTCCGCTCGCGATACCGGGGTGGCCACGGCCACGACCTCGGAGTCCGCCTGGAACGCCGAGCATGGGGAGTTTCGGGGGTGGGGGGAAACGTGAGGCCGCGTCTGGTGTTCGTGCACGGTATCGGTGGGTTATGCAATCCCACCGCCGAACTGGACGTATGGCTGCGGGCGTTGGCCGACGGCGCCCGGGACGCGGGGCATTCGAACCGAGTCCTCGATCTGATCCAGGGGTGGGCGGCGGACACGCGCTTCGCCTACTACGGTGACCTGTTCCGAGACGCCCAGGCGCAAGGCGGGGCCGCCCAGGTGGACGACGACGAGGCCGTGTTCGTACGGGAGATGCTCAGAGCGGCCGTCACCGAAAGGCTGGAGGAAACCATCCAGGAATCCATCCAGGAACCCATCCGTGGCGAGGAGATTCCGGTGCTGCGCCATGCCCAGGCACAACTCGGGCCCCGGGGTGCTCCCCAGGGGCCCGGCTCGGTGGCCCGCCAGGTGCTCGGCGCCGCGAACACCCTGCTGTCCGTGCCCGGACTGCGCAGCTTCGGTGGCTGGGTCAGCGCCCGCCTGATGGTGGGGCACCTGCGTCAGGTGGCCCGGTATCTGGGGCGTGGTGAGCCGGATGAGGAGGGCCTCACTCTCGACACCAGAATCCGCCGCCGCCTGGAGCGCGAGTTGGACACCGGCGCGCCCACCGTCGTCGTCGCGCATTCACTCGGGACGGTGGTGGCCCTCGAGACGCTGTCCGCGTATCAAGGGGACGTCCCCCTGCTGGTGACCCTCGGATCCCCGGTGGGAATGCGCGCTGCGGTGGGCCTGCGGATGCGCCCCCAGCCGTTACGGGTTCCCGGCTCGGTCGGCCGCTGGCTCAACTTCTGGGACCGGGACGACCTCATCGCCGTACGGCCGCTGCTGGAGAACGCCGTCCGACCCAACGCGCGCGCCGTGCTGCCCCGCAGCAGACGCGTCGACTCGGACGGCATCTCGGTGCATCCCGCCGTCAAGTACCTCGCACAGGCGCGCGTCGCCGGACCCGTCGTCGAGCAACTTCAGGCGGTCACCCCTTCATGAGCGCCTCTATGCCACTGCGCCACGCCCTCGTCATCGCCCCGCAGAACACGGGCCTGGGACTCCTCAGCGAACTGGAGGACGCCGCGCCCTCCCTGCGGGACGCGCTCACACACCACTGGACGGGAGGCTGCACACGCAGCCCTTCGGTCACCTCGGCGCTCCTGTACGGCGATGCAGCCCGCAAGGACGACATCGAGCGGGCGGTGCGGACCGCGGCGGTGAGAGCGGGCGAGGCCGGCGCCGTACTCGTCGTCGCGTTCCTCGGCCACGGCATCACCGACGGGGAGAACCCCGGGCTTCACCTGATGGCCGCGGACTCCCAGGAGGACTGGATCGGCTCCGGGGTCGACGTCGGACAGATGTTGACGGACATGCTGAGAACGCCCGGGCTTTTGGGGCTGATAGCCCTGGTCGACACCTGCCACGCGGGTGGCGCGACGCCCGACATCCGGGCGCTGTCCGCCGGGGTTCGCAGGGGAGCGACCAGGTTCGCCCTGCTCACGGCGGTCGGTGCAACCGAGGAGGCGCACCGGCTCGCCTTCAGTCGTGCCCTGGTGCAGGTGCTCGGCGAGGGGGTGGTCGCATCCGGGGAGTTCCTCAGCCCCGCCGAGGTGCTCACGGCCGTACGCGCAGTGGTGCCGGACCAGACCGCCCACTTGGTCGAACACGACGGCACGCGATTCGGCGAGCCCCTGTGGATCGCGCGCAACGCCAGCCACTTCAGGGGGATCGCCTCGGTCCTCGGCCCCATCGCGACCGAGAAGCTGGCGGAGGCGCTGGCCCCGATAGGCGGCTCGGAGCTGCTGCCGACGCCCGTGACCGACCTCCTGGTGCTGGAACGGCTGCACGAGGCACTGAACCTCCGTACGGCCTCGGACGCGACCGAAATGGCCTGGGCCCTGCGGGTCGTCGACGGTCTGCGCGTCGTGCTGCGCACCGTCGATCTGCTCTATTCCTGGCCGGGACAGCCGCTGACCACCGACCGGCTCAAAGACGCCCTCCGGTCGGCCGCCGGACTGCCGGAGAAGGAACTGCCCGAGACTCACGGCAGTGAACTGCTCCGTGACGCGGTGGAGTTCCTCCGGTTCCGGGCCCGTCGCCCCGGCGAGTCGCCCACGGCGCGGCTCGCGGTCTTCGTGGCCGCGCTGGCCGCGGACGAGGGGCGGAGCGAGGACAGCCCGGACCTCGCCGTCTGGGCACGCGCGGTCGGTGCCAAGGTCGAATTGGGCGATGCCTTCGAGGCCCTGCGCAAGCAGCGGGACAGAACCCGGCTCCGGCTGATCGTGAGCCTCCATGCCGCTCTCGCCGACGAATGGCCGGAGACCCTGGAGGCATGGCTGGTGGACGGCGGTCAGGTGCACGCGCACGAGACGTTCGATTGCCGGCCGGACCAGCCGGGTGTCGAGGCGGCGCTGGCCCGGGCACTCAAATGGGGCTCCCAGGCGGGCGGGGAGGCAGGAGCGCTCCGTCGCGTCGAGGTCGCCGCGTCCGCGCCGCTGCTGCTGCGCTGGCGGCCGGAGCTGACCAACTTCGGTGAGCGGCTCGGCGATCGGTACGACGTCGTGATGCGCTGGAGCGAGCGGCTGTGCCCGCCGGAACATCTCTTCTGGATCAACTGGCGGGCCCGGGAGAAGCTCACGGCGATGCGCGAGGCCGGAGCGGAACACGCACCGGTGGACTGGCTGGGCCCGCAACTGACCAGGAACCCGGGCGAGCTCGTCGAGCGGTTCCTGCGCGGTGTGTACGTTCGGGCCATCGGACTCGGGCACCGGCCGAAGGACTTCGAGCAGATCATGGAGATCCTCTTGGCGTACGCCCCCATCGTCCTCTGGCCCGGGGTGGAAGGCCGCATGCCCGGCGGCTGCCGGAGCAGCCTCGACCAGTACTGGAACCTGTTGCCCACAGAGTTCAGCGAGGCCTACCGTCGCAGCTGGGGCCAGGGGGTTCGGGCGGCCGGACGAGGCGGCCGGGATCACCTGGCCCTGTGGCGGAGTGTGTGGCACGACCACGAGTGGCTCGACTTCTGCGACTGGTTCGGGCGTATCGACGAACGGGGGGAGCCCGCATGACTTGGCAGCCCTATTTCGCGGGCGACGGTGTTCCGCGCGACGTCGATCTCGGTGATCCGCCGCCATGGCGGAGCTTCCCACGGCAGCCCCTGCACCGGCAGTTCCAGCCGCCGCCGGGACTCGTCTGCGCGGTCAACGCCGCCCTGGCGCTGCGCCGCCCGCTGCTGATCACCGGTCCGGCGGGTTCGGGCAAGTCCACGGTCATCGAACAGGTCGCGGCGGAACTGAAGCTGGGCCGGCCGCTGCACTGGCACATCACCTCGCGCAGCACGCTCACGGAGGCGCTGTACCGCTACGACGCGCTGGGCCGCATCCACGCGCAGCGGCTCTCCGGACCCGAAAGCAGCGATGACATCGCGCCGTTCCTGCAACTGGGCCCCCTGGGAACCGCGCTCGTGCCGGCCGAGCGTCCCCGGGCACTGCTGATCGACGAGATCGACAAGAGCGATCTGGACCTGCCCAGCGATCTGCTCGACGTCCTGGAGCGCGGAGAGTACGAGATCCCGGAGCTGGCCCGGTACACGGAGAGGGTCGTTTCCGTGCGGCACTGGGACAGCGACCAGGACCGCAGCCCTGTCGAGCGGGGGCGCGTCCAGTGCGACCGCTTTCCGTTCGTCGTGATGACGAGCAACGGCGAACGCGACTTCCCGGCGGCCTTCCTGCGGCGCTGCATCCGTTTCACGATGCCGACGCCGACGGTCGAGGCGCTGCGGTCCGTGGTCGAAGCCCATCTGAACATCGGTACGGATCCGAAGCGGACCAAGACGGTCGACGAACTCATCAGGTCGTTCGTCGAGCGGGTGGCGGCCGGCCAGAGCCTGGCCGTGGACCAGTTGCTGAACGCGGTCCACCTCCTGACCGGCGGCACCGCGCTGTCCGACGCGGACCGGCGGGAGGTCCTCGACCTGGTGCTGCGCGAGCTGTCCCGTGCCTGAGCCGGGCGTTTCGGGGGCAGACCCGTTGGGGCAGGTGGTGGCTGCGCTTCAGGTGGTGGCACCCGGCCTGGACGGCACGGCCCTGGCCGACCTCCTCTGGCTCGCGTCCCGTATGGGCGAGGCCGGGGGAGAGGAGCCCGCCACCGCCGTGCCCGGGCATCCGGACGAGCCCCGCCGGGAACCACGGCCGGTCCCCAGGGCCTCGGCCGCCGAGCCCGGGGCGGAGCCGCAGGCACCGGAGCACCCCTTGCACGAGCGGCTTGCCGGAGCGCCGGCCCGGCTCCGCGGTGACGCCGTCGCGGTGTCGGGGGCCGGGGGCCTGCCTGACGGGCTGCCGCTGACGCGCGCCTTACGGCCGTGGAAACGGCCCTGGCCCCGCGGGCGCAGGGACGAGCTGGACATCGAAGCGACGGTGGACGGCTATGCCCGCAGCGGAGAGCTCGTGCCCGTGTTCCGGCCCGCCCCCGAGCGGTGGTTCGGGCTGGTCCTGGTGGTGGACCGCTCCCCGGCAATGCAGGTGTGGCGGGAGGTGATCGACGACTTCACCGTCGTTCTGGACCGGCTCGGTGCCTTCCGGACCCTGCAGGTGCGCGACCTCAGCTTCGGCGAGCGAGGGCCGGAACTCCGGGACGGGCTGGGGCGGTTGACCGGACCAGGACAGTTGTGCTCGCCGGACGGGCGTCTGCTCGTGGTAGTGGTGTCCGACTGTGTGGCCGGGGGATGGCGGGATCCGGCCGTGTGGCGGCAGCTGCGAGCCTGGTCGCGGTCGGCCCCCGTGGCGCTGCTCAACCCGCTGCCGGTGAAGCTGTGGCGAAGGACAGGGCTCGACCTGCCGACGGTCCGGGCGCTGCCCGGGCCACCCGGCGCGCACAACACCCAGCTGTCGTTCGATCAGCCGCTGCTGCCCGACGCCGGACCCGGTGCGGAGGACAAGGGCACCTGGCTGCCCATACCCGTACTGTCCATGTCACCGCATTCCCTGAGCCGCTGGTCGCGCACCCTGATGCGCACGGCCGCCGACGGATGCGGCGCGGTCCTGGTCCCACCAGGGGGCCGGCCCGCCCGCCGAACCGACCGGCACGGCGGGCCCGTCACGGCACAGAGCTCCGCGCGGCCCGTTCCGCCGGCCGCGGTGAGATTCCTCCGCACGGCCTCGCCCGCCGCCGCCCGCCTGGCCGGACTGTGCTCGCCCTTCGACAAGCTGAGCATCGGCCTGCTGCACCTGATCCGCCAGGAGCTGGTGCCCGAGGCGGGTGTCGCGGACATGGCCGAACTGCTCGTCAGCGGGCTCTTCCCGGTCAGCGCGGACGACGGCGGGGCTGTGGCGCTCCGGGTACCCGAGGAGGTGCGGGATCAGCTCCTGGACAAAGTCACCGAGCACCAGATATGGCGGCTGAACAGGGCTCTGAGCCGTCACCTCTCGTCCCGCCCGGGAGGGAGCGGGCAGCTGACGGCGGTCGTGCCCGGCCCGGCGGGCGGCATGGAGGTCCCGGCCGAACTGAGGTCGTTCGCGCAGGCATCGCAACGGACGCTGGAACTACTGGGACTGACGGCCACCCGGCGGGGACAGAGGAAGGAAGCCCGGCCGAGACAGGGTTGGACGGACATGGCCACAGCCGTCACCCGGTCGCCGAAGGCGGGACTTCGCGCACACACGACGGAACGGGAACGAGTGGTGGACAACCGGCCGTACTTCTTCCTGAGTTACGCACACACGCCGAGCTCGGGCCCTGGCGGCGGAGATCCCGACCACTGGGTATCCGTCTTCTTCCGCGACCTTTGTGACCACATCATGGCGCTCACGGATCTGCCCGCGGGCGCTGCCGCGGGGTTCATGGACCGGGAGATGCGCGCCGGCGACGGGTGGCCCGAACGGCTCGCGGAGAACCTCGCCACCTGCCGGGTGTTCGTCCCCCTCCTCTCGCCGCGCTACTTCACGAGCGAGATGTGCGGACGGGAGTGGTACGCGTTCAACGAACGTGTTGTGCAGGCGCGCTCCTCAGGTGCGCTCGGGCCTGCGTCGCCGATCGTCCCAGCCCTGTGGGCGCGGGTCGAGTACGCCCAGCTGCCGGACTCCGTGCGTCATCTCCAGGTGGCGTCGGCGGAGTTCGGGAAGCGATACATGGAGAGCGGCCTCTATGGCCTGATCAAACTCAACCGGCTGCGTGACGAGTACGAGGAGACCGTTCTCCAGCTGGCTCAGCGCATCGTACGGACCGCGGAGGAGTTTCCGCTGCCCTCGGGCGCGCCGCGTGCCTACGAACGGACCCCCAGTGCGTTCAAGCCGCGCGGCGAAGGCCCCCGGCGCATCCACCTGACAGTGGCGGCGCCCACCCGGGACACCATCCCTCCCGGCCGCGACGTGCGCCCGTACGGCGACACCGCCCATGACTGGAACCCGTACTTCACCGAGTCCACCCGGCCCATCGCGGCCCTCGCTGAGGAGCTCATACGCGCGCTCGACTACCGGGTCACCGTCTCCTCCCTGGACGACTTGGACGCGAGCGGACCCGCCGACGACGAGGAGTCGACGAGCCGGCCCGGCATCCTCCTCATCGACCGCTGGGCACTCACGGACAGTGCACGCCGACAAAAGCTCCATCTCCTCGACGCCCGGTCACGGCCTTGGGTCAGCGCGATCGTCCCCTGGAACCGTGTCGACGTGCAGTGTCAGGGCGAGGAGGGCCGCGTGCTCGCGAACGACCTGGAGAGCACCCTGCCGCTCAGCCTCGACCGGGGCCGCCGTGCGGGGTCCCGTACCGCCGTGAACGGAGTGCCGACGCTCCGGTCGTTCGTCGACGTGCTCCCCGCGGTCGTCGCCCATGCGACCCGGCAATACCTCAACCATGCCGCGCCGCATCCCCCCAGCGGCTCATACACCCCGCGGCCCCGCCTCACGGGGCCCGCTCTCCCGCCCTACCGCCACCCTGCGGACACAGGGCCCGAGACCGGGGAGGAAGCATGACGACGCCACAGCACGGGCGCATTGTCACGTTCTATTCATACAAGGGCGGTACGGGCCGCACGATGGCTCTCGCCAACACCGCGTGGATCCTCGCCGCCAACGGCAAGCGGGTGCTGACGGTCGACTGGGACCTCGAAGCTCCGGGACTGCACCGCTTCTTCCACCCGTTCCTCGATCCCGCCATGCCGGCCGCCACCACGGGCGTCATCGACCTCGTACAGGAGTACGCCTGGGCGGCGACCACTGGGGGGCCGCGCTCCGGTGCGTGGCATCTGCCCTACGCCGATGTCGAGCAGCACGCCGTGTCGATCATGCCGGAGCGTCTGGGCCTGAGCTTTCCGGAAGGCGGCACGCTGGACTACCTCTCCGCCGGCCGGTACGACCGCGCGTACTCCACGGCCGTTCTGGGATTCGACTGGGAGAACTTCTACGAGCGCCTGGGCGGCGGCCTTCTCCTCGAGGCCCTGCGCGACAACATGAAGCAGACGTACGACTACGTACTGATCGACAGCCGGACCGGGCTCTCCGATACCGCCGACATCTGCACCATCCAGCTTCCCGACGTCCTCGTGGACTGTTTCACGCTCAGCAACCAGTCGATCGACGGCGCCGCCGCCGTGGCCCGCAGCGTCGAGGCGAACGCGGCCGTCCGGGAACCGATCAAGGTCCTGCCGGTCCTGATGCGTATCGACGAGGGCGACAAGGAGAAGGCCGACGCGGGCCGGGCCCTGGCGCGCGCGAAGTTCGGGGGGCTGCCCCGAGGACTGGACCCGGAGGCTTCGGCTCACTACTGGGGGTCCGTCGAGATTCCGTACCGTCCGTACTACGCGTACGAGGAGATCCTCGCCACCGTCAGTGACCCGGCCGGCCTGCCCGGCTCCCTCCTCTCCGCCTTCGAACGCCTCACCGCTGTCATCTCGGACGGTGACGTCACGTCGCTGCCGCCCGTGCCCGAGCCGCTACGGCTGCGATGCCGTGAGGCCTTCGCCCGACGGCGAGGCCCTGCGTGAGACCGATGCCGTGCGAGGGCCGGACTGAGAGGACGGGCCGGCACGCCGTCGACGCGGGCCAGAGTCCGAGCCGGTCTTCGCCGAGGCCCGCCACGGCCAACCGCCGACAGAGCCCCTCGGGATGGCGGAGCCGCAGGAACACGCGCTCCCACTCGGCATCGAAATGTCAGCGGTGTCCAGGGGACCGGCGAGAACGACCTACTTCAGGGCGGATTTCAGCGCTTTCGCGGTGGGCCCTGAATCTGTGGGAGGAACCCTCCAGCGAAACGCGACGCCGTTGCCATCAACGTAGACGAGGGTGCCGCCCCTCTGGGCAGGGGTGATGTCGAACGCAACGGTGTTGACCTGGTGGGTATCGGCCCGCACCACCGGTTTGCCGCCTCCGTCGTCGAAGCCGACGGGGGCGATACTTCCTGCCCCGTCGGTGTTTGAGGCTTTGATGGTCTTCCCGTCGAGCGTCTTCCACCGGAAGCCGCCCTGGGCGGCAGTGGTCGTCACCGAATCCTCGGCCCGATTTCCTGCTCTGAACGCGACCACAGCGAAGAGACCGTGCTCCGGAGCGCCGGCGCCGGCTTGGTCGACGTAGACGACGGTTTCCGGGGTGATCTGCGCGGCGCCCTTCCCGTCGACGCCGGCGGTGTCGGCGGTCTGTCCGAATGTGAGCGCGGTGCGCGGGGTCGGCTGCGGATCACTCGCGCCGTCACCATCAGAACAGGCAACAAGGCTCAGACAGGCTGCGGCGAGCACGAATGCTCTGGCGGCATGGCGCATGATCCCCCCGGACCGACACAGTTGCAGCAGGTGATTGCCGCACCACGCTAGCAAGCCACGGGAACATCGTTGCCCCTGTTGCCAACACGACGGGGATCATGAGTCGCCGGGACGACCTTGCAGAACCGGGCCAGTACGTTGCCGAGGGCAGAGCGGCAAACCGAGAGGTGCGCTTTCCTCCGCGCGGGTTCACGGGCCGACGCCAGCCCCCGGTGCCGACGTCAGCCCCCGGTACCGACGCTTCCCCGGTCCAGTGCGGTGGAGTGCCTCAGTGCGAGGGCCGCGATGTCGTCGTCGAGCCTTCCGCCGCTGTGCCGGAGCAGATCCCGGTGCAGCTGGTCCAGCACCTCGCGGGGGTGCTCCCGGTCCTGCCGCTTCATCCAGTCCGACAAGGGGAAGAACCGGCCCGTGCGGTCCCGGGTCTCCGATACGCCGTCCGTGTAGAGCAGCAATTGATCACCCGGGGCGAAGGAGACGCTGTCGACCCAGTAGCGGTCACCGATGAGCGCCGCGAGGTTGAGGGGCGGGGAGGGGATGGTGGGCTCCAGGACCCTGACCTTCCCACCATGCGCGATCAGTGGCGGGGGATGCCCGCAGTTGAGAAGTCGTAGCCGGCCGCCGCCGTGCGGGATCTCGGCGAGGAGAGCGGTGGCGAAGTGCTCGGGCTGGTCCTGGACGGGAAACGCGGCGCTGTGGCGTATGACGGTGGTCTCCAGGCGGTGGACGATGCCCTGCAGGTCGGGTTCGTCGTAGGCGGCCTCCCTGAAGCAGCTGATCACCGCCGAGGCCGCGCCGACAGCGGACAGGCCCTTGCCCCGCACGTCGCCTATGAGCAGCCGGACCCCGTGCGGGGTACCGATCGCCTCGTAGAAGTCGCCGCCGATCCGGGCCTGTTCCTGGGCTGCCAGATACAGCGATTCGATCTCGACGCCCTCGATGCGGCGCGGCAGCGGGCGCAGCAGCACCTTCTGGGCCGTGTCGGCGACAAGCCGGACCTGGAAGAGCGTCTCCTCCCGCTGAAGCCGGACATGACTACCGTATGCGGCCGCCAAGGTGACCGCGATGATCGCGGCCGACGTGTACTGCGTCCCCAGATCGGTGTGGAAGAAGCTGAGGACGATCATGAGCAGGAGGCAGAACACCCCCAGCGACATCGTGGGGAGCACCGGCCACATCGCGGCCGCAAGGGCGGGTGCGGCGGGCAGGAGGCGGCTGAATGCGATCTCCCTGGGGGTGGAGAACGCCAGGCCGGCGATGAGAACGGTCAGGATCAGCGGCGACAGCCGGGCAGCTTCCCATCGGCCGCTGTAGGCGGGGCGACGGCGCCACGGCCGTGCAGACGTGATCACAAAAGCATCTTATCGGTCCAATCGGGCACGGGGGGTGGAAGGATCTTCCGCGCACGAGATGCCGCGGCGGACGATCTGGGTTCCGAGAGGTGAGAACGCGCGGCGCACGGCTGCGCAAAAGCCCGAGACCGGTCGAACAAGGATCGGACGCGCCCTGGCCACTTGGGATCACCAGTGTTACAAAGGTCGCATGGCGAGTCCTTTCGCCCGTCTTCGACACCTGTCGGTCAAGCGTCTGATCATCAAGAGCACGCGGACTGTTGCCGGGCAGGTGTTGGTTTTCCAGGTAGCCCTGGTAGTGCTGCTCGTGGCCTGCGGCGTCTTCGCTCTGATCCTGCAGTCGGAGCGGGACACCAGCGCCGAGGCCAGGCGCCGCTCCATGGCCGTGGCGCAGACCTTCGCGCACTCGCCAGGCGTCCAGGCGGCACTGCGGACCCCGGACCCCAGCAAGACCCTCCAGCCGCTCACCGAGGCGGCGCGCCGGGCCGCCGACGTCGACTTCATCGTGGTCATGGACACCGAGGGCATCCGGTACACGCACCCCTTGCCGGACCGGATCGGGCGGCGGTTCGTGGGTGAGATCGGGCCGTCGCTGGCAGGGAGGGTCTACGTGGAGAGCGTCGACGGGCCGCTCGGCCGCGAGGTACAGGCCACGGTCCCGGTCGAGAGCGCCGACAGCGAGGTGGTGGCCCTCGTCTCGGCCGGGATGAAGGTCGAGAATGTCGAAAGTCAGTTGAACCGGCAACTACCAATCATCCTGGGCGCGGGGGCGGGAGCGCTCGTGCTGTCCGCCACCGTGACGGCGCTGGTGGGCAGGCGGCTGCGACGGCAGACACACAGCCTGGCCCCGGACGAGATGGCGCTGATGTACGAGCACCACGACACAGTGCTCCACTCCGTTCGCGAAGGGGTGCTGATCGTGGCCGCCGACGGACGGCTGATGCTGGCGAACGACGAGGCCAGACGACTGCTGGAGCTGCCCCGGGACATCGAGGGGCGGCTCGTCTCGGAACTGCCGGGCCTCGATCCCGAGACGAAGGCGCTCCTCGCCTCCGGGCGTGAGGTCACCGACGAGGTGCACCTCGCGGGAGAGCGGCTCATCGCGGTCAACCAGCGGCCCACGGGTCGCGAGGGAGGCCCCAGAGAAACGGTGGTGACACTACGCGACTCCACCGAGCTCCAGGCGGTGACGGGCAGGGCGGAGGTGGCACGGGAGCGGCTCAGGCTGCTGTACGACGCCGGACTGCGCATCGGCACCACCCTGGACGTGCTGCGCACCGCCGATGAGTTGGCCCGGGTCCCCATCCCCCGCTTCGCCGACTTCGTCACCGTGGACCTGGCCGACGCCGTCCTGCACGGCGAGGAGCCGGCCCCCACGGGGACGGACATGCGACGCGCGGCCGTGTCCGGCATCGTGGACAACCACCCGCTCACCGAACAGGGCCGGCTATTCGACTATCTCCCCGCCACGCCGCAGGCGCGCGGCTTCGGCAGCGGCCGCTCCCAGCTCGTGAGCGATCTGCCGACCGCCACGGACTGGCGCGTGCAGGACCCGGAGCGGGCCAAGGCGATCATCGACTACGGCATCCACTCCCTCATCACCGCCCCCATCCAGGCCCGCGGCGTCGTGCTGGGCATGGCCACCTTCTGGCGCACGCAACAGCATGAGCGCTTCAACGACGAGGACGTGTCGCTGGCGGAAGAACTGGTGGCCCGTGCCGCGATCAGCATCGACAACGCCCGCCGCTACACCCGCGAGCACGCCCTGGCGGTCACCCTCCAGCGCAGTCTGCTGCCGCAGGCCATGCCCGAGCAGAACGCCCTCGACATCGCCTACCGCTACCTCCCCGCCCAGTCGGGCGTGGGCGGAGACTGGTTCGACGTGATTCCCATGCCGGGCAGCCGGGTGGCACTGGCCGTCGGAGATGTGGTCGGGCACGGCCTCCACGCCGCCGCCACGATGGGACGGCTGCGTACGGCGGTGCACAACTTCTCCGCCCTCGATCTGCCCCCCGACGAGCTGCTGAGCCATCTGGACGACCTGGTCGGAAGCATCGACCAGAGCGAGGCGGCGGAGAGCGCGGCGGGCGTCGTGGGCGCGACCTGCCTGTACGGGATCTACGACCCCGTGACGCGCCGCTACGTCATGGCACGGGCGGGGCATCTGGTGCCCGCGCTGGTCCGGCCTGACGGGACCGTCACGTTCCCGGACGTGCCCGCCGGTCCACCGCTGGGCCTCGGCGGCATGCCGTTCCAGACCGCTGAGTTCTGCCTCGATGAGGGAACCCAGCTCGTCCTGTACACCGACGGCCTCATCGAGGACCGCAGACGCGACCTGGATGTGGGAATGGAGCTGCTGCGCGAAGCGCTCACCGGCAGCCCGGGTCGGTCACCCGAGGAGACCTGCCAAAACGTGCTGGACCGTGTGCTTCCCGGACGCCCCAAGGACGACGTCGCCCTGCTCGTCGCCCGCACGCGGCAACTGCCGCCCGACCGGATCGCCGACTGGGACGTACCACCGGACCCCGCCGCTGTCGCGGGTATGCGCGACGCCGTGTCCCGAAAGCTCGAAGCATGGGGCCTGTCGGAGGTCGCCTTCACCCTGGAGCTCATCCTGAGCGAGCTCATCACCAACGCCATCCGCTACGGCTCCGGGCCGATCCACGTGCGGCTGATCCGCGACCGGACGCTGATCTGCGAGGTGGCCGACGGCAGCAGCACCTCGCCACATCTGCGCTACGCCGCGACGACGGACGAGGGCGGCCGGGGCCTGTTCCTGGTGTCGCAGATGGCTGAGCGCTGGGGAACCCGGTACACCCCGCAAGGAAAGGTGATCTGGGCCGAACAGGCCCTGCCCCAAGGGCTTGCGGATCATTGACACGTCGTCTTGATCTCGCTGTGGGGATCTCCCGCCGGGCCGAGGACCCGAGCCCGGCGGACCCCAAGGACGTCGGGCTGCCGAGCCATCCACCCCTGATCAGTCCCGTGTCCAGGGCGATGATGCAGACGGCGATCGCTCACTCGATCCGGGCGTGTCGCGGGTGACACGGCCATGGCCGCCGTCCTGCCTGTCACGGAACCCTCCGACCACGGCCCAAGTCCGGCCGGGCGTTGCACGACAAGCAGATGATGAGCTGAGGCCGCGTCGGATACCCGCCGGGCTCGTCAGCGCAGCGGCTTGTCCAGGACCGCCTTGCGGTGGCTGAAGGTCTCTATGGAGTAGCGGCCGTGGTAGTTGCCCATGCCGCTCTCTCCCACCCCGCCGAACGGCAGGTCGGAGACGGTCAGATGGGCCAGCGGCAGGCCGTACCCCAGGCCGCCCGAAGAGGTCTCGGCGGCGAACCGGCTCCGTGTCCCGTCGGACTCGGTGAAGACGTACAGGGCGAGCGGCTTGTCCCGGTCGTTGACGAAGTCGATCGCCTCGTCGAGGCCGGGGACCGTGACGATCGGGAGGATGGGGCCGAAGATCTCCTCGCGCATGACGGGCGCGTCGGCGGCGACGTCGGCCAGGACGGTGGGCGCGAGGTACTTCGCCGCCCGGTCGCTCGTGCCGCCGACCACGGTGCGGCCGGAGTCGAGCAGGCCGGCGAGCCGGTCGAAGTGCCGTTCGTTGATGATCCGCCCGTACTCGCCGGAGGCGGCCGGGTCGCTGCCGTACAGCGCCTTCACGGCGTTCGCGAGCAGCGGTTCCAGGGCCGCCGCGGTATCCGGATCGGTCAGGACGTAGTCGGGGGCGACGCAGGTCTGTCCGGCGTTGAGGAACTTGCCGCGGGCCAGCCGGTCCGCGACGACGGCCAGGTCGGTGTCGCGGTCGACGAACGCCGGTGACTTGCCGCCGAGTTCGAGCGTGACCGGGGTGAGGTGCTCGGCGGCGGCGCGCAGCACGATACGGCCGACCGTGCCGTTGCCGGTGTAGAAGATGTGGTCGAAACGCTCGGCCAGCAGCGCCGTGGTCTCGGGAACGCCGCCCTCCACCACGGCGACCGCGTCGGTGTCGAGGTACACCGGCAGCAGCCGGGCCAGGACGGAGGAGGTGGCGGGGGCCAGCTCGCTCGGCTTGGCGATCACCGCATTGCCGGCGGCCAGGGCCCCGACCACGGGGGCGAGCAGGAGCTGGGCCGGATAGTTCCAGGGCGCGATGACGAGAACGACGCCGAGGGGGTCGTACTGCGTCCAGACCGTCACGTCGGCGCCGAGGTGGGCCGGGGCAGGGGCGGGCTCGGGGCGCAGCCAGTCGGCGAGGTGGTCGAGGGTGTGGTCGATCTCGCGGACGGTGAAGTCGATCTCTGTGCGGAAGGCCTCTGTGGGGCTCTTGCCCAGGTCGGCGTGGAGGGCGGCGACCAGGTCCGTGCCGTTCTCGGTGAGCATGTCACGCAGTCGGCGCAATTGGGTCACGCGCCACTCGGCCGGCTTGGTCCGGCCGGTGCGGAAGGTGGTGCGCAGGCGGGCGACGACGTCGGCGGGCTGCTCAGGGGCGGAGTGGTTCACGGGTACCTCACAGGGCTCACAGTCAGATGTATATGCCAACCTTCTGCCCGCCCTCCTGCATTCCACCGCTTCCGCACCCCATCCGTGCCGTGTGTCACAGCGGATCGAGCCCCACTCGCCGACCAGGAGTGAATCCCGCGCCGACAACCATCCCGTCGCCGACGTCCTGCGCCGCGGCTGCCGCCAGGCGGGATTCGAGCCGCGGATCGGCTGCTCCTCGCACGGCTGCCAGGAGGCACAGGCCATGGTCGCCGCCGGGCCCGGCATCGCCCTCGCCCTCCGCCTGGCGCTCACCAGCCGGCGCAGCGACGTACACCTTCTGTCCTTCGCGTCAGACGCCCCGGCCCCCACCCGTCGCACCCTCCTCGCCCGCGGGTCCCTTCCGCTCCCGCAGCCCGCCCCACCACCCCACCCGAGCAGGTGATGGATCGCGTCCTGTGCGCGGTGGCGCAGCGGTTCACCGCGCCCGGCCTGCACCGGGCCCGGCCTGCACCGCGCCCGGCCTGCATCGGGCCCGGCTCGGGACGGTTCGCCGCGGCTGAGTTCACGGACCACTCGGCCGTGGCCTGTACGACCTGCAAGGTTCCGTCAGGGCCGGACCAACGCCGACGGTGGACCTCACGCGGCACGCGGCATGACAAGCTGTGCTCTCCAACGCCCGAGCCCAGGAGGTCACCATGGCCGAAGAGTCTGCAACACCAGAAGGTTCGGAGCCGGCTGACGCCGAGAGCCCCGCCCTCACACCCGACGCTGACGGCCAGTACGACCTGAAGCGCAAGTTCCGGGAGGCTTTGGCCCGTAAGCGCGGTATGCAGGCGGATGCCGCCGACCTCGCGGCGAATCCTCACGCGTCGAAGATCCGCGGCGCGCACGGCCCGGCTGCCAACCAGCGTTCGTTCCGGCGTAAGAGCGGCGGCTGAGGCGAGAACGACCGCTAGACGAGACCCGGCAGGACACAGCCCGCCAACTCTTACCGACGAGGCGGCTTGTGCCCTGCCGGGGGCGAGGGAGGGCCTGCTGTGGCGTACGGACTCGGTGTGTCCCGGAAGTACTGAGGGCGAGCCGGTGCGCCGCTCCCGAAGGAACCGACGTCCGGGCCTGAAGCAGACCGCGGGGAACGGCGATTGCAACCCCAACGCCCCGCCCGGCCCGGGCCGTGACGCCTCGGGAGAACCATGCCCGGTCCGCCCGGCGTCCCTGCAGACCAAGTGAGCCGCCTGTACGGAGCCTTGAACGGCGACGCCCAGTCCTCCGCTGTCACCTCGGGCAGGTGCCCGCAGCCTGATCCAGCGCTACGGGCACGGGAGACATACGCGGCAGTCAGCCCGGGTCGATCACTCCGACCACCTGCCCGGACCAGCGGCGTACGCTCAGAGAGCGCCGCAGTCGGCGATGGTGATGGTGGCCGAGGTACGGCCGGACCGCGAGCCGTAGCCCTCGATCTTCCGTACGACCTCCATGCTGCTCTCGTCGGCGACCTCACCGAACACGACGTGCTTGCCGTCCAGCCAGGACGTCACGATCGTGGTGATGAAGAACTGCGAGCCGTTCGTGTTCGGGCCGGCGTTGGCCATGGAGAGCTGGCCGGGCTTGGTGTGCTTGAGCGTGAAGTTCTCATCGGCGAACTTCTCGCCGTAGATGCTCTTGCCGCCCGTACCGTCACCGCGGGTGAAGTCGCCGCCCTGGAGCATGAACTCCGGGATGACGCGGTGGAAGGACGAGCCCTTGTAGCCGAAGCCCTTCTCGCCGGTCGCCAGCGCGCGGAAGTTCTCCACGGTCTTGGGGGCGACGTCGTCGAACAGGTCCATGTTGATCCGGCCGGCGGGAACATCGTCGATGGTGATGTCAAAGAATACCTTGATAGTCATGCCCCCCATCTTGACACCTGGCGCCCTCCGGGCCGATTCGGGCACCCCGAGGACCCTCCGCGTGCTTACCGACCGTGGCGGCCTGGTTTTCTCTCGATGGTGCGCATGAGCAGGGGTGCAGGGGTGCAGGGGGGTGCTCATCAGCGGTACCGGAAGCATCCAGCCACGCACTGTGCCTTCCACCGCCGCGGCGGCCGTTCGGGTGCTCCGACCCGAGCACTACCACTGGCAACGTCCTGTTCAAGCCTTCCTTGATCACCACATGTGCTGCTGCGGGGACCGATTGTCACTGCCGGCTGTCACCATGGGCGGTCCGGTCGCTTCGAGGGGGAGGCATCCATGCCTTGGATAGCTCCGTATGTGCGTTCTGACGGGACACCGGTGCGGGGGCATTCGCGGTGGCCCGCGGGTGCCAGACGAGAGATGACGATCTTCGCCGGCTTCGCGTCAGCCGTGGTTGCGTTAGGCAACGGCAACGGCAACGCCTCGGCGGGGAGCGGAGAGGCGGCCCCGCGGCCGCAGTCGACCGTGCGGTATCCGATCCGGTTCGACGACGCTCCGCCGCCGCGCATCGCGCAGCCGCGGCCCACGGTGTCGTATCCCGTCCGGTTCCCTGAGGCGGAGGTGAGCCGATGACGCGCCGGCGGCCGCCGGCACGGCGGCGTCCCCGACGCCCGAGCAAGCGGCAGCAGCAGAAGGACGCTCAGCTGATCGTCTTCGCTGTGTTGGCGGCGGCGGTCATCGGCTTGGTGGTGATGGTGGTCAACTGGCTGATCGCCCACTGGTGGGTGCTCCTCGTTACCCTGGTGCTCGCCGTGCTCGCCGGCATCGGCCGGCTCTCCAACCTCCGGCAGCAGGCCCGTTGGAATGCCGTCCGCGCGCAGGGCCTGCGCTACGGGCTGCCTCAGCTGGATGCGCTGCATCACGCCAAGTTCGAGGAGGCGGTCCGGGATCTGATGCGCCGCGACGGCTGCCAGGACGCTCAGCGGGTCGGCGGGGGCGGCGACCTGGGTGCAGATGTGAAAGCCACCGACCCGCTCGGGCGGCGCTGGGTGATCCAGTGCAAGCACCGCCGCAACGGCGTCCGGGGCTCGGCCGTGGGCACGCCGGATCTACAGGTCCTCAACGGGACAGCGCGGCCGGTGCACGGCGCGGACATCGCGGTGATCGTGACGAACGGCCGGGTGACCAGACCGGCGGTGGACTTCGCCAAGCAGCAGCGGTTGCACGTGGTGGACCGCCAGACCCTGGCTGTGTGGGCCTCGGGCTCCCGGCCGTTGTGGGAGCTGCTGCGGGCTGTTCCGCCCCCCAGGCGGCCCACGTCGCTGAGCTGAACCGCGGAGCTTGTCAGGCTGCGACCTCGCGGTTGAGGGCGACTCGGCGCAGTGGCCGGGGTCCCCTCAACAACAAGATCACCCTCCACCCCTCGCCGCACGGGTCCGTCGAGGATGCGCAGGCCGATGTCAGGCCGGCAGTGGGGCAGGCAGGGAGGCCGGAGGCCGTCAACCGGCGGGCTTCGTCGCGGTTGATGGCCTCCGGCCGCGGTCCCTGCGGCGTAGCAGCGGCCAGTTGCTGCACCTTCGACTTCCGGGACGAGGCACGCGAAGCGCTCGGTATGGTGGCGGCGGACCGCGTCACCTGCGGTTGGACCGCCGTGCCGGGGCCGGCCCGACCCGGATCCGGCCCCGGCGGCGTGGCCCGGCCCGAGCCCCTCGGCCGGCCTGCTCTACCCTGATGGGCACGGCCGGTGCGATTTTCGGCCTGAGCGGCGATGCAATCAGGTCACGTGAGTCTTGTGAACACCGGGCCGTGGCCCGGACATAGACGCTCGCACTCCCTGGGCCCAGTGGACCGCTGCACACGACTGAATGCCTGTCAGGGAGGACCGTTGCACCACGACGAGCGGGCAGAGCGGCCCGGAAGCCAGGGAGAGCATCAGATCCAGCGTGATCTGGGCACCGTAGATCGCGCAGATCGCTTCTACGGCGAACAGGTGCTCGACCGGCTCAACTCGCGGATGACGGAGTTCGTTGCCCGTCAGGAGATGTTCTTCCTCGCCACTGCGGACGGGCACGGGGAGTGCGACAGCACGTTCCGGGCCGGACCACCCGGCTTTCTCCAGGTGATCGATGCCACGACCCTGGCATACCCGGAGTACCGCGGGAACGGGGTCATGGCCTCGCTCGGCAACATCCGGGAGAACCCACACGTCGGGATCCTGATGATCGACTTCTCCCAGGACCGCATCGGCTTGCACGTCAACGGCCGCGCCCAGTTGGTCACCGACGAGGCCATGCGCCGCAGGTACCCCGGCCTCCCTGTCGATGCGGTCCCGGGCCGCCGTCCTCAGATGTGGGTGGAGGTCGAGGTCCAGGAGGCATACATCCACTGCTCGAAGCACATACCGAGGCTGGTCAAGGCGCCGCTGCGGCAGAGCGTCGACGGGGGACAGGGTGCGGCCCGTGACGGCGGGCAGGCGTGGGGCACGGACGACGTCAGGCGCAAGGGCGGCGACTACTTCGGAGCGGCGGCCCGAGGCCACGGGCTGGCTCCGCGCTGAGAAGGGAACACGGCGGCGGCGCTTCGCGGCGTGGGGGGGGCTACGCCCCGAGTCCTTGGCCGCGACCGTTGCCTCGACGGTCCGCGATCGGCTACTGAGCGTGTTCCCTATGGTCGCCGGTGGCTGACTGCGACGATTCGCAGGGCGGAGTGAGTACGGCCGCCCCGGCGGCTGTGCCTTTGTGACCTTGTGTCCCCCTGGCCCGTGGCTTCCTTCGGCCGAATAATCGGCGCACGGACTCACCAAATGGAGATGGCGTCCCAGTCCAAGGGAGACGCGCATCAAACGCCCATCAGGACACGATCAAGTGCCGCCCGGCCTGCAGGTCCCCAGTTCGGCTTGCCGCCGGGAAGACCCCGATCTCCGTTCTGCCCCATGAGCATCAGGAAGAGGCCCTTCATCGCGGCCAGCCCGCGCGCACGCCGGATCGCAGCCTCGTCTGCATGCGCGTACATCTCGAAGAACCGTGAGGCCATGCCCGCGGGTAGCAGCACCCATGCGGCGGCGAGATCCCACGCCGGATCGCCGGCGCACATGGCACCGAAGTCGACGATGCCCGAGAGGGTTCCGTCCGAGACGACGACGTTCGCGGGATGAAGGTCAGCGTGCACCCATACCGCCGGGCGTTCCCACTCGGGGGCCGCTACGGCATCGTCCCAGACAGCCCGGACCTCGTCGGCAATGTCACCGGGGACCACAGCT
Organism: Streptomyces sp. NPDC012474; assembly: GCF_042955185.1. Taxonomy (NCBI): domain Bacteria; kingdom Bacillati; phylum Actinomycetota; class Actinomycetes; order Kitasatosporales; family Streptomycetaceae; genus Streptomyces; species Streptomyces sp. NPDC012474. The sequence continues at coordinate 198,822 of NZ_JBIBEP010000017.1, forward strand.
TCGAAGAAGTGGTCGAAGCCGTCCGTGCACTTCTTGGGGTGAGCGCCGAAGTCCGAGCTGATCGGCGCCTCGGCGGGTGCCTCCACGTGGAGCGCCCTGAGGAAGCCGGCCAGTGTGTCGGCCGCGTGGGCGCCGCGGCGGATCGAGCCGTGGTCCAGCGGCTGGCCGTGGACCCACGTCATGACGGTCCAGTGCTTGGGGAAGCGCTCGGACGGTTCGCCGAACCGGACCGGAGACGGCACCGGGAGCGGCAGGCGCGGGGCCAGCACGGGTAGCCACCGCCGCTCCTTGAGCTGGAGTTCAGGGGTGGGGTCCATGCGCTGCATGCGCACGGCCAACTCGTCCCCGAGACGCCACATCTGGTTGCCCCAGCCGCCCGCCACCTCCCGGATGGTCAGCCCTGCGAGGTCTGGATGTTGCTCCTTCAGCAGGTCGCGAACCAGGTCTGCGGTGATCTCGATCTCGATGTCGGTCATGCGAAGTCACAGTAGTGAGGGCAGGTCCACCGGATCACCGATGGAGACGTTCTGCCTCGCCGCCCGGACCTCCCACGAGAGGCTGCAGGAGGACGAGCGGGGCCGATCACCCGCCAGTCCACCTGGTGTGAGACGGCCTGGCTGTCCAGCGGCCCGTTGCCTGCCCCGGGCTCCTGCGCACCGTCCCCGGCGTGGAGGCCGTCGCCGGCTGCGAGGCCCGGCTGGGGGAGTGATGGGCCGTGGGGGGTGGATCTGCGGTCAGTCTGTGAGCACGTAGCAGGTGGCGTGGGCTGCGCCGTGCTCGTTCCAGTCCCATTTGTCGGTGGGCCAGGTGAACCAGTGCGTGTCTCGCTCGGCGGACTCTGCGCGCCAGGCGGCGGGGGAGGCCGGGACTGCCCGGTCGCAGGCGGCATCGGCTCGCCGCCGGGCCTCGTCTGCCCCCGGGTAGGTGAGGTTCAGCTCCGGCTGGGCCAGGACGCGGGCGCCGTGCTTCGTCTCGCACGGGCGGCCTACGACCATGCGGTCCGAGCTGGTGCCGGTGTGCGGGTCGAAGCAGGCGCCCGGCTCCAGTTCGTCGATCTCCCGGACCGTGTCCTGCGCGGGGAGCTGACGGGCGGCGGACGGCAGCTTCGGGGCGGGCGCGCCGTGTCGGCTGATGGTCAGCTCGGCCCGGATTGTCTTCAGGCTGCGCAGCGAACCCCACTTCCGTGCCTTCAGGGCTCCCAGATCGGCCGAGGCGCGGGTGAGGCGTCCCTCGCCGTCGGCGTGGAGCTCGAGGTCGACGGGCAGCGGCGCGGCGGCCTCGTCGGTGCCGCGGTGCAGCAGGTCCCGCAGGTCTTTGGGGAACAGGGCGAGGGCCGCGGGAGCGGGGGTGCGGACCGTGTATGTGCGGCCGGTCCGCGCCGCAGCGGACTTCGTCACCCGCCCCCCGGAGGCGAGCAGCTCCAGCAGCGTCCCGCCGAACGGGACCTGAGTGCCGGCCAAGGACTCGACGTTGCGGTTGCCGTCGAGGGTGAAGTCGATCGGGGCATGGCGGATCCAGTACGGCGCGGCGCCCGGCCGCACCAGCACATCCGTCCCGTCGACGGCCACGCCCAGCTGTGACGGCTGGGGGGACGGCGCGGGGGAGCGGCCCAGCAGCGCCTCCCGCTCGGCCGTGGTGACGCGCTTGGTGAAGATCCAGGACCTGGTACCGACGGCGTGCCCCGCCTTCGGGGCCATCCGGCCCTCGCTCGTCAGCTCCGCCTCCCCGGCGCCGAGTTCGAAGGTCGTGGTCTGCCGGAACACGAAACCGTCCGTCGCCAGGGTCGCTTCGAGGGCCTTGGCGGGCTGCTGATCCCTCGGGGCCGAGAAGACGGGGTGCTCGGCCGGTTCACCGGCCGAACACCCCGTGACCAACAGGGCGGCCGCGGCTGTGGCCACACCGAAACGGGCGCGTGCGAGGGAGGGATGACGGGATATCACGACGGTATGACAGCAGCCCCCGCTCCACGGTTGCACGCCGGGCGATAACGGAACCGCAACGCAACCGCGAGGCCGCGGAACCCGCTACCGGCCCCTACGAACCTCCGCTCCACCGGCAGGCGCCTGGGCAGCGGGGTGAAACCTCCGTCCCTGGAGTGCCCCGGCGACCCGGCGCCTTCGACTCAACAGGCGACACCCGTCTCATCGCGTCAGTGGCAGTGGCTCGTACCGATCCACGGCTCCGCACGGCGATCGCGGACCGCCTCACTTTCACCGTCCACCGAAACCAACCGAGTCCTTCTCCCGCGTACACGGAGCCTTCTTCAGCCTCGTACTGAAGGTGCGAGTGGAGCGTCTGGAGGAATATCCCTTGCGGTCAAGGGTGGTGACCGTCCTACGGTTGCTCCCCGTGAGCATCGAGATGCCCTACCAGCCACTTCCGATCGACCAGTCGGACGTGCGCTACATCCACGGGCCTGATTCCGTTCCACAGCCGGGCGTGCCCGCCGGCGAGACGGTCGCGTTCGAGTGGAGCGGCAGCGAGGTCTACCCGGGAACCTTCCGGAAGTTCTGGGTACACGTGCCTGCACAGTACGACCCAGCGGATCCGGCATCCCTGATGGTGTTCCAGGACGGATGGTGGTACCTGGACCCCGCAGGGGAGGTACGCGGCGCGATCGTCCTGGACAACCTCATTCACCGCGGCGACATCCCCGTCACCATCGGCGTGTTCGTCGATCCTGGTGTCTTCCCCGACGCGGAGAACCCGAAGAACCGCAACAACGAGTACGACGCCTTCGACGACCGGTACGTCACCTTCCTCCTCACCGAGATCATCCCGCAGGTCGCGGAGCGCTACACCATCGCCCAGTCGCCCGAAAGGTGGGGCATCTGCGGCGGGAGCAGCGGCGGCAACTGCGCCTTCACCGCCGCGTGGCTGCGTCCGGACACGTTCCGTCGCGTCATCGGATACCTGTCCAGCTTCGCGCAGATGCCGGACGGCAACCCCTACCCGGGCCTCATCTCCCGCGTCCCCCGCAAGCCGCTGCGCATCTTCATGCAAGGCGGCCACCGCGACCTGCACTGGAACGAGCCACAGTGGAACTGGCTCGCCGAAAATCTGCGCGTGGCAGCCGCTCTCGCTGAAGCGGGCTACGACTTCCGCCTCGTCCTGGGGGACGGCGGACACAGCCCCAACCACGGCGGCGTCCTGCTGCCGGACGCTCTGCGCTGGCTGTGGCGGCCCAAGGAGGGTTGATCGATACCTGCATCATGCAACCTGGCGGTGCCGGCCGCGGTGAGATGTGCTGCACCCCGGCCGCACAGAGGAGTGAAGCTCCGGGAAGCGAGTGCACAATCAAGGTCGCTCGCTTGACCAGGAGCGTCGTCGTGCTTGCCTACCCGTCCGCGATCGACCTGCCCAGCTCACGACTACGCTACCCGAGCGGGTAGCTCGCCGAGCGCCGCCGACAGCTCGGCACCCGCTGGCGGCGCCTGCCTGACCTGCAGCCACAGCCGATCCGGTTGCAGAAGGGCTGATGATCTGGAGCGCGGCGCTGGAGTGAGCAGATGACCGCGGCGTCAACCGCTCGTTCCCCACCCTCCGTTCGATCCCTGGCGGTCGCCGCTGCCGTTCGGTGTCACACCGCGAACCCCGACCGTGGCGCAGGCCGTGTTCGACGGGCGTTGCGTCAGGACGGAATGGTCGTTGTACGGGTGGACGACTGGCGAGACGGAATCACCGTCGGCCTGGAGACCGGCTGTCGACGAGGAGTGAATCATGGTGAGCGTGGGTTCCTCGGGCGGGCGAAGTCCCGTTGCTTCTGCGGCCGACGCCGAAGGCGCCCGCTCGCTCGCCGCCGCGTCAAGCGTCGCCGCTCCACCTGCCGTTGTCCCTTCGCTTCGTCACTTGGCCGTCATTCCCGACGGCAACCGGCGCTGGGCCGAGGACAAGGGCCTGCCGAGCCTGGAGGGCCATCGACGCGGCTGCGAGCGGACGCTGGAACTACTCGACCGATGCCGTACGGACACGGGGATCGAGGTCGTCACGCTGTGGACGACGTCCGTGGAGAACCTCCGCCGGCCGCGGGCGGAGGTGGACCAGGGGCTGCCGGTCATCGCCGCGTTCGTAGGACACCTCGCATCCTTGGGACAGTGGCGTATCGGGTTCCTCGGCAATCTGGATCTTCTCCCGCCACCGGTGACGGAAGAGCTCCGCGACCACGCGCACCGCAGCAGCACCGTGCGGGGCCCGCTGGTGAATTTCGCGATGGCGTACAGCGGGCAGGAGGAGATCACCCGAGCAGTGCGCAGACTCCTGGAAAGCCGTACCGCAGAGGGCAACCCCCTTTCCGAGGGCGCGCCGGTCGACGCTGTCGAACTGGCCCGGCATCTCGACACCGCCGGGCAGCCCGATCCGGATCTGGTGATCCGCACCTCTGGCGAGACCCGGCTCTCGGGCTTCATGCCGTGGCAGACGTTGCACTCCGAGCTGCACTTCTCTCCCCTCCTGTGGCCTGACTTCGACGAGTCGGCCTTGGAGGAGGCATGTGAGGACTATCGGAGCCGTCGGCAGCGCAGAGGACTGTGACGTGCCGACCGCCGTCGGAACCGCACCGGGAACACGCATTTGTGATCGAGCAGACGAGGACACCTGTGATGCGAACGACCGGTCGTCAGGCACGTGCGCTGGACGGGGACACCTCGGCCACGGCCACGCGCGGGCCCAGCCTGCACATGAGGGATGTGCGCAAGAGCTACCGCGGCCGCCCGGTCCTCCGGGGGGTGTCACTGGATTTGTTTCCGGGGCAGTTGGTAGGGGTGGTGGGTGAGAACGGCGCGGGCAAGAGCACGCTGTTGCGGATCCTCACCGGCGACCTGGCCGCAGACAGCGGAGTGGCGCAATGCCGGGGGACGGTGGGCAGCTGCCCACAGGACGCGCTGCTCCATGGGGCGTTCACCGTCGAGCAGCACCTGCGGTTCTTCCAGACGGCCTACGGCCTGAACCGTCTCGACCGGGCCTATGAGCTGCTGGATCAGCTGAACTGCACCGGCTACCGGAACCAGCGCGTTGAAACGCTCAGCGGCGGCACCCGGCAGAAGCTCAACCTCGTGCTCGCCCTGATGCACGATCCGCAGGTGCTGCTCCTGGACGAGCCGTACCAGGGCTTCGACTGGGACACCTACCTGCGCTTCTGGGACCTGGCCCGGGCTCTGTGCGACCGGGGCTGCGCAGTGCTGGTCGTGTCCCACCTCGCCTACGACGCCTCCCGCCTGGACATCCTGTACCGCCTGGGCGCAGGCGTGCTGCGCGAAGCGGAACAGTGCGGCACGAGCGGGTGGGGATCGTGAACCGGTGGTGGTCCTGCCTGTGGACCGCGCTGCGGTTCGCGCTCATCGAACAGGCCCGCAACCGGCTGGCGCTGCTCATCGTGCTGCTGTTCGTCCCGCTGTGGACGACCCTGGCGTTCGAGGTGGTGGCCCGGACACCGCTGCGTTTCCACGTGCGCCCGGTGGGCCGCTGGCTGGTCATGGACGCCAACGTCCTCACCCAGATCACCGGGGCACTGCAAGCGCTGACCTTGGTCATCGCCTTCATGATGTTCATCGCCACAGCCCGCTCCGCACTGTTCGACCGGCGCCTGGTGCAGGTCGGCTACCCCCGGTCCTGTCTGGCGGCGGCGAAATGCGCCACGCTGATCCTGGTTGCCGCCGTGGTCGCGGTCTATGCCACCGCCTGGACCCACCTGCTGTGGCACCCGGCGCAGCCCATGGTCTTCGCCGCGGGCATGTTCACCGGCGCCCTCACCTACGGAGCGTTCGGCATCGTGCTCGCGGCCGTGCTGCGCAGCGAACTCGCCGGAATGTTCCTGGCCATCATGACCAGCTCCATCGACCTGTTGTTGCAGAACCCGATGATCAACCCGAACGCCGACAGTCCTGTCGTGCGCTACCTCCCCGCCCACGGCGCGGTGCAGGCCTCCGTCGCAGCCGGTGGCCTGCACACCGTGCCTTGGAGCTCCTTGCTGCTGGGCGCCGGCTGGGCTCTCGGCATGACCGCGCTGGGCATGACGGCCTTCGCCGTACGCACCCGCACGCAGCGCCTACCGGCCACCCAGGCGGCTGATCAGCACACCGCTAGGAGCGCCACTACTTCCGGGGCGCCGTGACATGCCGTTCGCTCGCAGCAGGCCGGGTACCTGGTCTGCCTTGATCGCCGCAAACCGTATGGGGGCCGCCCGGCACACTGAGCTCTCGCCGTGGGCGTCGCGCCCGGGACATGAGGCGCGTTCTTCCTCGGGCGTCCGAGCCGCCGAGCCCACAGGGGCATCGTCACCGGCGTCCGGCGGGCGCTATCGAGTCCGTTCCATGGCCCACTGCGGCAGGTACTCGAAGAACGCGACCGCCTCCGGGCGCCACCTCGGGCGCCAGTCGGCCGCCTCGGCCGAGGCCAGTTCCGCGTAGTGCTGCATGTCGCTGCGCATCTTCGCCGGCACCCCCCGGCGCTCGGCGATCTCGCGGACGGCCGCGATGGTCTCCTCGGTGCAGTTCTGGTCACCGAGCGCGGACTCCACCACGGTCTTCTCGGCATCCGTGGCGGACGCGAGGATGGCATGGACGGTGTAGTTGCGCCGCCCGCCCCGGATGTCGGCCCCCATGGGCTTGCCCATGATGTGTGCGTCTCCGAACAGGTCGAGGTAGTCGTCGCGCATCTGCCCGCTGATCCCCACCAGCCGGGCGTAGCGGCGCAGCTCTTCCTCGATGACGGCGGGTTGGTCGCCCGCGGCGAGCAACCCCAGCTGGATGGGGGCCAGGACCGAGTAGCGGGCGGTCTTGTAGTCGGCCACGCAGTGCAGCGCTTCCTCGTCCGTGGCCGGGGAGAAGTCGCGCTCGAGGTCGAGGATCTGGCCCACGAAGGTGTCCGACGCCGCCCTGGTCTGCACTTCGACCATGGCCTGCCGGATCGCAGGGGGTGCTGTGGACTCCAGCAGTACCCGCAGGGACAGAGCGAGCGCGAGGTCGCCCGCAAGGATGGCCAGTCCGATGGCGGCCTGCGGACGGTCGGGGAACTTGTGCTGGTAGGCGTGGTAGGTGGAGGGGCCGTTCCGGCGGGTGGGGCTGTCGTCGATGATGTCGTCGTGGATCAGCCCGTGCGTCTGTAGCAGCTCGACGCTCAGCGCGGCAACATCCGCTGCCCCGACCGGCTCGTCGGTCACCAGACCGGCGGCTTCATATACCAGCGCCACGCGCATCCGCTTCCCCCCGCGCAACGACAGATCCCGCAGCAGGTTCAGGCACTCGGGCGTGAACCTGCTGAACGACGGCACCTCGAGATCAGTGCCGAGCGTGTGGAAGTACTCCTCGAACAGCGTGCTGAAGCGGCTCTCGTATCCGGCCAGACGCGCCCGGATCTGGACGGTCGGGACAGCGGTGTCAGTCACAGGGGAGACCTCCTGATCGAAAGGACTGGGGACAGGCGCAGACCGGTCGGCGGCAGCCGGGAGCGAAGCACCGGTGTGCGCTGCACTGCCCGGCCGGTGCACCAGCGCTCTACGACGGCCTGTCGGGACTGGGAAGCCCCGGGCTCAGGAGCTGTAGGAGACGGCGGCAACGGCCAGCCCGTGCAACGCGCGGTAGGCGGCGGGCGGGAACGCAGCCGTCTCCAGCGCCTGCACGACGTCATCGTACCGAGCAGTGATCATGGCCTCTGTTCGTTCTCGCGCTCCCGTCGATTCCAGGATGGTTCTCACTTCGCCCGCCCCACGCTCGTCCAGGTCGGACCGGCCCACCAGGTCACCAAGACGCTGCCGCTGCTCGGGACCGGCCATCTGCATGCCCAGAGCCAGGAGCACTGTGCGCTTGCCCTCCCGCAGATCACCCAGTCCCGCAGCACACGCTCCGTCCGTGCTGCCGAACACGTCCAGCAGATCATCCCGGAGCTGGAAAGCCTCGCCCAGCGGCAGCCCGAGGTCCGTGAACCGGTCCAGGACCTCCGCGCCGGCCCCGGCGACGGCAGCGCCCAACTGCAGGGGACGCTCGACTGTCGCAGTAGCGGTCTTGTAGCGGACGATCCGCAACGCCGCCTCGACATCGTCCGCGTCCCGGCCGGTGCCCATCACGTCCAAGTACTGGCCGTACATCACCTCTTCCAGCATCGCGTCGTACAACGCGTGCACCGCTTGCCGCCTTTCGCACGACAGCTGAGCGGTGTGCAGCAGCTCCTGCGCCCAGATCAGAGCAAGGTTGCCCACCAGCAGGGCGCCACCCGCACCCAGCCGCTCCGCTCGCTGCGACGGAACCAGGCGGGTGCGCAGGGCCCGGTGAACGGCGGGGCGGCCACGGCGGCTGACCGAGTCGTCCATGATGTCGTCGTGAATGAGGGCGAAGGCTACGAACAGCTCAAGCGACGCGGCCACCCGCACAGCGGACTCCGAGTCCCCACGGCCGCCGGCGGCATGCCAGCCCACCACACACAGCAGGGCACGGATGCGTTTGCCGCCGGCGGTCAGAAAGGACCGCAGCGTGTCCACGACCTCCGGTGGAAGGTTCCGCCCGCCCGCCGAGCGGATCTTGCCGTCCAGGAAACCCTGCAGTACCGCATCGACTCGCTCGCGCACCGACGGCAGGTCGATCTCTTCCTGGATCGCAGTGGCAGCCGATGTCACAGGCCCACCCCTGCGACCCGGGCCACATGCTGACCGGACGGGCTCGAGAAAAGCGGAACCCGGCAGTTCGGCCCGGCCGGTACGCCCGGTTTCCGCAACAGTCTGCGACGCCTGCAGCGCCACGTCACGCATTTGATCTGCATGCATCCTCAACGACAGGAACGGTGCTGGATCACGCCCGCTCCACAGCGGTCCGGCGCTCCTGAACCAGCAGACGCAGACACGCCACCGGCTGGTCCCGCACGGGACCGCGCGCGACACCGGCACCCCGAGAAGCGATGGCCCGAAGCCGCTGATGGTGCAGACGCAACACACAGCGCACCAACGGACGATGAGGCTCTGCGACTTCGTCGACGATTCGGCTCGCCTCTTCGAGCGTGGCATGCGCCGTGTCGGCGGTCGCTGAGATGAGTGCGCGGACACCGGGAGTGTCCCGGCCCTGCTCGAGATCGCCACGCGTCACGCCGTGCCGCTGAAGGTCATCGACAGGCAGGTAGAGGTTTCCGCCCCGCAGATCCTCCGCCAGGTCGGCGAGGAAATCGGTGCGCTGGCACCCGTCGGCGAGCAGCCGGCAGGAGCGGGCGAACTGCTCGTCACCACCACCTGGCTGCACCAGGCCGGTGGTGAGCATGGCGAACGGCCAGGTGAGCTGATCGATGTATGCCTGGTAGTCGGATTCGTTGACGAAGCCCGGGAAGCCCAGATCGATCTGCGTACCCTCCAGGTAGGACTCAACCCAGCGCCGCGGCAGGCCACACTCTGCGGAAGTGTGCAGGAAGGCCCGGAGCAGCGGGTGCTCCACCCGGCCGGTGTCCAACCCGGTCCGCACCAGGCTCACCCACCGGTCGAAGCGTCGCCTGCGCTCCTCGAGGGCGCCCGAATCACACACATCGTCGGTGAAGGACGCGAACGCGAAACCGGCGAGCAGATGCGGCTGGGATGCCGCCGGCGCCAGAACCCGAGCAGCGGCGTAAGCCGCCGGATCACTACGCATGAGGAACCGCGCTACGTGACCGTAGTCGGCTCGCAGCCGCCGCCCTTCCACTCCCGCCGCATCCAGACACCGCCGCCAAGAACGCACGGGCTTCCCTCGCTCACATAGAGAGGCGTGCAGGCAGGAGGACATACACACCAACGCCGATCCGTCAGATCAACGAACGGAGCACGTCATCTGTCACGCCATCGACCGCACTCTTCGCCCCCAGGGCCAACCACGCGCGCCCGTACGCCAGCACCGGAATCGAGCGGGCGGCCGGATTCCGTGACCGCTACCTGGAGGCGGGAATCCGGCTCCCCGCCTCCAGGATCGTGCGCTCCGCCTTCGACGCCGCGGGGGGCCGCCTGGCTGCCGAGCGACTCCTGCGCGGACGGGTGCGGCCGATGGCGATCTTCGCCGTCAATGACTTCGCCGCGATCGGGTTCCTGGGCACCCTGCGCGACCACGGTCTGCGCCCCGGCATGGACGTGGCGGTGGCGGGCTTCAACGACACGCCGCTGGCGCGGGAGTTGCCCATCCCGCTGACCACCGTACGTTCCCCCATGCACGAGATGGGAAGCCTCGCCGTCGAACTGCTCGTCCGACGTCTTGACGGCGAGCAGGTGAAGTCCGAACGGCTGCCTCCCGAGCTGGTGGTCAGGGCCTCCACCGACCCCACCCTGCCGTCCCCCGTCATCCTGGACCTCTGAGGGCGGGGTCCCGCCGACCTGGGGACGGCCCCCGCCGGACTGCCGGCCTCAACGCCAGGAGCAGCCGGCCGCTCCGGCGGCGGGGACACCACCTCGGCCGCTCGCGATACGCGAGCTGCTCCTGGGGGTCGAGGAGTCATTCCTGACCTTCGGCCCGCTGGGCACCATGATCATCATCATGCTCGGCCTCGCCGTCGCCGACCGCTCCGGCATGCTCGAGTCCCTGGCCCGGCATGCCCTGGGCCGGGTGAGCCCCGGCTACGCCGTGTTCGCGGTCTGCCTCGCCGGCGCGCTGTCGAAGTTCCTCTCCTACAGCGCGTACGTCATTCTCATCCCGCTGGCAGCCCTGGTCTTCAAGGCGGTCGGACGATCTCCCGTGCTGGGCATGATCGTGGGTTTCCTGCCGTCCCGGAGGGAGAGGCGAGTCCGCCCGCGCTGGTCAGGAGGGCTTGATGGTGCCGTCGGGGTAGATGACAACGACCCGGTCCGGGCCGTTGTTCGAGAAGGAGCCGTTCTGTGCCGCGAAGACGACGATGTCGGAGCGGGGGTGAGGAAGTTGGTGTCGTCGATGTTGGGCAGGCCGCCGGTGACCAGGCGGACCGGGCCGGGCGTGCCAGCGGCGGTGACCGGGATCCGCAGCGGTGTTCCCTTGTCGAAGCTGGTGGCCCACAGGGCGCCGTTGTGGAACCGGAGCCCGTTGGCGCCGATCGGCAGGACTTCGGTGGGCACCGGTGCGAGAGCGGTGTCGGTCAGCCACGGGGCGGACGCTCCGCCGGCGACCGGGACGGACGCCGGGGCCAGGACGGCCGCAGTAGCGGCGACCGTCAGCGCGATGACGCCGTTCCTCTTCGCCTTCCCGAAACGCCGGGTGCTCTATGCACCGCGCCGGACCGTGTCCTGGTGCCGCTGCATGACTCTCCTGGGTACATCAGCGGTTGTCTGAAAGGCAGCGTCAGTTCGGCATCCGGTTGAACTTGCGAACGATACGGTCGAAGATCCGGGCCGGAAGGACGCGATGGAACGCGCTGATGCCGGCGGCCGTCGAGCCGGCGGTGCGCCGCAGTTTCGGGTTCTTGTCAGTGGCCGCCGCGAGGATCACCTTGGCCACGGTGGCGGGATCGTCGCCGCCGCTGAGGTTCTTGGCCAGCACTTCGTCGAAGTTGCGCCGTCCTGACGCGTAGAGCGGCAACAGTGTGTCGCCCTGCACGCTGTGGTCCCCGAACGGGGTGTTGATCGGGCCGGGCTCGAGGTGGCCATCCCGGTGGCGAGGCTCCAGCACAGGAGTCGGCCGGTGTACTGGACGCCACGGGCAGGCCGGTCGGATGTGCGGCGGGTGCGGCAAGAGGGCAGAACTCTGCCGGGTTCACTCATCGCGGGGGAGTCCTTCGCAGGGCGTGGGCAGTGGCGGAATGTGCCGGACGGCGTAAGTGTGCATGGAGTGAAGCTGTGGCCACACCGGTCCTGTGTACCGGTCGCTTGCTCTGAGACAAGTCGTGCCGGTGTGGTTTCGCGTTCAAGGGCTGGTAAGCGCTCACTGTGTCTATTACTGCCAGGTCTGAACCTGGCCGAAAAGTGATCGCTAGCCGTGCGCGATGTACCGATTGAGGCCTAGTCGAAGGATTTCGGTCAGTGTGACCCCAGAAATCGATAACGGAACAGACAATTCCCCCCTTCAGGGCTGGCGGGTTACTCGGATGTGTCCACGTTCGCCCAGTGGAAGTGGTCGGGCTGATTCCGGCCCGCATGAGGCGGGTGTTGCGGGGCACGGCCGGACGGTTTGTGTGCTTCTTGTGACAGGTTGTGGGGCTGAGGTGACCGTGTGGGTCACCAGTTCTGACTGTCTGTCTGACTTCCTGTGGGGGGAAGCTGATGCATTCACGTGCTGGAAGCACGTCGTTTCGGCGTGCCCGGAGAACACACAGAACCGCTCTCGTTGCGGCGATCACCACGGCCGCCGTGGTGATCGCCGCAGCACCCGGTCTGGCGGCTATCCCGAAGCCGGAGCTGCCGGAGCCGGAGAGTCCCTGGACGAGACCGACCAAGGTGGAGGCTCCCGCGACGCCGGCCGGCTCGGTCAAAGCGCCGGACTCTCAGGCTGAGGCCGAGCCGTCCGCCGAAGTCGCGGCCTGGCGGGCGGTGCAGAAGGCTCGTGCCACCGGCGGGAAGGCCAAGGGATCCGTGGCCCGCCCGGCGGCCGCTGCCGAGGCCACGCCCTTCACCCCGGAGGGGCAGGGCGAGGTGCCCTGGCACCGCATCATCGATACGCGCCTGAACGATGCGCTGGTGGCGCGGGTGAACGTCTCCAACGGCAACCTGATGCTCGCCGCGACGGACTTCGACATCGCCGGTGTCGGCCAGAAAATTCAGCTCACCCGCACGTACAACTCCCTCGAGGCGCCGTGGGGGAAGGTGTCGCAGCGCTGGTGGCAGGCCTACGAGCGCTATCTCCAGGCCGGCGACGGTGAGGTGGTCGTCTACGACGCCACGGGCGACACGCTGCGGTTCAAGGAGACGTCCACGGGCGGCTACACCACGCCGACGGGCTACTCCAAGGATCTGAAGAGGAACGCGGACGGCATCTACACCCTGACCGACCGCAAGTCGGGCACGAAGGACACCTACGACGAGCACGGCACCCTGACGAAGGTCACGGACAAGAACGACGGTGTGATCACCGTCGACCAGCACGACGAGGGCAGCGAGCACAAGGGCTTCAAGCTGACCGAGACCCGCTCGGGCGGGTGGATCGACCTGGTGAAGACGGACCCCAGCCAGTGGCAGGCCAAGGACCACACGGGCCGCACGGCCGTGTTCGACCTTGACCCGGCGGGCAACCTGGCGAAGGTCACCGACACCGACGGCAAGGCCACCGCCTACGCGTACGACTCCTCTCGCCGCCTGACGAAGGTGACCACGCCCGAGGGCACCATCACGCTGTTCACCTACGACGCCCACAACCGCGTCAGGTCCATGCAGCGCGCCACCGAGGTGACCGGCAACGGCCACATCGGTCCGACCTGGCGCTACGACTACACGGCCGACACCCCCTCCGACGCGGGCACCACGACGGTGACCGATCCCGACGGCGACGCCACCAAGTACGTGCACAACGCGGACGGCGAGGTCACCAAGGTCACCGACCCGCTGGACCACTCACGCCACGCGAAGTACACGAACCGTCTCCTGCAGACCGCGATCGATGCGATGGGCACGGGCATGGACGGCACCGGCGGCAACACCACCACTTACGGCTGGGACGGCCGCAACAACGCCATCTCCCAGAAGCTCCCGCTCGGCGCGACGGCGTCCGTGACGGCTTACCAAACGGTCGCAGGCACGGATCTGCCGAACGATTTCACCACTGCGGACGGCCGCAAGGACACCTTCAAGTACGACACCAACGGCAACACGATGTCGGTGACGACGACCGGTACCGCAGGCGGAACGCGCGAGTACACGTACAACAAGGACACCCCGACCTGCGGCGGCTTCGAGGGCCAGCGCTGCACCGCCAAGGACGCGGGCGGCAAGGTCACCTCGTTCACGTACGACGCCAAGGGCAACCTCAAGACCGTCACTCCGCCGGCGCCGCTGGGCAAGACGACCTACACGTACGACGCGCTGGGCCGGGTGGAGACCGTCACCGACGGGCGCGGTATCAAGACGGTCTACGTGTACGACAACCGCGACCGCGTGACGAAGGTGTCCTCGACCAACGCCACGGTCACCTACTCCTACGACGGCGACGGCAACGTCAGATCCCGCACGGACGCCTCCGGCAGCACGGGCTGGACCTACGACAAGCTCAACCGCGAGAGCGTCCGCACCCTGCAGAACGGCGCCCAGACGGCGCTG
>NZ_JBIBEP010000018.1:0-191117 GCF_042955185.1 Streptomyces sp. NPDC012474
TCCACCAGCAGCGGCAGCGGCTCGCTGCTGGTGACCAGATCCCGCAGCGGATGCCGCGCCAGGACCTCCTCCACCTCCGGCGTCAACGCCCCCGCGAACCGGTCCGCGGTGGGCAGCGAGTCGTCGCGCAGGGTCTTCGCCGCGGCGAGCAGCACATAGCGGCCGGCTTCCTTCGGCACGCCGGCCGCTGCCCGCTCGTACAGTTCCGCGCCCTCTTCCAGGACCAGCCCCGGATCGATGCCCGCCGGGATCTTTATGCCCGCCGTGCGGCGCCAGGTGGCCACCGGATCGCTCCAGGCCTCCACCCGGTAGGACCAGCGGCCGACGGCGTCCGCGGTGACCTCGGCGCCCCAGCGGTCGCTGCCGGGGGCGAGCTCGCGCATCGGCGTCCACGGGCCGGGCCGGCCCTCGGGGTCCTTCAGGACGACCTGGGCGGCCACCGTGTCGTGCCCCTCCCGGAACACGGTGGCGGTGACCTCGAACGTCTCACCCACGACCGCCTTCGCCGGCCGGTTGCCGCCCTCCACGGCCGGGCGGACGTCCCTCACCGGGATGCGGCCGATGGCCCGGGTCCTCGTCATGGTCCTCACCTCCACCGTGCTCGAAAGCCGGGCCGCGCGGGCCCGGTTCAGGGACTGGATGTGCGGGAAGGGCGTCACCTTCCCGCTGTGGATCTCCGCTCGGAAGCGGGGGATCTGCGCTCCGCCGCCGGCGGTCTTCGTCTGACCGCCGCGGCCGGGCGGGGCCGTTCGGCCGGTTCCTGCGCACAGGTGACGTGCTGCTCCTGCAGGCAGGTGATCTGCTGTTCCTGCAGATAGGTGACGTGGTTGGTGCGCAGGTACCGCTCGGCCGCGTCCGCCGCCTCCCGCGCGCAGCGCTTGCCCATCAGCACGCAGAGCGTGTAGCCGGAGTCCTCGAAGGTGGTCCGCACCGTGCGGTCGTTCGGTGCCGCGAGCATCACGCGTTCCCAGGCCCGGTAACGCCGCAACTGCCGGGCGACTTCGGCTTTGGCGGGTAGCAGCATGGCGCCGATCACCTTTCGGGCTCGAGGGGCACGGACTCCCGACGGTCGGACGGCGGCCGTGCGCACAGCGGCACGGACCCGTAACGGCGATCGAGTTCTTCACACATGGTGCACGTGAGGCGACACAGCGTCTTGTTGGAGCTTCAACCAGTGAGGTCTCTGCTGGGCCGTCCGGACCTGCCTCTGCCCGCTCACTTGTGCACTCCTCCGCCTCAGCCGTGCGCTCGTGTTGCACGAACGGGCTAGCACCCTCACGCTGAGGGTGACTCAGAAGCGATAGGCGCTCACGTTCCGTGTTCGGGGCTCGTCCCGCAGGACCGCGGGAGCGAGAAGGAGCTGAGCTTCGCGGTGAGGAGCCGACCGATGAAGACCGCAGTGCCCTGCTACTACCACCTCGACGTGGAAGTCAGCCCGGAACGGGTGGGACAGGTCAGCCGCATTCTGGCCGCTCACCTGAAGTTCTGGGACCTGGACAACCTGGTCCAGCCCGTCTGCGGCGGTGCCGAGATGCTGCTCAAGGCCATCGACGAACACGCCACGGACAAGAACACGTCGATCGAGATGTGGTGGAACCGGCAGCACCTGATCACCGCCATCGGGGACAACGACCGCGCCCTGCGCCCGGACCAGGAGCTGCGAGGCTGCCTGGAGCACCTCGCGGCCATGAGTGACGGCTGGGGCTGCTGCGCGACCGAGACCGGCAGCAAGGTCATCTGGTTCTCGCAGCGCGCCCGCGCCGGCGAACGGGTCCCCCTGGTCCCGACCGCGCCCGCGCCGCGGGAGAGCGAGGGCCTCGACGTGCCCCGAGAGGTGCCGGTCACGCAGCTGGCCGCCTCGGCCGTCACCCCGGACGAGGTCCTGGAGGACGCCCGGTGACCCGCCCGCAGACCCGGAAAGGGGCGCCCGCATGGAGCGGGCGCCCCTACCCGCTGGGGGCGGACTTCGACGGGGAGGGCACCAACTTCGCCCTCTTCAGCGAGGTCGCCGAACGTGTCGAGCTGGTCCTCGTCGACGACGACGGCACCCACACCCGGGTGCCGCTGACCGAGGTCGACGGCTTCGTCTGGCACGGCTATCTCCACGGCGTCGGCCCCGGCCAGCGCTACGGCTACCGGGTGCACGGGCCGTGGGCCCCGGCCGCCGGGCATCGCTGCAACCCGGCGAAACTGCTGCTCGACCCGTACGCCCGTGCGGTGGAGGGGCAGATCGACAACCACCCCTCCCTCTACGAGCGCAACCCGGACGGCCCCGACCCCGCCGACAGCGCCGGGCACACCATGCTCGGCGTGGTGACCGACCCGGCCTTCGACTGGGGCGACGACGCCCGGCCCTGCCGGCCCTACGCCGACACGGTGATCTACGAGGCACACGTCAAGGGCATGACCCGCACCCATCCCGAGGTGCCCAAGGAGCTGCGGGGCACCTACGCCGGGCTGGCGCACCCCGCGGCCGTCGAGCATCTGACCTCCCTCGGCGTCACGGCCGTGGAGCTCATGCCGGTCCACCAGTTCGTCCACGACGGGGTGCTGCACGACCGGGGCCTGGCCAACTACTGGGGCTACAACACCATCGGCTTCTTCGCGCCCCACAACGGCTACGCCGCCCACGACACCCGCGGGGGGCAGGTCGCCGAGTTCAAGCAGATGGTGAAGACCCTGCACGCGGCGGGACTCGAAGTGATCCTCGACGTGGTCTACAACCACACCGCCGAGGGCAACGAGATGGGCCCCACCCTCTCCTTCCGCGGGATCGACAACTCCTCGTACTACCGCCTGGTCGACGGCGACTGGGAGCACTACTACGACACCACCGGCACCGGCAACAGCCTGCTGATGCGGCACCCTTACGTCCTCCAGCTGATCATGGACTCGCTGCGGTACTGGGTGACCGAGATGCACGTCGACGGCTTCCGCTTCGACCTCGCGGCGACGCTCGCCCGGCAGTTTCACGAGGTGGACCGGCTGTCGGCGTTCTTCGACCTCATCCAGCAGGACCCGGTGATCAGCCGCGTCAAGCTCATCGCCGAGCCGTGGGACGTCGGCGAGGGCGGCTACCAGGTGGGCAACTTCCCACCGCTGTGGTCGGAGTGGAACGGCATGTACCGCGACGCGGTCCGTGACTTCTGGCGCGGCGAGGACCACACGCTCGGCGAACTCGCCTCCCGGCTCACGGGCTCTTCCGACCTGTACCAGCACAGCAGGCGCCGGCCCCGGGCCAGCGTCAACTTCGTCACCGCCCACGACGGCTTCACCCTCCGCGACCTCGTCTCGTACAACGACAAGCACAACGAGGACAACGGCGAGGGCAACCAGGACGGCGAGAGCACCAACCGGTCCTGGAACTGCGGCGCCGAGGGCGAGAGCCGCGACCCGGCGGTGCTGGAGCTGCGCACCCGCCAGCAGCGCAACTTCCTCGCCACGCTGCTGCTGTCCCAGGGCATCCCGATGCTCTCCCACGGCGACGAACTCGGGCGCACCCAGGGCGGCAACAACAACGCCTACTGCCAGGACAACGACATCTCCTGGATCGACTGGCGCCTCACCGAGGAGCAGCGCGACCTGCTGGAGTTCACCCGGTACGTCATCCGGCTGCGCACCGGGCACCCCGTGCTGCGCCGGCGCCGCTTCTTCCTCGGCGAGACCCTGACCCGGGCGGACCAGCCGCTGCCCGACCTGGTGTGGCTGGCGCCGGACGCCCGCGAGATGACCGACGACGACTGGCAGCGCGGCGACGCGCACTCCGTCGGCGTGTTCCTCAACGGCGACGCCATCGCCGAACCCGACCCGTGGGGCCGCCCGGTCGTCGACGACTCGTTCCTGCTGCTCCTCAACAGCCACTGGGAGCCGGTCGGCTTCCGCCTGCCGAACGCCTCCTACGGCGAACGCTGGACGGCACTCATCGACACGGCCGACCCGGAGGGCACGCCCGACGAGTCGGAGTACAAGGCGGGCGCGGGTCTGACCGTCGGGGCCCGCAGCCTGGTCCTGCTGTCCCGGCCGTCACGGGCGTCCCGCGAGAAGGAGTAGGCGGGTCAGCGGTCGCGGCGCGCGGTCACGGTGAACTGCGCGCCGTCGTGGTCCCGCAGCACCGCCTCACGGTTCCCCTTGGACAGCACACTGCCGCCGTGGAGTTCCGCGGCACGGGCGCAGGCATCCACGTCGTCGACGGAGAAGTGGACCTGCCAGTGCGGGCGGATCGCGGGGTCGGGGGCCGCCTCCAGGGCGCCCGACTCGATCCGTGCCACCACGTCCCCCCGACTGCGCAGTACGACCTCGCCGCCCTCGTAGTGGACCTCGCAGCAGCCGGGGCGCTGGGAGGCCCAGTCGAGGACCTCGCCGTAGAAGATCGCCGCGTCGAAGGCGTCACGGGTGTGGAGTGTGATGAAGGCCGGCTGGGCGTTGCGCCAGGTCTCCCAGTCGGTGAAGAGGTCCCCCTCCCAGATGCCGAAGGTCGCCCCGTCCCGGTCCGCCAGCAGCGCCGCCCGGCCCGGCGGCAGCGAGATCGGCCCGACGGCGACCGTGCCCATGCGCTCCTGCACCCGCGCGGCCGCATCGTCCGCGCTGCGCACCGCGAAGTACGGCGTCCACGCCACCGCCATCTGCCACATGGCGGCCACCCCCGCGATCCCGGCCACCGGCGAGCCGTCCGCCAGCGCGATCCGGAACCGGTCGCCCAGCTTGGCCGGCCGCCACTGCCAGCCCAGCACGGCCCCGTAGAACTCCTCGGTCGCCTTGACGTCCCGACTGGTCAGACTCACCCAGCAGGGCGCGCCGAACACGGAGTGTGATGAGACGACGTCCTTAGTGGAGGAGGAGGTGGGCATGTCGTGGTTCATGGCAGTCGCGTCCTGATCTCGTCGGCCTGGAAGCCACCGGAGGAATGACACCAGTGTCCAACCGGAACCGCTGTGGGCGCCTGCCGAGTACCCCGGCGGGGGCGCCGAAACGGCGTCCGGCCTGGTCCGCCCCGGTGGCACCGGGCGGCCCGAGTGACGACGATGGAGGGGTCGGACACTGCGTCTGTGTACTCAAGCACCCGGTGGGACCTTGGCTACAGCGGCGCACCGGACCCGGAGGTGACCATGTCCACGGACGGGGGCTCGAACCGGATCTTCGCCTTGCAGGAAGAGGTCCAGCAGCTGAAGGAGGCGGTCGTCTCCCACGCGGTCGTGGACCAGGCGATCGGGATGGTCGTGGTGCTCGGCCGGATCTCCCCCGACCAGGGGTGGGCCGTGCTGAAGGAGGTCTCCCAGCACACCAACATCAAGCTGCGCAGCGTCGCGGAGCTGATCCTCGTCTGGGGACGGACGGGCGTGATGCCCGAGGAGATCCGGTCCGCACTGGAGGACGCCCTCGACCGGGCCGGGCCGACGCAGATCCCCGGATCGCCGCCGGAGGCATGACCCCCGGCGGCAGCCGGAACCGCGCCTCGTTTCAGTGGGTCTCCGCCATCAGTTCCTCACGCAGATGGGCGAAGCAGCTGCTGAGCAGCCGTGAGACGTGCATCTGCGAGATGCCGAGCTGCTCGGCGATCCGGCTCTGCGTCATGCCCTTGAAGAACCGCAGATAGAGGATGATCCGCTCGCGCTCCGGCAGCGCCTCCAGGCAGGGCCTGACGGCCACCCGGTCGACGACGGTGTCGAAGGCCGGGTCGGGCCCGCCGATCGCGTCCCCGAGGGCGTAGCCGTCGGTCCCGGGCATCTCCGCCTCCAGCGACAGCGCGGAGAAGCACTCCAGAGCCTCCATGCCGGTGCGTACCTCGCCCTCGGTGAGCTGGGCGTACTCGGCGATCTCGGCGACCGTGGGGGAGCGGCCCGGGGTGGTCTGCGACAGTTCCTTCGCGGCGTGCCGGACCCGGTTGCGCAGGTCCTGGACCCGGCGCGGCACGTGCAGCGTCCACATGTGGTCACGGAAGTGGCGCTTGATCTCGCCGGTGACCGTCGGCACCGCGTACGCCTCGAAGGCGTTGCCGCGGGCCGGGTCGTAGTGGTCGACCGCCTTCACGAGGCCGAGAGCCGCCACCTGGTACAGATCCTCCAAGACCTCGCCACGGCCCCGGAAGCGGACGGCGATCCGCTCGGCCATGGGCAGCCAGGCCTCGACCAGCTCGTCGCGCAGGGCCTTGCGTTCGGGCCCCTCGGGCAGTCGCGCGAGCCGCGCGAACGCCGCGGCGGTGTCGGGTGCGTCGTCGTGAGGGTGCGGGCGGGTGCTGCCGGCGATACGCATGGTGCGCACCTCCCTGAGCAGGTGCTGAATGGACAGACACCGTGGGAGGTGCGGACTCGGGCCTCACGGAGAGCACCGGGGGCCCGGTCGGCCGGCTCCCACGGACGTGCCTCCTGTCCGAAGCACTTCCCTGCCCATCCCCAGGCAGGGACATACCGAAACAATTAAGACGATACGGCAATCGTGGGTCGCGGGCGCCCCCAGTTGACCGCCGATCGGATCCGCCGCCGCTCCCGGAGCCTTCCTCGACCTCCTTGACCTCTCTTGACCTACCTTGACCTCTGCTTGGACCGATTAGCTCTGCTACAGACCTAATCTCGGCGGCATGAAGCCGGAGACCTTCCCCGAAGAGCTGGCCGACGCGCTGGTCGGTGCCCAGCGCCTGATCCGGCGGCGCCTGCGCAGGCAGACGCCCGACCCGCGGCTGCGCGGCGCCGAGGTGGAGCTGCTGCGTCTGGTCGTGGTGCGGCCCGGCGTCGGCATCTCCGACGCGGCCAGGGAGCTGGGTCTGGCGGCCAACTCGGTGTCCACCCTCGTCAACCAGCTGGCGGAGGCGGGCCACCTGGTCCGCGAGACCGACCCGGCCGACCGGCGGGCCGCCCGGCTGCTGCCCACCCCGGCCGCCGAGACGCGGCTGCGCGACTGGCGCCGGCGCCGGGCCGAACTCGTACGCCGCCATGTGGCGCGCCTCGACGAGCCGGACCGCCGGGCGCTGCAGGCGGCGGTCCCGGCCCTGCGCAAGCTGGCCGACACCCTGCACGAGGAGGCCGAGGAATCATGACGCGGGACACGGCCCCGCCCGGGGCCGACGCCGTCGCCTGCACCGGGCTCACCTACGCCTTCGGCGACCACAACGCCGTGGACGAACTCGACCTCACCGTCCGTCAGGGCGAGGTCTTCGGACTGCTCGGGCCCAACGGCGCGGGCAAGACCACCGCGATCCGCTGCATCACCACTCTGCTGCCCGTGCCCGCCGGCATGGTCGGCGTCTTCGGTCACGACGCCGCCGGGGACCGCATGGCCGTACGCCGCCTGCTCGGCTACGTCCCGCAGCAACTGTCCGCGGACGCCGGACTCACCGGGCGGGAGAACGTAGCCCTGTTCGCCCGGGTCTTCGACGTGCCCCGCGCGGAACGCGCCGCGCGGGTCACCCAGGCCCTGGGCGCGGTCGGCCTCGCCGACGCCGCCGACCGGCTGGCCGCCACGTACTCCGGCGGCATGGTCCGCCGGCTCGAACTCGCCCAGGCCCTGGTCAGCGCCCCTCGTCTGCTGATCCTCGACGAGCCGACCATCGGCCTCGACCCGATCGCCCGCACCGGCGTGTGGGAGCACATCGGCGCCGTCCGCGAAGCCACCGGCATGACCGTGCTCGTGACCACCCACTACATGGACGAGGCCGACCAGTACTGCGACCGGGTCGCCCTGATGCACCGCGGCCGGATCCGGGCCCTCGGCACCCCGGCCGAGCTCAGGTCAGGACTCGGCGCCCGGCGCAGCGCCGCGGGCACGGCCCAGGACGCGCCGCCCACACTGGAGGACGTCTTCCGGGACGTCGCCGGCAGCGGTCTCGACGACGAGGCAGGAGATTTCCGCGATGTCCGAAGCACCCGCCGCACCGCGCGCCGTGTCGGCTGACCCCGCCCGTGGCCACGGCATCGACCTGCTGCTGAAACCCCCGCCGCCCCGGGCCGGCTGGCGGCTGCTGCCCGCCCGCGTCGGCGCGATGTGCGCGGTCGAACTGCAGAAGCTGCGCCACGACCGCACCGAGCTCTACACCCGCGCGATCCAGCCGGCTCTCTGGCTGCTGATCTTCGGTCAGACCTTCACCCGCATCAAGGCGATCCCCACCGGCGGCATACCGTACGTCGACTACCTGGCGCCCGGCATCATCGCCCAGTCCGCGATGTTCATCGCCATCTTCTACGGCATCCAGATCATCTGGGAACGCGATGCCGGTGTCCTCAACAAGCTCCTCGTCACCCCGACCCCACGGTCGGCGCTGATCACCGGCAAGGCGTTCGCGGCCGGGGTGAAGTCGCTCGTCCAGGCCGTCGTCGTGCTTCTCATCGCCGCCCTGCTCGGCGTGGCCCTGACCTGGAACCCGCTCAAGCTGCTCGCCGTCGCGGCGATCGTCGTCCTCGGCTCGGCCTTCTTCTCCTGCCTGTCGATGACCATCGCCGGCATCGTCCTCAGCCGCGACCGCCTGATGGGGATCGGGCAGGCGATCACGATGCCGCTGTTCTTCGGCTCCAACGCCCTGTACCCGGTGTCCGTGATGCCGGGCTGGCTGCAGAGCGTCAGCACGGCCAACCCGCTCAGCTACGAGGTGGACGCCCTGCGCGGACTCCTCCTCGGCACACCCCACCATCTGGCGTCCGACTTCGCGGTGCTGTTCATCGCCGCCGCGCTCGGCGTCACCGCCGCCTCGGCCCTGCTGGGCCGCCTGGCCCGTTGATCTTCACTCGTGGAAGTGATGTGCGGCACGCCGGGGCAAGCGCTTTCTCCCTTTGGTTCCGGATAACCGCTGGGCAGGGCTTGATCACCGATCAAAAAGGATGAACTGCCTGGCCACAGCGCATTCTGCTCATTTGACAGTGCGCTGAGACCACAGATAGGAAGCAGCTTCCAGAGGTCGAGAGGTGCAGCGTGTACGAGCCGAACGTGGTCGGGGACTGGCAGGAGTACGACGAGCATGCCGGTCTGCGCGTCCGCGTCCACCGTCTGGAACCGGCCGAGCCGCCCCGCGGCCGGGACGACGCCGCCGAGGGGCTGACGTACTTCTGCCTCCGGGTGACGGTCGAGAACCGCGGCAGCCGCCATCTCGGCGTTCACCTGGAGGACGGCCAGATCGACGTCCGGCTCGGCCCGGACGGCGAGAGCGCCTTCATCGACTGGCGCAACTCGCAGTTCATCGAGGGCTTCGACGTCTACCCGCTGCGCCGCGCCACCGCCGTGTTGTACGCGGCCGGCGCCGAGGCTTCCCTGGGTCTCGTCGACGTCCAGGTGCAGTTGCGCGTCGAGGAGGAGTGGACCGACCGGCGCCTGTGGGCGGGCGGCATCGGGGTGCACGAGGGCGCTGCCGGGGCCCAGCAGGGTCCGGTGCGGGACAGCCTGGCGCACCAGGTGAGCGTCTTCCTGCGGGATCAGGCGGAGGAAGGCACCGCCTGATCCCGTGTCAGGGCGCCCGCGCGAATCAGTGCGGGATGCCGTCGATGATCTCGCGGGCGCCCTGGCGCAGCAGGGTCACGGCGACCGAGGTACCGAGCGTGGCGGGGTCGAGCCGGCCCGCCCACTCGTGGGCGTTGAGCCGGGTCTTGCCGTCCGGGGTGAACACACAGGCCCGCAGGGACAGTTCGCCGCTGCGGTCCACCCGCGCGAACCCGGCGATGGGGCTGTTGCAGTGCCCCTGCAGCACATGCAGGAACATGCGCTCGGCGGTGGTCTCCCGGTAGGTGTCCGGGTCACCGAGACCGCTCACCGCGTCGATCAGCGCGGCGTCTGTCTCGCGGCACTGCAGCGCCAGCACGCCCGCTCCGATGGGCGGCATCATCGTCTCGGTCGAGAGGATCTCGCTGATCACGTCCTCGCGGCCGATGCGCTCCAGGCCGGAGACCGCGAGCAGCAGGGCGTCCGCCTCGCCGGCGGCCAGCTTCGCCAGTCGCTTGTTGGCGTTGCCGCGGAACGGCACGCACTCCAGGTGGGGGTGCGTGGCGGCCAGTTGCGCGACGCGGCGCACCGAGGAGGTGCCGATCCGCGTACCGGCCGGCAGCTCGTCGAGGGTGAGCCCGCCCGGGTGGATCAGGGCGTCGCGGATGTCGTCCCGCTTGAGGAACGCGGCGAACACCGTGCCCGCCGGGAGCGGCCGGTCGGCGGGCACGTCCTTCACGCAGTGCACGGCGAGGTCGGCCTCGCCCGCCAGTAGCGCCGCGTCGACCTCCTTGGTGAACGCGCCCTTGCCCTCGACCTGGGACAGATCGCCCATCCACTTGTCGCCGGTGGTCTTCACCGGCACGACCTCGGTGCGCACTCCGGGATGGGCGGCGGCCAACTCAACCCTGACGCGCTCCACTTGGGCGAGCGCCATGGGGGAGTCACGGGAGACGATGCGAATCAGTTCGGGGACGGACATGCGGACACGATAGACCCTTCGGCGGGGGCGTTCGGCCGGGACGTCCTCCGACCGCCGGGGATCGGGCGTCAGTTCGGGAGGAGCGGTTCGCGCGGTTCCACCGCCCGCAGGGCCGCGGCGAGGGCCCCGCTCGTCTCCGACCTCGAGGGTGGTGCCGGTGAGCTGCACGACGTGCCCGTCACCGTGCGTGAGGGCCCGTTCCCGCACCGCCTGCGCGGCGCACCGGGCGCGGGGACAGCCGCGACCGGCTCGGCGGTGGCGTACATGGCGGGGATGTCCGCGGACGCGGGCGGGTCGGACGGGTGGGATGAAACAGGGTCTGGGGTCTGGGGCCTGAGGCCGGCTCGGCCGGCCGTCGGACGTCCGAGGAAGCATCGCGTCTGTCGCCCGACCGCGGTGCCCGGCAGGGGGCTCTCCTGTGCTCACCACGGGGCAGAACGCCGCAGCCGACGGGCACGGCGCGGCCCGGGGAGGCCACGACGGGCCGATCCGTGCCGCCGGGACCGCCGGCTGCTCCGCATCGAGTTCCGGCCGCGCCCACCTGGACCGCACGCGGCCGGACCCGACGGCGTCAGGCGTACGGGTCGAAGGGGATGCCGGAGGGCTTGGCCGACGCGAGGTGGTTGGCGAAGTTGGCGTCCTTCAGGCCGAAGTTGGCGCTGCCGAAGTCGAACGACGTGAGCTTTTCACGCACCCCGGCCGGGTAGCCGTTCCAGCCGACCAGCGCCGGGTACTGCCAGGTGCGCTTGTGGTTCTCCGGCGGTTCGTCGTTCGCGTTGGCGGCGCGGAAGCAGTGCGTGCGGACGCCGTCCTTGTGGTAGACGATCTTCGCGTGCGTGCCGTCGAAGCGGACCGCGGACGCCGCGTGCACGGTGAACCCGCCGTGGCTGGACGCCGACACGTACTTGACCTGGTTGTCCTGTACGAACACCGCGACGTGCTCGAAGTCGTGCCGGTGGCCTCCGATGCCGCTGCCGGCCACGGCCTGGTCCTTCTCGAAGTAGAGCGCGTACAGGATGGCGCACCAGCCGTTGTTGCACTTGGAGCGCGCGTAGCCGTTGGTGTTGTCCAGGTCCGAGGCGTCCCGGCAGTTGCCGTTCAGGGCCCCGGTCGGGTTGAGCCCGCCGTTCACGGCGCCGTCCGGGCCGATCGCGGGCGTGGAGTAGCAGCCGTCGGTGTCGTAGTCGTAGGCGGGCTGGTAGGTCTGCTCCAGCGCGTCCGCGTTGGCGGGCAGCGCCGACGGTGGGGCGGCGAAGGCCGTGGCGGGGAAGGCCAGGACGAGGGCGGCGGCACCGGCTGCTCCGGTGAGCCATCTCCTGCGGTGGGCGAACGGGCGTGACGACACTGCGTCCTCCTTGGTCCGGGCGCAGCCCAACGGCTGTGGGGGAAAGGGAGGTTCAGCTTCCAGGTTGAACGCGTCCATGCCAAGAGGGGTGGAGGGTCAGAAGCGTGAATCGGAGCCCAATACTTGGGGCCGCACGTCGTTTCAGACCATGTCGTCCGGGATGTCGGCCGCGGCCTCCTCGGGCGTGAGGTCGGGCCGGAGCCGCAGCCAGGACGGCTGCCGCAGCAACCCCTCCCGGGTGCGGGTGCTGTAGCGGACCTCGCCGACCAGGCGGGGCACGACCCAGTGCGCGCCCGGAGCGCGCGGCGCGGGGTCGAAGGGGCAGACGTCACTCGCGGCGGCCCCCAGCAGCGCGGCCAGTTCGGTGCGTTCGGCCTCGCTCCAGCCGGTGCCCACGCTGCCGACGTAACGCAGCCGTCCCGTCGCGCGCTGCCCCACCAGCACCGCGCCGGGCAGGCCGGTGAGCCGCCCCTTGCCCGGCTGCCAGCCGCCGACCAGGACGTCCTCGGTGCGCATGTTGCGGATCTTGATCCAGGCCCGGGAGCGCACCCCTGGTTCGTACACCGAGTCGAGCCGCTTGCAGACCAGCCCCTCCAGGCCGTGCTCCTGCGTGGCGCGCAGGGCCTCGGTGCCGTGGCCGACGAGGGCGCGGGGTGTCGACCAGGAGGGTCCGGTGAGGCCGAGGTCCTCCAGTGCCGCGCGGCGCCGCGCGTAGGGGAGCCGCAGGAGGGAGCGGTTCCGCAGGTGCATCAGATCGAACAGCACGAGATGGACCGGGACCTGCGCCGCACGCCGGGCGGCCCTGGCGGGGGCGTGGGCCAGGCCCATCCGGGACTGCAGCAACTGGAAGCTGGCACGGCCCTGGGCGTCCAAGGCCATGATCTCGCCGTCCAGTACGGCGGGTGTGGCGCCGAGGGCGGTGCCCAGCGGCCGCAGTTCGGGGTAGGCGGCCGTGATGTCGTCACCGGAGCGGGCGCGCAGCAGCACACCGCCGTCCCCGGGCAGATAGACCACCACGCGCTGGCCGTCCTGCTTGGTCTCGTAGGCCCAGCGCGCGTCCTGCGCGGCCGAGGGCAGGGTGCCGGACGTGGCGAGCATGGGCGGGATCAGCGGCAGGTCCACGGGTGAGGTGTCGACGAACCGGCGGGCCGCCACGCGTGTTGTGCGGCTGTTTCCCCTGAACGGGGTGAACCGCTCGACGAACGGGCTGAACCGCTCGATTTAGTTGAGTTACGCAACGAGATGGTACCGTGGCGCTCATGCCCACACCCCCGCCTCCCGACGCCCCCTCCCCGGAAGTGACCGAGATCGAGCGTGCGCTCACCCGCATCACCTACCTGAGCACGCGCTCCCGCCGGCACGAACGGCTGATGGTCCTGGCGGGCGTGCCGCTCGACCGTGCCGCCGTCGCGCTGCTACGGCAGATCGCCGAGGCCGAGCCGCAGCGGCCGGGGGAGCTCGCCGCCCGGCTGGGGGTGGAGGCCTCGCACGTCACCCGCACGGTGCAGCAGTTGCAGAAGTCCGGGTACGTCACCCGCGTCCCCGATCCGGACGACCGCCGCGCCCAGCGCATCGAACTCACCGCCGCAGGGGGCGAGGCCATCGCCAAGGTCCGCGAGGCCGGCGTCCGCGGCATGCAGATGGCCCTCTCGGACTGGTCCCCCGAGGAACTGCGGCAGCTCGCGACGCTCTTCCACCGCATGGTCGACGACTTCCTCGCCCACTCCGCCGACGAGAACGGCGAACCCCGCCCGGCCCCGGCCGGCACCGCCTGACCTCCGGGGGCCGGCCGGCACCGCCCGACCCAGGGGTCACCGTCCGGCCGGATCGCGCGGATCCGCCCGCCCGGCCGCCGCCGCCCCCGGCGGCGCCGGCTCGCGCAGGCCGCACAGCAGCAGCCGGCCCAGCGCGGGCCGGCGCGGAGTCGTCGCCGTCACCACCGACGCCGGGACCTGGTTCGCGCCCGGCACCCGCGCCATCTGGGTCCCCGCCGACGCCGTGCACGCCCACCGCGCCCACGGCCGGCTCGACCTGCACCTGGTCGGCCTGCCCGTCACGACCGTCGCGCACCGCTGCGGCTGGTCCTCCGCCAGCGCGTTCATCGACGTGTTCCGCCGCTCCTTCGGCTGCACACCGGGCAGACATCACGGGCACTCGGCGGACCCGGTGAACTGACCCGACTACCGTCCGGTAATAATGCGCGGCAGGCCTTTTCAGAGGAGGAACCGTGCCCCGGTCCGATCGCTCGCCCCTGCTGCTCGCCGGCCTCCTGGCCACCGCGGGCGTCGCCCACTTCGCCACCCCACGCCCGTTCGACGCGACCATCCCGCGCGGCCTGCCCGGCACACCGAGGGCCTGGACCCATGCCAGCGGCGCCGCCGAGCTCGCGCTGGCCGCCGGCCTGGCACTGCCGCGCACGCGCAAGGCCGCCGCGCTGGCCACGGCCGCCTTCTTCGTCGGGGTGTTCCCCGCCAACGTCAAGATGGCCGCCGACTGGCGCCACCGTCCCGCCCCGCAGAAGGCCGCCGCCTTCGCCCGCCTGCCCCTGCAGGTGCCCCTGGTGCTGTGGGCCCGCGGCGTCGCCCGCACCGCGGAGGGCAGGTCGTGACCGCGCGCGTGGAGACCGGTGACAAGGTCGAGGACTTCGCCCTGCCCGACGAGACCGGCACCGTCCGCAGCCTGTCAGGGCTGCTCGCCGAGGGCCCGGTCGTGCTCTTCTTCTACCCGGCCGCCCTGACGCCCGGCTGTACCGCCCAGGCCTGCCACTTCCGCGACCTCGCCACCGAGTTCGCAGCCGTCGGCGCCCGGCCCGTCGGCATCAGCGGCGACGACGTCGAGCGGCAGCAGGAGTTCGCCGGCCGGCACGGCCTCGGTATGCCGCTGCTGTCCGACGCCGACGGCGCGGTCCGCGAGCGGTTCGGGGTGAAGCGCGGCTTTTCCCTGGCGCCCACCAAGCGCACCACATTCGTCATAGCGCAGGACCGCACCGTCCTCGACGTCGTACGCAGCGAACTGCGCATGAACGCGCACGCCGACCGGGCGCTCGCCGCGCTGCGCGCCCACCGGGCCTGACACGTCACGAATGCCGCACCGCGGTTGATAGGAGGCGGCAAAGGGATAATCCTGGATGATATGGAGGACGCCTCCGCCGCTGCGATCATCGACGCCCGCGGCATTCTGACGGGGTGGAGCGAGGGAGCCCGGCGGCTGACCGGCTACCCGGCCGATGAGGTCCTGGGCCGTGCCGCACGGGACCTGCTCGCCGAGACCGTGCCGCCCGAGGCGGTGTCCGCGCGCTCCGGCACCGTCATGGTGCGCCACCGCGACGGCTACCTCGTCGGGCTCCGCGTCAGAGCCTGCGCCGTGACCGGCCCGGACGGGGAAGCGGGCGGCTATGTGATCACCGCCGCGTCGCCCGGCCCCGGGGAGACGTCCCTCGCGGGCCGCGCCTTCCAGCAGGCGTCCATGTCGATGTCCGTCTTCGACACCAGCCAGCGCTACCTCCGGCTCAACGACGCCGCCTGCCACGTGATGGGCGTGTCCGAGGAGACGCTGCTCGGCCGGCCCTTCCCCGAGACCGTGGAGGAGGCGGAACACAGCCTCGGCTTCAACTGGCACCTGCGGCACGTCGTCGAGACCGGCCGGGCGCTGCGGTACGAGAGCTACACCGGTGCGCCGGCCCTCAACAGGGAGCACGCCTGGGTCACCGAGATGTGGCCGGTGCGCGACGCCGCCGGCGAGCTCGTGGGGACCGCCCTGGCCGCCTTCGACAGCACCGAGCAGTACTGGGCCCGGCAGCGGCTGGCCCTGCTGAACGAGGCCGCCGCCGCGATCGGCACCACCCTGGACGTCGTCCGCACGGCCGAGGAGCTGATCGGGGTCGTGGTGCCCCGGTTCGCCGACTTCGCGAGCGTGGACCTGTTCGACTGGGTGCTCGGCGCGGACGAGGCCCCGACAGTGTCGGACGAGGAGATCACGCTGCGGCGGGTCGCCCACGGATCCGTCACCGAGGGCACTCCGGAGGCGGCCGTCCACCTGGGAGAGGTGGATGTCTACCCCTCGTTCTCGCCGATCGCCCGGGCCATGCGGGAGGGCCGGGCCATCATCAGCCAGGCGGGGGAGCCGGCGTTCATGCGCTGGGTCGCCGAGCGCAATTCCCGCGCTCCCGACGGCCGCCCCTACCGCAAGGGCGTCCATTCGATGATGGCCGTACCGCTGCGGGCCCGCGGCACCACGCTCGGTGTCGCCGTGGCCGTGCGGGTGGCGCAGCCCGACGACTACGCCGACGACGACGCGGTGTTCGCCGAGGAACTCGCCAGCCGCGCAGCGGTGTGCGTCGACAACGCCCGCCGCTTCGCCCGCGAACGCACCACCGCCCTCGCCCTCCAGCACAGCCTGCTGCCCAGGGGCCTGCCCGGCCAGGCCGCCGTCCAGGTCGCCCACCGCTACCTGCCCTCCGGCTCGGCGGCCGGCATCGGCGGCGACTGGTTCGACGTGATCCCGCTGTCCGGCAGCCGCGTCGCACTGGTCGTCGGGGATGTCGTGGGGCACGGCATCCCCTCCACGGCGACCATGGGCCGACTGGTCACGGCCGTCCGCACGCTGGCCGACGTGGACCTCCCGCCGGACGAGCTCCTCACACACCTCGACGACCTGGTCACCCACCTCGCCTCGGACGACGAGGGCGACGAGGTCGCCGAGCTGGGCGCGACCTGCCTCTACGCCGTCTACGACCCCGTCGCGCGCCGCCTGAACCTGGCCGCCGCCGGGCACCCCGCACCCGCCCTGGTGCTGCCCGACGGATCGGCCCGGCTGATCCCCATGAGCGCGGGGCCGCCGCTGGGTGTGGGCGGGCTGCCGTTCGAGGCGACGGAGCTCCAGCTGCCCGAGGGCTCCGTCGTCGCCCTCTACACCGACGGGCTCATCGAGGACCGCGACCGCGACGTCGACCACGCCACCGACGAGCTGTGCCGGGCCCTGACCGTGCCCGCCGACTCGCTGGACGCGCTGTGCGACACCGTGCTGAAGGCCGTACTGCCGGAGGAGCCCAGTGACGATGTGGCCCTGCTGCTGGCCCGGACCCGGGCGCTGGGCGCCGACCAGGTCGCCACCTGGGACGTCACCCCCGACCCCGCGGAGGTGGCAGCCACCCGGCAGGCCGCCACCGACCAGCTCACCGCGTGGGGCCTGGACGAGACGGCCTTCGTCACCGAACTCGTCGTCAGCGAACTGGTCACCAACGCCATCCGGTACGGCGCTCCGCCCATCCAGCTCCGCCTGATCCGGGACCAGACCCTCATCTGTGAGGTGTCGGACGGCAGTTCGACCTCCCCGCACCTGCGGCGGGCGCACCAGGACGACGAGGGCGGACGCGGTCTGCTGCTGGTCGCCCAGCTCACCCAGCGCTGGGGCAGCCGGCAGACCACCCGGGGCAAGACGATCTGGTGCGAACAGTCACTCACACCGCTGTTCTGACCTCATTCCCCGGCCGCGTCGGACGCGACCTGGGCGAGCGTGCGGCCGGACCTGGCCGAGCGCGCGCGGCGGGGATCGGGAGCCCCGTGCGTACGGGCCGTGCCCCCGGCCCGCTTCACCAGCAGCCACGCCTCCTCGCCGTCGCCGCCCCGGCCGCCGCGGAACCGGGTCAGGGCGTACTCGCCGCGCAGTTTCGAACCGCTCAGCCGGAACGTGGCGTGCCCGCGCTCCAGCGACTGGCCGAAGTCGACGGGCCGGCCCGCGCGGTCATGGCTCAGCGGCTCGTACGTGCCGTGGTCCCAGACGATCACCGTGCCGCCGCCGTACTCGCCGTGGGGGATCACACCCTCGAACTCCTCGTACTCCAGCGGATGGTCCTCCGTGGGCACGGCCAGCTGCTTGTCCCTCGGGTCCGCCGAAGGGCCCTTCGGGACCGACCAGGACTTCAGTACGTCGTCCACCTGCAACCGGAAGTCGAAGTGCATCGTGCTCGCGTCATGGATCTGCACCACGAACCGGGGCTCGTCCCCGGCGGACGCGTCCCGCCCCCGGGGCTCCCCGGTCCGGTCGAAGTCGCGCTTGCCGCGGTAGTCCCGCAGTCGGTCCCGCTCAGCCACGTGCTGCTCCTTCCCGCCTCGACGGCCCCGGGTACCCGTTCAGAACTCCTCGTGCACCTCGGGGTCACCGCCGATCCGCCGGTGCGCCCGGTCCGCGACGGCCCGCATCTCGTCCTCGCTCAGCTCGAAACCGAAGACGTCGAGGTTGGCGCGCTGCCGCTCCGGGTTGGCCGACTTCGGGATGGGCACCGCGCCCAGCTGCGTGTGCCACCGCAGCACGACCTGCCCGGCGCTCACCCCGTGCGCCCCGGCGATCCGCCGCACGGCCGGGTCCTGCAGCAGGGACGTGCCCCGGCCCAGCGGGCTCCAGCTCTCGGTCACGATGTTCCTGCCCGCGTGGAAGGCGCGCAGCTCGTCCTGCGGCAGCAAGGGGTGCAGTTCGATCTGGTTGACCGAGGGCAGGACCCCGGTCTCCCGCTCCAGCCGCTCGATGTGCCCGGCCGTGAAGTTCGAGACGCCGATCGACCGCACGAGCCCCTCCTCGCGCAGCTTGATCATGGCCTTCCACGCGTCGACGAAGCGGTCCACGCGCGGCAGCGGCCAGTGGATCAGGTACAGGTCGACGTAGTCCAGGCCCAGGCGGGCCCGGGACTCCTCGAAGGAGGCGAGGGTCTCCTCGTAGCCGTGGTGCCGGCCCGGGAGCTTCGTCGTCACGACGATCTCCTCACGCGGCACCACGCCGGAGGCCACGCCGCGGCCGACCCCCGTCTCGTTGCGGTAGTTCGTCGCTGTGTCGATCAGGCGGTAGCCCGCCTCCAGGGCCGAGAGCACCGCCTGCTGCGCCTCGTCGTCGCCGAGCGGCCAGGTGCCCAGGCCCAGGGCGGGGAGCGTCGTACCGTCGTTGAGCGTGTGGGTCGGGATGCTGATCACCGTGGGACCTTCCCGTCGAGTGTGCGTACGGCTGTGTCGTCCCTCCAGCGTCACGGACAGGGCAGGCAATGATCAACCGGACACGTGGGGATGAGGACGGCGGACGGCATCGGCGGCGCCGGAGCCCGACGCTGACACGGAGGTACGACCGGCTCGTCCCGGCATGGTCGCCCTCGGCGGGGATCGCTGTCACGATCTTCGTGTCGGGAACCACGGCCACGACCAGCGGAGCGCTCATGACGACGGACAGCAGGACGACGGACGCGGCGGCGCGGGAGGCCGGGGTGGAGGTGCAGCCGGTCGCGGGGTACATCGGGGCCGAGATCAGCGGGGTCGATCTGGCGGCCGACCTCGACGATGCCGTGGTCGCCGTGATCAGGGCGGCGGTGCTGCGGTGGAAGGTGGTGTTCTTCCGAGGACAGCGGCTGGACCACGCCGGGCACGTGGCGTTCGCACGCCGGTTCGGGGAGACCGTGGTGCTGCCCCGGCGCGGCAAGGCCTCGCCCCCGGACGTCCCCGAGATCGAGACGACCGCCGACCGGCTGGAGCTGGGCGGACGGTTCGGAATGGAACATGACGAGTGGCTGCGACGACGCCGCCACACCGTGCTGCGCGGGTGGCACTGCGACCACGGCGCCCGCGTGGACCCGCCCGCGGCGACGATCCTGCGCGCCGAGACAGTACCGCCCTACGGTGGCGACACCACCTGGTCCAACCTGGCGGCGGCGTACGCCGGACTCTCCGCGCCGCTCCGGCAGTTCGTCGACGGGCTGCGGGCCGAGCACCGGCTCGGCGTCGGCTACCAGCCACGGCCCGGCGACGACGCGTACGTC
Source organism: Streptomyces sp. NPDC012474 (assembly GCF_042955185.1). NCBI lineage: Bacteria > Bacillati > Actinomycetota > Actinomycetes > Kitasatosporales > Streptomycetaceae > Streptomyces > Streptomyces sp. NPDC012474. The sequence continues at coordinate 19,519 of NZ_JBIBEP010000018.1, forward strand.
CGGCACCTGCTGGACCGACAGGTCGCCACGCTGCACCCCCTGGTGCGCGTCCACCCGGAGACGGGCGAGCGGATCCTGTACGTCAACGGCTACTACGTCGAGCAGATCGCCGGCCTCTCCCGGCCGGAGAGCGGCGCCGTCCTGGACATGCTGCTGGAGCAGGCGGTCCGGCCCGAGTACACGGTCCGCTTCCGCTGGGAGCCGGGCAGCGTGGCGTTCTGGGACAACCGCGCCACCATGCACCTCGCCCCCGGCGACACCGCCCACCTCGACCATCCCCGGATCATGCACCGCGTGATGCTCGCCGGGGACGTGCCCGTCGGGACGGACGGCACGGCATCGCAGCCGATCACGGGGACCGAGCCGGGCCGCTGGTGACCCGGCCCGACCGTCAGCGCAGCGGGATCGTCACCTCGTCCTCGACCGGCGGGGCGATCTCCTGGGCGAGGTTGCCGGTGGCCGCGTAGCAGCGCAGCCGGACCGACTCGGGGGAGACGTCCAGGCGCAGGAAGCACTTGAAGAACGGCGGGCTGTACGTCGCCGAGCCCGGCGAGAACAGCGACGTGTAGATCTTCCGCACGGGCAGCCGGAACCGCTTGGCCTTGTCGGGGCGGCGGCCGGCGCCGAGCAGCCCGGCGACCAGGCGGACCCGCCGGGTCACGCGGGTCGAGGCGCCCGGGGCCCGTGTGGGCTTGATGCCGAGACGCTCGGCGATCACTGCCGTCGCCTCGGCCTCGGTGAGTGTGAAGAAGCGGCGCATCCGCAGCCGGCGGCCGTAGAGCCGGCTGTAGAAGGCCAGGGAGTCGCCGCGCAGCGGGTAGCAGCGGAAGTCCTGCTCATGGACGCCCGCGACGTCCACGCGGGGGATCGTGTGGGTGGCGTGCATGAACGCGCCGCCCCCGCCCGCGACGACGTACTGGAGCGTGCGGCCGTCGTCCAGCCGGACCGGGTAGCGCTGATAGTTGTGGATGTCGCCGCCGATCGCCGCCACGTAGTGGTGGTCCGGGTCGCGGACGATGGCGTCGACGGTCCCGCCGCCTTCGATGGCGCACGGCTCGCACCGCCCGTCCACGTACAGCGGCGAGCCGGTGACCAGGATCTTCGGGCGGGATCCCCGGGAGACCTCGCGGAGCCAGGCGCCCTGCTCGGCGTCGAGAGTGCCGAGAAGACCCGTGTCGATGCCGATGATCCGCACCGGTCCGGCGTCGATCGCCCAGTACGGGCCCGGCTGGACGGCCTGTTGGGCGGCGGCGGAGCGCTGCTCGCGTGCCTCGGCGAGGCGCCGGCCGTCGTCCGGGCGCGGCCGGTGCCACAGCAGCGACCGCAGCCAGGCCCGGGTGAGAGGGCGCGGCCGGGGCCCGGGCGGCAGGGACGGGGCGTCGCCGCAGAAGACGCGCATGAAGCCGCCGAGGTCCTCGTACCAGTCGTGGTTGCCGGGTATCGCGTAGATCGGCGCCTGGTAGTCCCGGTAGGGGCGGAAGAACTTGGTGTCGTAGTCGTCCGCGCTGCCGACCGGGTAGATCACGTCACTGGCCAGCACGGCGAACCGGGTGTCCTGACCGGTCCTCAGCAGGCCCGGCACGACGGCGTACTGGGGGTCGTCGCCCTCGCCGGTGTCGCCGATGACCAGGAACGAGAACCGGTCCGGGTCGTCGCGCCGGATCACCTTGCCGGCCGGTGCTCCGGTGGCCGCCCGCTGCGCCACCCACCGGCTGCGCGTCCCGCCGGTCGGGTCCCCGAACCAGGAGGCGAGCACGCCGTTGCGGGCGACCCACAGCATCCTGGGGTTCAGCCAGGAGATCTTCTCGGTCTTCGGCGGCATCAACCGCTGGTACGCGCCCCGTTCGGTGGTGCCCCAGCCGGCGCCTTCGGCGGTATCGCGTGAGGAGTCAGACACCGGGGCACCGTAACAACCGGCTCATGCCCCGTCCGCAGCCGGGCTGTTCACCGTTCACGCGCGGACGATGCCGACGCACGCCACGAAGGGCGCTTCCTGGCCGTGGAGTTGGCATCCTGGGCTTCCGGCCGGGATGCGGAGGGCCGCTCGCCCAGCACCAGCAGCGGATCGAACATCACCACGACCCCGGCCAGCAGGAGGAAGACGACCGGCCCCAGCAGCATCGGCAGCAGCAGGGACGTGGGCGAGTCGCCCTCCCAGGTCCCGCCGGTTATGTCGTGCACATGGACGCTGACGGCGGCCATGCCCGTGTAGTGCATCCCGGACACCGCGACGCCCATCACCAGGCTCGCCCCGAGGCTCGCCAGGAAGCCGCGGATGGTGACGGCCGACCACAGCGCCGCTGTCGCGGCGCCGATGGCGATCAGCACGGACAGCGCGACACCGGCCGGGTCGTAGCCGACCTCGCCGTTCAGCCGCATCGCCGCCATGCCGAGGTAGTGCATGCCCGCCACGCCCAGACCGGTGATCGCGCCGGCCACCGCCAGCGTGACGACGCTCGTGCCGCGGAGGCCGACGATGAACACGCCGACGCCCACCACGACGACGGCCACGACGAGACTGAGCACCGTCGTGGCCGCGTCGTACCGCACCCGGGTCTCCTCCACGTGGAAGCCGATCATGGCGATGAAGTGCATCGTCCAGATGCCGCATCCGATGGAGGCGGCGCCTAACGCCAGCCAGCCCGCCCTCCAGGAACGCGCGTCGAGCAGCGAGCGCACGATGCACCGCAGCCCCAGCGCCCCTCCCAGACAGGCCATCAGATATGCCGCCACCGGAGTCACCGCACCGTAGCGGAACCCGTCGACCGTGCCGTCCATGAGCCAACTCCCCCCGAGACATGGCTGGTTTCAGCAAGGTCTACGCGCAGGGATCACGGGATAGCAAGCCCTTACCGTCGGTAGGTCGGCAACTCGTCCTCAGCAGATCCCGATTGGGGTCAGAATGTGCGCTTCAGCAGGTCGAACAGCGCCGACCAGTGCCGCTCGTCGCCCTCCCGGTGGTACGAGGCGGTGTCGGCCTGTGTGAAACCGTGGGACGCTCCCGTGTACACCTCGCACCGGTGGCGCACGCCCGCCGCCGTCAGGGACTCCTCCAGGCGCTCGATCTGCTCCTCGGGCAGCGAGGGGTCCTGGTCGGCGTGGCCGAAATACAGCTCGGCGGTGACCTTGCCGGCCACCAGGTGGGGGCTGTCCGGGGTGTCCGTGGCCAGGCGTCCGCCGTGGAAGCCGGCCGCGGCCGCGACCCGCTCCGGGTAGGTGCCGGCGGTGAGCAGCGAGAGCCGGGCGCCCATGCAGTAGCCGGTCAGCGCGACCGGTCCGTCGGCCACGGCCGGGGAACCGGCCAGCCAGCTCAGGTACGCACCGGCGTCCCGCATCGCCAGGCCGGGCGTCAGGGCCTGCATGACCGGCACGATGCTCTCGAAGATCTCCGGCCGCGCCCCCGGGTCGATGAACTCGGGCAGGTCGAACAGCGGGGCGCGACCGTGCCGGTAGAACACGTTCGGCACCAGCACCGTGTAGCCCTCGGCGGCCAGCCGGTCCGCCATGGACCGCAGCTGCGGACGCAGACCGAAGGCGTCCATGAAGAGCAGGACCGCCGGGTGGGCGGCCCCGTCGGCGGGGTGGGCCAGGTACGCGTCGGCGGTGCCGTCCTCGGTGGGGATGTCGACGGCGGTTCCCTGTACGGCGGTCATGGCTGGGCTGCCTCTCTGCGGGGGTGGGGACCAGGAACCCGTCCGCGTGACCGGGCGGATCATGCGCATCGTGACACGCCCGTTCCCGGGGCATTTCGCCCACCCCCGGCACGTGGTTCAACCGTGAACGGCCTTTGGTCCGCGTTTTACTCGAACCGCGCGGGGTCGCCGGCGCCGTGCCGCACGACCTCGGCCTCCCCGCCGGAGAAGTCGATGACCGTCGTCGGCTCGGTCCCGCAGTCGCCGGAGTCGACCACCCCGTCCAGTACATGGTCGAGCAGGTCCTTGATCTCCCAGCCCTGCGTCATCGGCTCCTCCTCGCCGGGCAGCAGCAGAGTGCTGGACAGCAGCGGCTCACCGAGCTCGGCGAGCAGGGCCTGTGTGACGACGTGGTCGGGGATGCGCACACCGACCGTCTTCTTCTTCGGGTGCTGCAACATGCGCGGCACCTCCTTCGTCGCGGGCAGGATGAACGTGTAGCTGCCGGGCGTCGACGCCTTGATCGCGCGGAACACGTCGTTGTCGATCCGCACGAACTGGCCGAGCTGGGAGAAGTCCTGGCACACGAGGGTGAAGTGGTGCCGGTCGTCCAGCTTGCGGATCGTACGGATCCGGTCGATGCCGTCACGGCTGCCGAGGCGGCAGCCCAGTGCGTAACAGGAGTCCGTGGGGTAGGCGACAAGAGCGTCGGCGCGGATGCTGTCGGCGATCTGGCCGATGGTGCGGGCCTGGGGGTTGTCGGGGTGCACGTCGTAGTACTTCGCCATCCGCCGAGCTTATGCCGCCGGTACGGGTCGGCGGCGCAGGAGGGGGCCGGGCCCGGGGACGCGGGCCCCCGGCCGGGAGGAGAGCGGTGCGGACGTGAGGTAACGTCCCCGACCGGTGTGCCGGAAGCGGCGCGAGGAGCGAGGGGAAGGCCCAGGTGGCTGGCCGAGAGGACGGGAACCGGCAGCAGGGGACGCAGGCCGGCACGGGCCCGGCATGGGCGGCGGAACTGCTGGAGCATCTGCGCCCGGCCGGGCGCGACGTCCGCAGAGTCGTCGCCTGGCTCTCCGGCACCGTGGGCGCCACCGTCGCCCTGCAGGACGCCGCCGGAAACCTCGTCGCCGGAAACCGGCTTCCCCTGGACGAGGACCTGGTCGCGGACATCACCGCCGGCCGGATCGCCTCCGCGGCCTGGGAGAGCCGGGAGCGCCACCTGCGACTGGTCAGGGTGGAGCACCCGTCCCACGCGTGTGTGCTCGCCGTCTCCCGGCATGCCCCCTTCGACCGGCGGGCCTCCGACATCGTCACCCACACCGCCCAGGTGATCGAGCTGCTACTGACGGTGAGCGAGTCCAACGCGGCCGGGCACCGGCTGCGCCGGGCCACCGCCGACCTGCGCCTGGCGATCCTGCAACTGCTCATGGTCGAGGACACCATCGCCGCCCGCCGCGTCGCCGCGGGACTCTGGCCCGGCCTGCTCGACGCCGAGACGGCGAGCGTGTACGTCGTCGAGGCGGACCCCGCCGTACGCGACCGCGTCGCCGAGGAGTGCCTGGACAGCACCCGGGAGGACGCCCTGGTCGTACGCTGCCCGGCCATGGACGGGCACGTGATCGTCGTGGGCCCCCGGGAGGCCACGGGCGAGGACCTGCGGTCCCTGGTCCGACGGCACCCCGACCTCTTCCTCGGCGGCAGCGTCCGGCAGAGCCTCGCCCGGACCGCCACCGCCTACGGACAGGCCGTCAGCGCCCTCGCCGTCGCACACTTCCGGCCCGACAAGACGGCCGTCTACGCCGAGCGCACCCACCCCGAACGCCTCATGGACCCGGCGGCGCTGCGCGGCTGGACGTCCCGGGTGCTGCGCCCGCTGGACACCCTGCCGCACCACACCCGCGCCGAACTCCTCGCCACCAGCCGGCTCGGCCTGGAGTTCACCGCCGTCAACGCCGCCAAGGTCCTCGGTGTCAGCCGCAACACCGTCCGCGCCCGGATGGAACGCGTCGAGAACCTGCTCGGCACCGACTTCGCCGACCTCACGGCCCGGGCGGTCGTCCACCTGGCCCTCAACACCCAGATCGGCCTGCCCGACGCCCCGGGAGCCGACGACACCGAAGACCCCGGGCTGCGGCTCCCCGACCTGCTCTCCGGTCCCGCCGTGCGCACCTGGGCGCAGGACCTGCTGGGCCGGCTGGACACCGACACCAGGAACCCGCGCAGGACGCTGCGCACCTGGATCGCCGCCGGCGGCAACGCCGAGAAGGCCGCGCAGGCCCTGGGTGTGCACGCCCAGACCGTGCGCGAACACGTCCGCAGCGCCGAACCCGTCCTGGAACGTCAGCTCCTCGCCGCGGGCACCGACCTGTACGAGGTCGTGCTGGCGCACCTGGCGGTGGGTGACCTCGATCTGCCGGATTTCCGGCGCCCCGCGTGAGCCGGCGCTCCGCGGGGACAACCGGTTGCCCAGGTCCGGACGGGACGAAACCGGGCCATCCGGACTCAGCTGTGCACGGGTGAGCCCCGCTGAGCGTGCAGCGGGCATCGACACGGTTCACAAGGCCAGGGCCATGGACGTAGGTTCAACTCACCGCGGGGGCACGACCGGAACGGGGGACCGGTCGTGCTCCCGCGCGCTGCCCGCCGACGGCGTCAGCCCCGCAGCCGCACCGGGATCTCCTGCCAGCCGAACGCGATGAACGACGGCACCTGCCGCAGACCCTCGTCGCCTTCGGCCAGGCGCAGGGCGGGGAACCGCTCGAACAGCGCCGGCAGCGCGGTCAGGGCCTCCAGCCGGGCCAGCGGGGCCCCGATGCAGCGGTGCACGCCGATCCCGAACGCCAGATGGTCGTCGGCGCCGCGCGCGGCATCGAACCGGTCGGCCTCCGGGCCGTAGTGCTCGGGATCGAGCCCCGCGGCGGCGTACGTCGTGATGATGGCGTCGCCGGCCGGGATCGTCACCCCGCCGACGACGAGGTCGGTGACGGCGAACCGCAGCGGCAGCGACGCGATCGACGGGTGCGCGCGAAGCGTCTCGTCGACGACCGCGTCCCAGCCGATCTCCCCGGACCGCACGGCCGCCAGCTGCCCGGGACGGCGGAGCAGCGCGACCACCGCGTTGCCTATCAGGTTCACCGTGGTCTCGAAACCGGCGCCGATCACCAGCAGCAGCGTGTAGAGCAGCTCCTCCTCGCTCAGCCGGTCACCGTCCTCGTCCCGGACCCGGATCAGTTCCGTCGTCATGTCGTCCCCGGGGTGCGCGGCCCGGTGCGCGATCAGCGCGGGCAGCACCGTCCCGATCTGGCGCTGCACGGACGCGGCGTGCTCCGGGCTCGGGTCGGAGGTGTCCATGATGGCCGCGATGAGCCGACCGGTGTCCTCCCGCAACTCGTCCGGCACGCCCATCAGTTCGCAGATCATCCGCATCGGCAGCGGATGGGCGAGACCCGCCTTGACGTCGACGACCTCGCCGTCGGCCGCCTCCAGCGCGGCCAGCAGCTCCGCCGTGATCGCCTCCACCCGGGGCCGCATCGCCTCGGTCCGTCGGTGCGTGAAGCTGGGGGCGACCAGCTTGCGCAGCCGGGTGTGGTCCGGGCCGTACGTGGAGAGCATGTTGACCACTCCGACCCAGCCCAGGATCCAGCCCCAGGACGGGTGTTCGCCGATCTCGGGCCACAGCCGCCAGTGCAGCCGCGGGTCCTTGCTGACCTGCGGGTCGAGGATGAGCTCCTTCAGAGTGTCGTACCGGGTGGGCGCCCAGGCGGGGATGCCGCCGGGCAGCTCCACGGGCACCACCGGGCCGAGAGCGCGCAGCCGGGCGCTCTCGGCGACGATGTCGGTGCCGAACGGGTCCAGAGCGATGCGGTCGGTCACGGTCACGGTCGTCCTCCTGGCTGGTCGGGGGAGCGGGGGCTGAAACGGACGGGCAGTGCCGTCACCGAGCGGTGGAACGGACCGGGCCGCCACGTCAGGCGCTCGCGCGGCAGCATCGGTTCGAGGTCGGGCAGCCACTGGGTGAGCCGTTCGATCGACTCGGTGGCGATGAGCAGGGTGTGCTGCTTGACCGGGCAGGCGTGCGGGCCCGCCGACCAGGACAGGTGGGAGGCGTCGGACCGGTGCCGGGTCGCCCCGCGCTCCCGCTCGGCCGCCTCGCCGAGCGCCCCGTAGGAGATCACCACCGGTACCGCGGCCCTGATCCAGGCCCCGTGGAAGGTGACGGGCGTACGGGCGTAGTGAATGCCGTAGTTGGCCAGCGGCGTCTCGTGGTGCAGGACCTCCAGCACCGCGTCCGACACCGGGCGGGCGCCGCTGGTCAGCGTCGAGTAGTAGGCCGGGTTGCCGAGGATCCGGGACAGCGCGTTGGACACCAGGTTGGCCGTCGGCTCGTGCCCCGCGCCGAGGGTGAGGAACACCTGCCAGGTGACCTCCTCGGGGGTCAGCCCCGCCGGGTGGTCCAGCAGCCAGCTCGGCAGGTCGTCGCCGCGCCGCTCGGTCTTGGCGGCGATCAGCTCCAGCACGTACCCGCCGAACTCGGCCTCGCCCCGCGCCGCCTGGGCACCGCCCTCGATCAGCTTGCCCAGCGCGGTGTTCAGCCGGTCGCTCGCGCTGTCCGGCAGCCCGAACAGGCTGTTGAACACCAGCGCCATCAGCGGCCGGGTGAACCCGCCCACCAGGTCGGCCTCGCCCCGTGGCCCGATCCGGCTCACCAGCAGGTCCACCGCCCGGTGCACTCGGGCCCGCAGATCATGCGGCTCCACCAGGTCGAAGGCGTCGATCAGCGAGGTGCGGTAGCGCAGGTGGGCGCTCCCGTCGGCGAACAGGGTGTTGGGCCGCCAGCGCATCATGCCCAGCACCGGCGAGTCGTCGGGGACGGTCGCCTCCCACGGGCGGGGATCGTGCGAGAACGTCTCCGTGTCGTGCAGCAGCTCCAGTGCCGCCCGCCGGTCGGTGACGACGTACGCCGGGACACCGGGCGCCAGTTCCGCCCAGCCGACCGGACCGTGGGCGCGCAGGGCGGCGTAGTAGGGGTGGGGGTCGCGGGCGAAGCCGTCCTCCCACAGGCGGACGGGCGCGGCGAGGGAGAAGGCCTGCTCGGCGGGGGACGGGTGGGTCACCGGGGCTCCGGGGGAGGGTTGTGGTCGATCAGGTGCTGCACCAGCGCGAGCAGGGCGTCGACCGACGAGTCCGCCTCCCGCGCGTCGCAGGTCACCATCGGGGTCGTGGGTTCCAGGTCCAGGGCGGCGCGCAACTGCTCGGGCGTGTGGTGGCGGGGGGCGTCCGGGAAGCTGTTGAAGGCGACCGCGTACGGCAGTCCGGTCTCCTCCACCAGCCCCAGCACGTCGAACGAGGCGTCGACCCGGCGGGCGTCGACCAGCACGAGCGCGCCGAGCGCCCCGTAGGCGATGTCGTCCCACAGAGGCCGGAACCGCTCCTGGCCGGGCGTGCCGAACAGGTACAGCACGACACCGCCCGGCAGGCTGATCCGGCCGAAGTCGATGGCGACCGTGGTGGTCGACTTGTCCCGTACCCCGGAGAGATCGTCGACCTGCGCGGACGCCTCGGTGAGCTGCTCCTCCGTGTGCAGCGGGCGGATCTCGGAGACCGACCGGATCAGGGTGGTCTTGCCCACCCCGAAGGGCCCGGTGATCAGGATCTTCACCAAGTCCTGGGCGGTGTCGGGGAGATGGACGTCCGCACCGCCGGGACGGGCGTCAACGGTGCTTGAGGTCGCGGAGGCCATCGGCCACTCTCTTCAGCAGGTCGGGGTCGAAGCGCCGGGCGGGCGGGATCGGCGCACGGGCCAGTACCAGGTCGCGGTCGAGGAGGCCGGCGGCCAGCACGAGCACCGCGGAGACCGGAAGGCGCAGCAGGGCCGCGGCCTCCAGCACCGTCAGCGACCCGTACTCCAGCTCCTCCAGCAGGGCCGCCTGTGCGGCGGGCAGGTCCGCGGGGGCCGGCTCACCTCTGCCGGTGAGGACCGACAGCCGCTCCAGATGGGCACGGCTGGGCCGCGCCACCCCGCCGGTCGACAGGTACGCGGGAACCAGGGGACGGCCGCCTCGGCGGCCCGTCATGCCGGCGTGTCGCCGTCGGCACCTCGGGGCCCGGCGGCCATGGCCTTCTCGCCCAGCCGCGCCACCTGCGAATGCACCCGGTGGGCGAGCAGGTCCAGTCGTACCTCGGGATCGCCGTACGCGGCGACACAGGTGCCGTGGTCCGTCGGCACGATGAGCACATAGCCGTGGTCCGACTCGATGACGACCTGCCGGATCTCGGCCCGGTCGGTGTCGGCGAACGCCGCCGCCGCGGTACGGCAGGCGCCCTGCACGGTGCTGGTGATCGCCGCGACCCGCTCGGCGGACGGCCGGGACAGCGCGTCGGTGTAGCCGGTGACGAGTCCGTCCCGGGTGAGCAGGACGGCGGCCACGACGTGCGGCACCTCCAGGACCGGTTCGAGTACCCATGCCGTGTCCCCCGCCGCGCGGCTGGTCATCTGGCCGTTCCCCCTTCGTCGTCGTTGCTGTCGGCGCCCTCGGACACCGAGCCGGCCGTGGTCGCGGCCGTGGCACCCTCAGATACGGCTGGGACGGCGCCGGTGTTCGACGCGGCGGCGGTCCGCGCCGCCTCGGTGCCCGACTGGAGGGCACCGAGGGCGGCGGCGGACTCCTCGGGGCGGCGGGGGCGGCGTTGCGGCGCGCCTTCGGCAGCGGCGGGGCCTGCCGAGGCCGTGGCACGGCCCCGACGGCGCCGCTGGGGGAGGCCGCCGCTCTCCCGCGGGCCGTGATGACCGGGGGCCGGGGCGCCCGCGTCCTGCTCCTTGTCGTAGCCGTGATCGTGATCGTGGCTTGCGGTGGCGGGAAGCGGCCGGGGCCCGCGCGATGCGACGGCGGGCTCGGAGCCGTCGGAGCCGTCAGAGGCACCGGCCGGGGTGGATTCGGGCGGTTGCGGCGGGGCGGCCGGCACGAGCCGGGGCGTCGTGTGAGGTCCGGGCGGGGCGGGACTCGGCGCGGGCTGCGTGTCCGGGGGGCCGGGTCGCGGGGTGGCGTGCGGGTCGGAGGGGGCGGGGCGCGGGGTGGCGTGCGAGTCGGACGGGCCAGGGCCCGGACCGTGGGACGCGCCGGAACCGCTCCCCGCCTCCCGCACCACCGCCCTTCGGGTCGAACGCGGGGCGCTGGCCGCCGGAGGCAGTTCCTCGGGGTCGATGCGCGTCAGCAGATGACTGTCGACCCGCAGCACCGCCCGTACTCCGCCGTACGGCGACGGGGAGGTCAGGTCCACGCGCAGATCGAACTGCCGGGTCAGCCTGCCGACGGCCGCCAGCCCCATGCGCGGCGGGTCGCCGAGCTCGGTCAGCAGGATCGGGTCCGAACCGGCGACCATCCGCTGGGCCCGGGCGCGCTCGTCCTGGGTCATGCCGAGGCCGGCGTCGTCCACGGTGACGCAGACCCCGTGGTGGACAGCCTCCAGATTGACCACGACCTCCGTCTCGGGCGCTGAGTGCCGCAGCGCGTTGTCGAGGAGCTCGGCCACGATGATGGCGACCGGCTCGACGGCGTGGGACACCAGGGCCGTACCGGCCGCGAGGTGGTTGCTGACCCGGACGCGCCGGTAGCCCGCGAGCCGGGCCTGACCACCCGTCACCGCGTCCACGAGATGGGATTCCTCCCGGGCGAGCCCCACCCAGGCCCCGCACACCACCGCGGCGATCTGGGCGCGCCGCAGCGACTGCTCGTTCTCGTGGTCCAGCTCGAACAGGGTCTGCGCCAGCTCGGGGTCGTCGTAGCGCTGCTGCAGCCCGCGCAGGGCGTCCTGCAACCGGTACAGCGCCGCCTGGATCTCCCGGGTGGCCCCACGCATCCCGGCCTGCGCGGCCGCGTCTATCCGGGTGCGCTGCGCGGCCAGTTCGGCGTGGAGCCCCTTCAAGACCCGTTCCAGGGCGGCACCCAGCGGCGAACCGGCCAGCTGCGGGTTCAGCGGGCCGGGCACGGTGACGTGGGCATGTGCGGCCTGCCGGGCCGCAGCGGGCACCCGCCGCGCCGCCAGGTGCTCGACCTCGGAAGTGAACGCCCTTGACGTCCCGTCGAGTTGCGCCCGCAACGCCGCTGTCTTGGCGCGCTGTGCGGCCAGTTGCCGCCGTGAGCGCAGCAGGCCGCCGCCGAGGGCGAACGCGGACAGTGTGCCGAGGGCGAGGGCGCCGACAGCCAGGTCCGGTACTTCGATCATCGAGTCGATTCCAGGAGGGAGTCGGGCAGGGTCGGGTCCGGGGCGCTCTGGCGAGCCGCCCGCAGCACAGTACACACCGTCATCGACCGGTCTCGCACGGTGTCCCGCCACTTCCTTCCGAAAGTGACCGGTGTCTGGGTGCTTCCGGGGCAACTATCTGAATTGCCGTAATGAGGAGGGGAGTTGGTGGTGCGTACAGGTCTGGCCGGTCGGAGTTCGCAACCGTGACCCGGTCGTCACTCCGCGTGATCGAAACGGGCTGTGTGCTCCCCAGGAGGACGGGTACCCGTCCGGCGCCTGAAGAGGTCCGCTCCGCGAGAAGGAGGCCCGCATGAGCAGTGGATCGGAGACCGGCGGTGTGACCGGTACGCAGGACAAGGACTACAACCTGATCTGGTATGTCGAGGCGTGCCTGAACAACGCCCTGCGTCTGGAGAGCTACATCCAGGACGCGGAACGCGCCAAGGACACCGAGGTCGCGGACCTGTTCCGCAAGGCCCAGGCGGACAGCCGCAAGGGTGCCGAACTGGGCAAGGGGCTGCTGCGCGCACGCCTCGACGGAGGCTGAGGCTCATCGGCCCCGAAGGCCCGGACCCCGCGGGGTCCGGGCCTTCGGGGCCGATGAGCCTCAGCGTCAGAACCTCCGCAGCAGAACCGTCGCGCCAGAACCTCCGCGTCAAAGCCTCGGTGCCAGAGCCGGAGGATCTCGTACTCTCCGTGCCCGGCCCGGTTGTCAGTGGCGGATGCCACGAGGCCGGCAGCTCACCTGGCGCGTGAGTGACCCCGCCCCTCCGGGTACCCGGCCCGTCCCGCCAGGACCGGCCGGGCGCTGCTCACGGCACCGACCCGGCCGGTCGCCGGTCACGAGCCGAAGGAGCCCACGCATATGACGGACGTATCCGGTACCGGCCCCGCTCCGGGCGACGACCGCAAGGTCCTCACCAACCGCCAGGGCCATCCGGTCTACGACAACCAGAACCAGCGCACCGTCGGCGCCCGCGGCCCCGCCACGCTGGAGAACTACCAGCTCCTGGAGAAGATCAGCCACTTCGACCGGGAGCGCATCCCCGAGCGCGTGGTGCACGCCCGCGGCGTCACCGCCTACGGCCACTTCGAGGCCTACGGCACCTGGGGTGACGAGCCGGTCAGCCGTTACACCCGGGCCAGGCTCTTCCAGGAGCGCGGCAAGCGCACGGACGTCGCCGTCCGCTTCTCCACCGTCATAGGCGGCCGCGACTCCTCCGAGGCCGCCCGCGACCCGCGTGGTTTCGCCGTCAAGTTCTACACCGAGGACGGCAACTGGGACCTGGTCGGCAACAACCTGGGTGTCTTCTTCATCCGCGACGCCATCAAGTTCCCGGACGTCATCCACGCCCTGAAACCGGACCCGGTGACGTTCGAACAGCAGCCGGGCCGCATCTTCGACTTCATGTCGCAGACGCCCGAGGCGATGCACATGCTGGTCAACCTGTTCAGCCCGCGCGGCATCCCCGCCGACTACCGCCACATGCAGGGCTTCGGTGTCAACACGTACAAGTGGGTGAACGCCGAGGGCGACACCAAGCTCGTCAAGTACCACTGGATGCCCAAGCAGGGCGTGCGCAGCATGACCGAGGAGGACGCGGCCAACGTCCAGGCCGACACCCTCGGACACGCCACCAAGGACCTGTACGAGGCCGTCGCCCGCGGAGACCACCCGGAGTGGGAGCTGCTCGTCCAGATGATGGACGACCACGACCACCCGGAGCTCGACTTCGACCCGCTGGACGACACCAAGACCTGGCCCGAGCAGGACTTCCCGCCGAAGCCGGTGGGCCGGATGGTGCTCGACAGGATGCCGCGGGACTTCTTCGCCGAGAACGAGCAGATCTCCTTCGGCACCGGCGTCCTCGTCGACGGCCTGGACTTCTCCGACGACAAGATGCTCATCGGCCGGACCTTCTCCTACAGCGACACCCAACGCTACCGGGTCGGCGCGAACTACCTGCAGCTCCCCGTCAACCAGGCCAGGAACGCGGATGTGCGCACCAACCAGCGCGACGGCCAGATGACCTACCAGGTGGACGGCGGGGGCGAGAACCCGCACGTCAACTACGAGCCGTCGATCACCGGCGGCCTGCGCGAGGCCCGGTACCCCACCCACGACGAGCAGGGCCCGGAGATCACCGGCCGGCTCACCCGCAAGCGCATCCCGCGCACCAACGACTACCTCCAGGCCGGGCAGCGCTATCTGCTGCTGGAGGACTGGGAACGCGACGACCTGGTGAAGAACTTCATCGGTCAACTGTCCCAGTGCGACCGGGCGATCCAGGAGCGCATGGTCTGGCACTTCCTGCTCGTCGAGAACGACCTCGGCCTGCGGGTCGGCGACGGACTGGGCATCGGCCCGGAGGACGTGGCCGGACTGGAGCCGCTGGCGAGCCAGGACCTCACGGACGACGACCGTGAACGCCTGGCCAAGCTCGGCAAGAACGAGCCGCGCGACGTGGAGGGCCTCACGATGACCCACTGCGTCCCCGACGCACGGCACGTCGTGACCCGCTGACGGGTCACCCTTGCGGAGCCGAACGGACCACCGCGAGGGCCTGTCCCGCGTGGCCCCGGCCGGACAGCACGGCGTGCACCAGCAGCGGAACAGCTGGTGCACGCCGACGCGCCCCGCCCCGCCGTGCGAGCGGCGTCACCTCCTGGTGGCCGTCCAGCACCCGCTCCGGACGGGGACAGCCGAACAGGCGGAGCATCGCCGGATCCGTCTCCCTCCGACCGCCCGCCCGGGAGCCGGTCCGCGACATCCGGACAGACGGTCTTACGAGCTCCTTCTCGCCCTCAAAGGGCCTCTCGGCTCCAGGACATGGGCCACGCGCCGTCACGCGGGACGGTGAAATCCCGCCGCCGGCCGACAGAACGGGCCACCGCCGGGGGAGCAGTCGGGTCATGACGAGTTCACCGTTCCAGCGCACGATCGCCCTGCCCGCCCCCGTGTGCGAACAGGCCGCACAGCACCTGGAGCAGGCCGCGCACCGGGCCATCGACGGAGCCGCGATCCCCCTGAAGGCGTTCCGCACGGCCGCCGACAACGACTTCATCCTGCCGGTCTCGGTCGTCGAGCAGGCAGCGTCCTGCCTGCTGGTCCTCGCCACCGAGACCGCCCAGACCGTACGCCCGTCCGCTCTGCGCGCCACCATCAGTGTGGCGCTGCAGCTGCGCGACGCCGTACAACTGGCCCATCAGCCCGCCCTCAGCAGCAGGTTCTGGTGAGGGCGGCCCGGCCCCTCAGGCCGTGCGGAAGGCGACCAGGACCTGCTTGTGGCGCAGCGCCTCCAGCGTGGCGTGCTGTCGCCGGGCCCGTTCGATGAGCTCGTCGAGCTGCCCGGCGTCGAGACGTTCGTCCGTGGTGGCCAGATCGCGGAGCGTCTCCCAACCGGCCATCATGCCCTCCACCCCGAGCGCCAGCGCTTCCAGCTCCCACAGTGTGCTCAGCGGGGACCGCCGTACCAGGCTGCCGTTGCTCTTCAGCCGTCCCACCTGCTCGACCGCCCGGCCCGCGTAGACCTTGTAGCGGCGTACCGGGACGTCCAGGCGGCGCATGACGTGCAGCAGGCTCATCCGGTCGTCGGCGATCTCGGCGGCGACCGGGGCCAGCGCGTCGGCGAGCGCCGAGCCGCGGCACGAGCGCAGCAGGTAGCGCACCCGCGCGGTCCCCGCCGTGGCACCGGCGAGATGGTCGTTGAGGTAGATGCCCAGCAGGGACATGTCGGTGGCCGGGGCACGCCGGGCGCCCGGCGAATCCGCTCGCTGTTCCGTCATGACGCGGCTCCTGTCGTACTCCGGTCCTGCTCCACGGCCACCGTCGTGGTGATCCGTACGAGGCAGGGAGGGCGGGGTGTCGAGCCGGTCCCGAAGCGCACGGGGGGCTCGACCGGGGCGAGGGCGCCGAGGCTCTCGCCCTTGTAGGTGATGGTGGCCGAGGTGACCGGGTGCAGATCCCGGGCGCCGTACCACTGGTGCCGTCCGGCCCGGGCACTGCCGTGGGTGCGTGCTCCCAGCAGCAGGCGGGCGGGCCGGTCCCACAGCGCGATCCAGCCCGGACGGGCGGCGAGCCGGTCCGG
This sequence comes from Streptomyces sp. NPDC012474, assembly GCF_042955185.1. Lineage (NCBI taxonomy): Bacteria > Bacillati > Actinomycetota > Actinomycetes > Kitasatosporales > Streptomycetaceae > Streptomyces > Streptomyces sp. NPDC012474. Next base: position 35,483 of record NZ_JBIBEP010000018.1, read on the forward strand.
GACCGCCCGCAGGGCCAGACCCGGCAGGTTCCGGCGGCCGGTACGGAAGCGCAGATGGAGTGGCGGAGCGGTGACGGTCCAGTGCCGGCGGTCGGCGACCCGCACCTCGACCGGTACGACCCGCACCTCGTCGAAGACGTACGTCCCGGCGACGAAGTCCGCCGTCTCGCCGGTGGGAGCCAGCAGCAGCCGGCGTCCGTCGGCCTCCTCGACCATCACGTCGCTGAACGGCCCCCACGGCGACCGCGTCCAGTGCCCGAGCACCACGCGGGCACCGCACGTCGTGCCGATCCCCGCGATCCAGCCGTCGAAGCGCAGCGAACGCACCGGCGCCCGGGTGCCTGCACGCCGGGCCGGACCAGCGGATTCGCGACCGTTAGGGAACACGCGGGCCGGGTGCCCGGCCCCTCTGCGGCGAAACGGGCCGCCGCCCGCGGCGCGGCGTCGCACCGTCGGCCGGTGTGGCCGAGGCCACATCCTGGAAGAGGTCCCGGTCACGTCCGGGCGCGGGAAACGGCGGTTACCGTCGACGACCAGATCCCCGCTCCCTTCCCTCGGACGGCCCGGCAGTGCAAGCAGATCTCTCCCCGGTCATAGCGGCCACCGCCCAGTGGCTGACCCGTGCCTTCCCCGCCTCCGGCGGCGCCCTGGCCTCCGCCCTGTGCGAGGTCCAGGCCCGGCAGGCCGTGACCGTCGCGGCCTGGCTCCGGTACCCGACGGCGATGGACGCCGCCCTGCTCGACATGGCCGGACCCGGCGGCTCCGGTCGGCTGGACTGGATCACCGGCGTCGACGCGGCCCTCGGCGACGACACGGACGCACACGCCTGGCGCACCTGGGTGGACGAGGTCGTGGCCAGCTGGGCGGCGTGCCTGCTGACCGACCCGGGCCTGGCGGCCCGGGCCGTGGCCGCCCTGGCCGGCGGCAGCCACGGCACCCCGGCACCGGCCGAGTTCCGCCGCCTCATCGCCCCCGACGACCGCGACCGGAGCGCCGCGGTCCTGCTGCGCCACCCGGACCTCCTCGCCCCCGTCGCAGACCTGCACCAGAACCAGCTCCTCGACCACCTGAACCCGGGCCGCACCCTGATCGCCTGACACCACCGGCCTCCACGGCCACCGGCCGGCGCCCGCACCGCACCGAAGCCTCGCGGCCGGTCTCTGCCGCCGTCCCCGCCGGACCCGCCCCTGCCTCCGGCCCCCGGCTGGCGTCCCCGGCCCCCCGCTGGCGCCCCGGCCCTCCCGGCCACTCTCGCCTCTGCCCTCCCGGCCACTCTCGCCTCTGCCCTCGGGCCACCCCTGCTCCGCCCTCGGGCCACCCCCGGCCGGCGCCCCCCGGCCACCCCCGCCCGCCTGCGCGGACCGCCCGATGCCGCTGCTTTACACCCTCCGTGACTCACCGGTTTGCCGTACGTGACCGTGCCGTGCGCGCACGGTCGGCGGAGGCTGAGCTCGGGCTCGACGGCCCGCCGGCGACCGGTTCGCCGGACCGAGGCGCGGCCGTCGTGCCGCGCGCCGCCGCCGACGGAGGAGAGACCCACATGACCACCGCCCTCTCGCGGAACTGGGAACACGCCGTCGTCACCGGCGGCGCCGGGTTCGTCGGCTCCCATCTGTGCGCCGCCCTGCTGGACGCCGGCGCGGCCGTCACCTGCGTGGACGACTTCAGCACCGGCCGGCCCGAGAACATATCGCCGCTGCTCGAACAGCCCGGTTTCACGCTCGTCCAGGCCAACGTCACCGAGGGCCTGCGGATCAAGCGGCCGCCGGACCTCGTCCTGCACTTCGCCTCGCCGGCGTCTCCGGCGGACTACCTGCGCCTGCCGCTGCACACGATGGAGACCGGCAGCCTCGGCACCCGCAACGCCCTGGAACTCGCGCACTCCTCCGAAGCCCGCTTCGTCCTCGCCTCGACCTCCGAGGTCTACGGCGACCCGCTGCAGAACCCCCAGGACGAGCGCTACTGGGGCAACGTCAACCCCGTCGGCCCACGCAGCGTCTACGACGAGGCCAAACGCTTCGGCGAGGCACTGACCACCGCCCACGCCGACGCCGAGGGCACCGACACCTGCATCGTGCGGCTGTTCAACACCTACGGCCCCCGGATGCGCGGCCACGACGGACGCGCGGTGCCCACCTTCGTACGGCAGGCCCTGGCCGGAGAGCCCCTCACCGTGACCGGCGACGGCCGCCAGACCCGGTCGCTGTGCTACGTCGACGACACCGTGCGCGGCATCCTCTCCGCAGCCGCCCACGGCATGCGCGGCCCCGTCAACATCGGCAACCCGACCGAGATCACCATGCTCGACCTGGCACGCCTGGTCGTCGAACTCGCCGAGTCGTCCTCGGAGATCCGCTACATCGAACGCCCGGTGGACGACCCGGCCGTGCGCTGCCCGGACATCACCCTGGCACGCGACAAGCTCGGCTGGGACCCGCAGGTCCGCGCCGAGGAGGGGCTGCGGCGCACGATCGCCTGGTTCCGCGAGGCCGGTGCCGAGGAGTGACCCCGCCCGGGCACCCCGCACTCCCGCGCCGGGTGCCCCCGACCGCCGGAAGGCCCGTCTCCCCATGCGCATCCTCGGAATCAACGCCCTCTTCCACGACCCCGCCGCCGCCCTGGTGATCGACGGGCGGACCGTCGCCGCCGCGGAGGAGGAGCGGTTCTCCCGGCGCAAGCACGGCAAGAGGCCCCTGCCGTTCTCCGCCTGGGAACTGCCCGAGCAGGCCGCGGCCTGGTGCCTGAAGCGGGCCGGGCTGCGCCCGCAGGACCTCGACGCGGTCACCTACTCCTTCGACCCCGGACTCGCCCGGCCCGCCGAGGACATGGGCCTGGACGACCCGTGGGACCACCTGCGGCTGACCTACGCCCGCGAGGCACCCGCCTTCCTCAAGGCCGCCCTGCCCGGCCTCGACCCCGGCCTCGTCCGCTTCGTCCCGCACCACATGGCGCACGCCGCCTCCAGCGCATTCGCCGCGCCGGACGCCGGGAACTCCTCCGTCCTGGTCCTCGACGGCCGCGGCGAACGCGCCTCCCACCTGGCCGCCCGCCGCGTCGGCGACCGCCTGGAGGCGCTGCACGCCCAGGACCTGCCGCACTCGCTCGGCCTGGTCTACGAGGAACTCACCGGACACCTCGGCTTCCTGCGCTCCTCCGACGAGTTCAAGGTCATGGCCCTCGCCTCCCACGGCAGGCCGCGCATGCTCGCCGAACTGCGCCGCCACGTGTACCCCACCGGAGACGGCGGCTTCCACGCCACCGGCGTGCCCTGGCACGAGCTGTGTCCGCCCCGCGGGCCCGACGAGCCGTGGACACAGGACCACGCCGACGTCGCCGCCAGTGCGCAGGCCGTGCTGGAGGAGACCCTGCTCGACCTGGTGCGCTGGCTGCACGGCCGGACCCACGACCGGGTGCTCACCCTGGCCGGCGGCGTCGCCCTCAACTGCGTCGCCAACTCCCGTGTCGCCCGCGAGGGACCCTTCTCCCGGGTGTGGGTGCAGCCCGCCGCCGGAGACGCCGGGACCGCCCTGGGCGGCGCCCTGCTGCTGTCCGCCGTGGAGGGCGACGCGCCGGAGTCCATGACCGGTGCCGACCTCGGCCGGGAGTGGTCCGACGCCGAGCTCGGAGCCTGGCTGAAGACCGCGGCCGTCCCCTTCGAGCGACCCCCGGACATCGCCGCGACCGTCGCCCGCGCCCTCGCGGACAACGGGATCGTCGCCTGGTTCCAGGGCCGTTCCGAGTACGGCCCCCGGGCGCTCGGCCACCGCTCCCTGCTGGCCCACCCCGGTCACGCGGGAAACCTGGAACGGCTCAACGACGTCAAGGGCCGCGAACAGTTCCGGCCCGTAGCGCCCATGGTCCTCGCCGACCGTGCCGCCGACCTCTTCGACGGCCCGCTGCCCAGCCCGTACATGCTGTTCGTGCACGACGTGGCCCCGGCGTGGCGGGAGCGGATCCCGGCCGTCGTACACGTCGACGGCACCGCCCGCATCCAGACCGTCGACCCGGCCCGCGAACCACTGGTCGCCGCCATGCTCGGTGAGTTCGAGCGGCTCACCGGCCTGCCCGTGGTCGTCAACACCAGCCTCAACACGGCCGGCCGGCCCATGGTCGACGACCCGCGCGACGCCCTGGAGTGCTTCGGCTCCTCGCCCGTCGACCTGCTGGCCATCGGCCCGTACGCGATCCGGCGCGGCGACCTCTTCCGTACCGACTCCCGCAGCGACGACGCCGGAGGCCCCCGATGACCGAACCCGACGCCCCGGCGCCCGAGGCCGAGTACGCCGTGGTGATCCCGACCCTCGGCCGCCCCAGCCTGGGCGCCTGCCTGCACGCTCTCGCCGAGGCCACCGGGCCGGGCCCGGTCCGGATCGTCCTCGTCGACGACCGGCCCGGCCCGACTCGGATCGCCCTCACCGCCGACGCCCCGCCGTCCCTGCGCGCACGCACCGTCATCGTGCCCGGCGGGGCACGCGGACCGGCCGCCGCGCGCAACCTCGGCTGGCGGGCCGCCGGCGACGTGCCCTGGATCGTCTTCCTCGACGACGACGTCGTACCCGGACCCACCTGGGGCGACGACCTGACCCTGGACCTGGCCTCGGCGACCGCGCGCACCGCCGGGATCACCGCCCGCGTCGAGGTGCCCCTGCCCGCAGGCCGGCGCCCCACCGACTGGGAACGCAACACGGCCGGTCTCGCCGACGCCCGCTGGATCACCGCCGACATGGCCTACCGGCGGGACGCGCTGGTGGCCGTCGGCGGCTTCGACGAACGCTTCCGGCGGGCCTTCCGGGAGGACGCCGACCTAGCCCTGCGCACGCTCGACGCCGGCTGGACCCTCACCACCGGCCGGCGCACCACCACCCACCCCGTGCGGCAGGCCGGGCCCTGGGTCTCCGTCCGCCTCCAGGCGGGCAACGCCGACGACGTGCTGATGACCCGGCTGCACGGCCGTCACTGGTGGCGTCGGGCACAGGCCCCCCGCGGGCGTCTGCCCCTGCACCTGGCGGTGACCGGAGCGGGAGTGACGGCGCTCGGCTGCGCCCTGCTCGGCCGGCACCGGGCCGCCGCGGCCTGCGCCGCCACGTGGCTGGCCGGCACCGCCGAGTTCGCCCTCGCCCGCGTCATGCCCGGTCCCGGCACCCGCGACGAGGTCCTCACCATGACGGTGACCAGCGCCCTGATCCCGCCCGCCGCGACCTGGCACTGGCTGCGCGGACGCCTCGTGCACCGCAACGCCCGGCCGCACACCCCGCCCGGGAGCGGCGAGCCGGCACCCGCGCCCCGCCCGGCGGCCCGGGAACGGCTGCGGTCATGAAGCCGCCCCCCGGCCCCTGGCTGCTCCCCGGGGACGTGCGGCAGAGCCCCTACGATCCGGGCGGCCCGCTGCCCGCGGCCGTCCTCTTCGACCGCGACGGCACGCTCGTCGCCGACGTCCCCTACAACGGCGACCCGTCGCTGGTCGCGCTCATGCCCGGCGCCCGGGAGGCCGTCGACGCCGTGCGCTGTGCCGGGGTGCCCGTCGGCGTCGTCACCAACCAGTCGGGCGTGGCCCGGGGCCTGCTCACCCGCCGCGAGGTCGAGGCCGTGCGGCTGCGGGTGGAGGAGCTGCTCGGGCCGTTCGCCGTCTGGGCCGTGTGCCCGCACGCGCCGGAGGAGCGCTGCGACTGCCGCAAACCGGCCCCCGGCCTGATCCTGGCCGCGTGCCGCCGGCTCGGCGTCCCCCCGGAGCGCACCGCCGTCATCGGCGACATCGGAGCCGATATGGAGGCGGCGCGGGCCGCGGGGGCCCGCGGGGTCCTGGTCCCCACGGCCGTCACCCGTCCCGAGGAGGCAGGGGAGGCCGAGGCCACGGCAGCGGATCTGCCGGCGGCCGTGCGTCTCGTCCTCGGCCCGGCCGTGGCGGCCCGGGAGCCGCGATGACGCCCGCCCGCCTTCCCCGCACCCTCGTGGTCCGCCTCGACAGCTCCGGAGACGTACTCCTGGCGGGCCCCGCCGTACGGGCCGTCGCCGCCGGGTCCTCGTACACCGCGCTGCTCTGCGGACCCCAGGGCGCCCCGGCCGGGTGGATGCTGCCCGGCGTCGACGACGTGCTGACCCACGACGCCCCGTGGGTCGGGCTGGAGCCTCCGCCGGTCACGCGGGCCGCCACCCGGCAGCTGATGGAGGCGCTCACGGCAGGCCGCTTCGACCGGGCGATCGTGCTGGTGTCCTACCACCAGAGCCCGCTGCCGATCGCCCTCCTGCTGAAGCTGGCCGGGATCGGACGGACCGCCGCCGACTGCGAGGACTACCCGGGCGCGCTCCTCGACCTGCGGCACCGCAGACGACCGCGCCGTCACGAGGCCCTGGCCGCCCTCGACCTGGCCCGCGCCGCTGGCTTCCAGCTTCCGCCCGGCGACGACGGCCGGCTGCGCGTCCTGCCGTCGCCGCACACCACCCACCTCACGGGCCCCGACCCGTACGTCGTCGTCCATCCCGGCGCGGCCGTGCCCGCACGGGCCTGGACACCGGACCGGGCGGCACGCGCCGTGGCCGCGCTGTCCGCGGCGGGGCACCGCGTGGTCGTCACCGGCGGGCGCGCCGAGCGCGAGCTGACCGCCCGGGTGGCCGGACGGCAGGCCCTGGACCTCGGCGGCGCCACCGACCTGCCGCAGCTGGCCGGAGTCCTGGCAGCGTCCCGGGCCGTGGTGGCCGGCAACACCGGCCCGGCACACCTGGCCGCCGCCGTGGGCACGCCCGTGGTCAGCCTCTTCGCGCCGGTCGTGCCGGCCGAACGGTGGGCCCCCTACGGCGTACCGCACGTCCTGCTCGGCGACCCGCACGCCGCATGCGCGGACACTCGGGCCCGGCACTGCCCGGTGCCGGGGCACCCCTGCCTCGACGGCATCGGCGACGCCGAGGTGCTCGCCGCCGTGGCGGCCCTCACGGACCACCCGGCGGACCAGGGCGAACACACCGAGCGAGGAGCGGCCGTATGAACATCCTGCTGTGGCACGTGCACGGCTCCTGGACGACCGCGTTCGTCCAGGGCCCGCACACCTACCTCGTCCCGGTCACCCCCGGCCGCGGCCCGGACGGCCTCGGTCGGGCCCGCACCTTCACCTGGCCGGCCGCGGTCCGCGAGGTCACTCCCGAGGAACTCCGCGACACGCCGGTCGACCTGGTCCTTCTCCAGCGGCCGCACGAGGGGGAGCTGGCGCGACGCTGGCTCGGCGGACGCCGCCCGGGCCGGGACGTGCCCGCGGTGTACCTGGAGCACAACGCGCCCGACGGCGACGTGCCGGACACCCGGCACCCGTGCGCCGGCCGCGACGACCTGACCATCGTGCACGTCACGCACTTCAACCGGCTGTTCTGGGACTGCGGAACCACCCGCACCGAGGTGATCGAGCACGGCATCGTCGACCCGGGCCACCGCTACAGCGGCCGGCTCGCCCGCGCCGCCGTCGTCGTCAACGAACCCGTGCGACGCGCCCGGTACACCGGAACGGACCTGCTGCCCGCCCTGGCCGAGGCCGTGCCGCTCGATGTCTTCGGCATGGGCACCGAGGGCCTGGCCGGACACCTCGGCCTGCCGGCCGACCGCTGCCGCACGGCCGACCTCCCCCAGAGCGAGCTGCACACGGCCCTGGCCGAACGCCGCATGTACCTGCACCCGGTGCGCTGGACCTCCCTCGGCCTGTCCCTGCTGGAGGCGATGCACCTCGGCCTGCCCGTGCTGGCGCTCGCCACCACCGCGGCGGTCGAGGCGGTTCCGCCCGGCGCCGGCACCCTGACCACCCGCCCCGACGTCCTGGCCCGCGCAGCCCGCCGCTATCTCCACGAACCGGAGGCGGCGGCCGCGGACGGAGCCCGCGCCCGGCAGGCGGCCCTCGAACGCTACGGGCTCAAGCGCTTCCTGGCCGACTGGGAGCGCCTGATCACGGAGGTGTGCTCATGACCCCGTCCCTCAGCCCTCTCCCCACCGGGCCACTCGGCGGCGACCCGGCCGACCCGGGTGTCCTCGCGATCGCGCTCGTCTCCGAGCACGCCAGCCCCCTGGCCGCACTGGGCGGCGTCGACGCCGGCGGGCAGAACGTCCACGTCGCCTGCCTCGCCGCCGCACTCGCCGACCGCGGCCACCGCGTCACCGTCCACACCCGCCGCGACTCGCCCGACCTGCCCTGCCGGGTGGAGCTGCGCGACGGCGTCGAGGTGCACCACGTACCCGCCGGGCCGGCCGAGCCGCTCCCCAAGGACACGCTCCTGCCGCACATGGACGAGTTCGGCCGCCACCTCGCCCGCGGCTGGCGCACCCGGACCCCTGACGTCGTGCACTCCCACTACTGGATGTCGGGCCTGGCCGCCCTGCGTGCGGCCCGCGAGCACGGCCTGCCCCTGCTGCACACCTACCACGCCCTCGGCACGGTGAAGAGGCGGCACCAGCGGCTCGCCGACACCAGCCCGCCGGAGCGGATCCCCGGCGAGATCGAGGTCGGGCTGGGCTGCGACCGCGTCATCGCCACCTGCCGGGACGAGGCCCGCGAACTGGCCCTCATGGGCGTCCCCCCGCACCAGGTCGGCATCGTGCCGTGTGGCGTCGACACCGACCGGTTCACCCCGAAGGGCCCGGCCGCGCCGCGTGGACCGTACCCGCACCGGATCCTCCAGCTGGGCCGGCTCGTGCCACGCAAGGGAGCCGCCGTCGCCGTCGCCGCGCTGGCCCGGTTGCCGGGCACCGAGCTGGTCGTGGTCGGCGGGCCGCCCGCCGGCGGGCTCGACGGTGACCCGGAGGTGCGGCGGCTGCGCGGCATCGCCCGGGACGCCGGCGTCGCCGACCGGGTCCGCTTCACCGGCGCCCTTCCCAGCGAGGAGGTGCCGTCGCTGCTGCGCTCCGCGGACGTCGTCGTGTGTCCCGCCGACTACGAACCCTTCGGCATCGTCCCGCTGGAGGCCATGGCCTGCGGCGTGCCCGTGGTGGCCAGCGCTGTCGGCGGGCAGCTCGACACCGTCGCCGACCCCGGCACCGGACGGCTGGTGCCGCCCCGCGACCCGGCGGCCCTGGCCGCTGCCGTCGCCGCGCTGCTCGCCGACCCGGCGGCCCGCGCCGCCTGCGGTGCGGCCGGCCGCCGGCGCGTCCTGAGCCGCTACGGCTGGGGCCAGGTCGCCGCCGCCACCGAGGCCGCCTACTGCGAAGTCCTCGACACCGAGCCCGCCGCGACCCGCGCCGGCTGACCGCCCGGCCCCGCCCCCGCCCGACGACAGCCGCCGAGGCCGACGTTCGACACCCCGAAGGAGGTGCGGGTTCGCCGCCGTCACCCACGGCGGTACGCCCGATCGACATGAGCGAACCCCCCGCACACCCCGTCCTGGAAACCGCGCGAGAGCACTGCCGGTCACTGGAGGAAGCCCTCGGAGGGTTCCGCGAGCACGGCCTCGACCGGGTCGCGGACTGGGGCGGCCGTCTCGCCGACGTCCTCACCGCCGGCGGCCGGCTGCTGGCCGCGGGCAACGGCGGCAGCGCCGCCCAGGCCCAGCACCTCACCGCCGAACTCGTCGGCCGCTACCGCCGGGAACGCCGCGCCTACTCCGCGCTCGCCCTGCACGCCGAGACGTCCAGCATGACCGCCATCGGCAACGACTACGGCTTCGACCACGTCTACGCCCGTCAGGTCACCGCCCACGGCCGCCCCGGCGACATCCTGATGCTGCTCTCCACCTCCGGCCGCAGCCCCAACCTCATCGCCGCCGCCGTGACCGCCCGGCGGGCCGGCCTGCGCGTGTGGGCCCTGACCGGGCGCGGCCCCAACCCCCTCGCGGAAGCCGCCCACGCATCCCTGTGCATCGACGCAGGCAGCACCGCGAACGTCCAGGAGATCCATCTGGTCGCCGTCCACCTGCTCTGCGAGTGCTTCGACACGGCCGTGTCCGCGCTGCCGGCACGCCGCGCGGTCCTCACCCACGGGAGCACGTCATGACCGGGCCACACCCGCTCGTCGTCGTGGGGGACGTCCTCCTCGACGAGGACATCGAAGGCGTCTCCACCCGCCTCTCCCCGGACGCCCCCGCCCCGGTCGTCGACGTCACCGGCGACCACAGCCACCCCGGCGGAGCCGGCCTGGCCGCCGCCCTCGCCGCCCGCGGAGGCCGGGACGTGGTCCTGGTGACCGCGCTCGGCGACGACGAGGCCAGCGAGGCGGTACGGCGCGGCCTGCGCGGCCGGGTCCGGCTGCTGGAGATCCCGCTGGAGGGCACCCTGCCGGTCAAGACCCGCGTCCTCGCGGGCGGGCGGCCGGTGGTCCGCATCGACCGGGGCGGCGGCACCCCCGGTGAACCCGGTGACGCGGTCCGTGACGCCCTGGCCGGCGCACACGCCGTCCTGGTCGCCGACTACGGCCGGCACACCGCCGGGGCCCTGAGTCCGCTGCTGGAGGACGCCGCCCGCCGCACGCCCCTGGTGTGGGATCCGCATCCCAACGGCGATCCGCCCGTGCCGGGAGCCCGCCTCGTCACCCCCAACGCGGCCGAGGCACAGGCTCTGCACCCCGGCTCCGGGGAGACCACGCTGGGCGCGTTCGCCGAGAGAGGGGCCCGTCTCGCCGAACGCTGGCGGGCCGCCGGTGTCGCCGTCACCCTCGGCGAACGCGGGGTGCTGCTGGTCCGGCCGGGCACCGGCACCCCGATGCTCGTCCCCGTGCCCTACCGCGCCGCCGGGGACCCCTGCGGCGCGGGCGACTGTTTCGCCGCCACGACGGCGGCGGCCCTCGCCGACGGCCTGCTTCCCGAGGAGGCGCTGCAACGGGCCGTCGCCGAGGCGGCCGCGTTCGTCGCGGCGGGCGGCGCGGGCAACCCCGGCCTGTGGCGGACCGAGCCCGCGGCGGGTCCCGCCGTCGAGTCCGCGCACGACGCGTTCGGCCTCGCCGAGCTGGTCCGGTCCCGGGGCGGCACCGTCGTCGCCACCGGGGGCTGCTTCGACCTGGTGCACGCCGGTCACGTCGGCCTGCTGGAGAGCGCCCGGCGCATCGGCGACTGCCTCATCGTGTGCCTGAACTCCGACGCGTCCGTCGCCCGCCGCAAGGGCCCGGGCCGCCCGCTCAACCCGGCGGCGGACCGTGCCCGCGTGCTGGCCGCGCTCGGCAGCGTCGACGCCGTCGCGGTCTTCGACGAGGACACGCCCGAGGCGGTACTGGGCCGGCTGCGACCGGACGTCTGGGTCAAGGGCGGCGACTACTCCGTCCAGGACCTGCCCGAGGCGGAGGTGCTCCGCACCTGGGGCGGCCAGGCCGTGGTCCTGCCCTACCTCGACGGCCGCTCCACGACCCTGCTGGCCCGCCGGGCGGCGGTGGCGGCGGGGGCCGCGCCACGGCCGTAGGCGCCAGGGCGGCCGGCTGCCGGCGTCCGCCGTGCGGCGTGTCGGGGGCCGTCGGCGCGGGCCCGGTCGGTGTCGTGGACTGACGGCGCAGGCTCAGGCGTGCCGGTGGCGGGCGGGCGTGCGTCGCGTGCCACGCGCCACACAGCGCACACCGGTCCCGGGGGCCGGTCCCAGGGGCCTGTGTGGCACGCCCGTGGCCTCCCTCGTGCAGTGTCGCTCAGGCAGCCGGGCTCAGGGCCGGCCGGCCCGGCATCTCGTGCTCGTCCTTGCGGAGGGTCACCGGCGCCGCCGCGATGCGGCGCCGGTGCAGCAGGGAGCCCGCCCCGATCGCGCCGGCGATGAGAAGCCCGCCGGTGACGAGGGCGCCGCGGGGCCCGGCCAGTTCCATGAGGAGGCCCAGGGCGGGCGGGCCGCCCAGGCCCCACACCGTGCCGACGCTGCCCCACACACCCAGCACCCGTCCCCGCAGGTGGGCAGGCGGGTCGGTCTGCAGGACGGCCGTACCGGCGGTGTCGGAGACGGACTCCACCACGGCCATGGGCAGTACCAGCACGATCAGCACCGCCAGCGAGGGCGACAGCCCCGCCACCACCTGCAGCAGTGCCCCCGCGGCCGCCAGCGCGCCCACGAGCCGCACCGACGGCCGACGCAGCCGGGCGCCCAGCACCGCTCCGAGGATGCCGCCGGCGGCGAGCACGGTCGACACCGTGCCGAACGAACCTGCTCCTCCCGCGAGCGGCCCGGTGACCAGCACGGCGAGCGTGAGTCCGTAGTTGCGGCCGAACACCGCGCTGATCCCGGTCACACCCGCCAGCGCGACCAGGCGCGGCCGCCGCAGGAAGTAGGCCAGCCCCTCGCGCACGGACAGCTCCGAGCCGGTGCCCCCGGGCTCCCGGCCGGTCTGCCGCACCGCTCCCGCGGCGGGGCGCAGGAACGGGATGACCGAGGCCACGAACAGGAACGACAGCCCGTTCGCGAAGTACGCGACGGACGTGCCGAGGAACCCGACCGCCACACCGGCCAGGGCCGCTCCCACCAAGCGGCCCGCCTGGTGCACCAGCGCCCCGACGCCGATGGCCGAGGGCACGTCCTGCACGGGCACGAGGTCGTTGCCCAGCAGCGCGCACGCGGGATTGTCGACGGTCGCGACGACACCCGTGACAGCGGCCAGCACCATCAGCGAGGTCATGTCGATCCGGTCCAGCGCCACGAGGACGGCCGTGGTGAACGCGATCGCGCCGAGCAGCGCCTGGCTCACGGCCGCCGTCAGCTTGCGGGGCCACCGGTCGACGGCGGCCCCGCCCAGCACGCTGATCAGCAGCGCCGGAGCGGCCTGCACGGACATGGACAGACCCGTAGCGGCGGCTGACCCGGTGATCTCCAGGACCAGCAGGTTCTGCACGGTGAGCTGCATCCACGTACCGGCGTTCGACACGAAGTTCGCGACGGACCACCAGCGCATGCTGCGGTACCGCAGCGACCGCCAGGGCGAGCGGGAGGCGTTCAGGGCAGGGGAGGGTGAGGAAGACACAGTGCGGTACTCGAAGACGAGTCGGAGGACTCAGCAGAGGGGGACGAGGGGCGGGGCACACCGGCCGCGCTGCGCGGTGGTTCCCCTCGACGGGTACGGCGCCGACCATCGTGGCAGAGGGGACCGGAGAAGCGGTTCCACCGCACCTTGATCCGCCCTTCCGCGCCTGCCAAACTCCCTGCCGCGCGCGGGCGTTGAGCCCACAGTGTGGTTACTCACACGCACACGGAAGCGGGGCCCGTCGCCTCGGCGACGGGCCCCGCACGGACGGTGACTGCCCTACTCGAACTTGCCGCGGCCGCTCAGCGCGTCCCGCAGCCGGTCCACCATGCCGGTGCCCGGCGCCAGGAGCTTGTTCGCCGGGGGCTTGTCGGGGGCCGCGGGGTGAGGCCGGGTCGGAGCGGTCTTCTTCGCCTTGCGCACCTTGTCGCCCAGCTCGTTGAGCGCGTCCATCGGACAGGCCTGCCGAAGCCGCGGGAAGAGGTTGCCCTCCTCGTCGGCGATGTGCGAGCGGATCTCGCTCATGAGCATGCCGGTCAGCCGGTCGAACTCGGCGTCGCCCGCGTCACAGCCCTCCAGGTCCTTCATGATCTGCTCGGCCGTGGCGTGGTCCTTGAGCTCCTGGTCGGCGATGGCGTCCCCACCGGCCACGTGCTCGCGGACGGCCGGGTAGAGGTAGGCCTCCTCGGCCACCGAGTGCCGCACGAGTTCCATCGTGACCTGGTCGGCGTACACCTTGCGGTCCTGGTGGCCGGACGGCAGTGCCTCGATCCTGCCGAACATCTCCTCGACCTCGCGGTGATCGGTCACCAGCTCGTCGATGACGTTTCCTCCGTGTCCCATGTCCTTCACCTCCAGCGCTCGGGTCCCCCCGCCCCCACGGGGTTAACGTGCGGTTCGCCGGTGCCGCGCCGGCGGATCAGGCGGAGAGCCTGGCCCGGACGCGCCCGGCCGCGGCGGCCGGCCCCGCGGTGGCGCGGACGGAGCGGCGCACCAGACCCGCGTCGCGCCGCAGGCCACGGGCGGCGTGCGTGCCGCGCCACCTCACCGAGGGGCGGGCGCCTGTGTCGTCGGCGGCGATCAGCAGCCCGCCGAGCATGGACAGGTTCTTGAAGAAGTGGATGCGCTGCTGTGCCCGCTCCTCCGGGTCCTCCGCCTCCCAGAAGCGGTGCCCGGCCAGCGTGGTGGGCACCAGGGTGGCCGCGATGGCCAGCGCGGCCGGACGCGGCATGCGCCCCGTGGCCAGCATCAGCCCCGCAGCGACCTGCACGGCGCCACTGAGGCGGACGACCTGCTCGGTGCGGTCCGGCAGGGCCGAGACGCGCTCGGTGACCGGTTGGACGACAGGCTCGGCGGCGTCGGCGACCTGTTCCGGGGCGCGGACGGAGCTCATGCCGCCCGTGAGGAACATCGAGGCCAGCATCGGGCGGCCGAACACTCGCAACAGACTCATGGCCCTCTCCAGGTAGTCGGTGGGTACGGCGTCCGCCGGGTTCCCCGGCCGGGGCCGAACCACTCACACCGCCCGGTGGCGCTCCCACGCCTCCTCGCGCAGTTCCCCGCACAGCAGGACGTCGGCGGCGGTGCAGGCGAGCGCATCGGTCGCGGCGAGCAGCACCTCACGGGCCCGGGGTGAGGCGGCCGCCTCGGCGAACTCCGGGGTGTGGTCGGAGCCGTCCTCGCCCATGATCGCGACGAACGGGTGGATGGCGGGCACCCGTGTGCTGACGTTGCCGATGTCGGACGACCCCAGGTAGACGCCCGGCACGGGCGGCGCCGACGCGCTCCCGGCCCGGGCCAGATGCGCGGCGAACCGCTCGGACAGGACGTGGCTGTCCCGGAAGTGCTCGTAGCGCACGGTGGCCCGCTCCACCTCGGCGGTGGTGCCGGTGGCCCGGGCCACCCCGTCGGCGCACACCCGCAGCCGCTCCGTCAGATCCTCCAGCGCGGCCGTCGTGGCCGCCCGCAGACCGAACAGGCCCTCGGCGAACTCCGGGACGATGTTCGTGGCCGTGCCGCCGTGCGTGACGATGCCCTGTACGTGCGAGCCCTCCGGCAGCCTCCGCCCCAGTCCGGCCAGCACGTTGAACAGCTCCACGAGCGCCGCCAGCGCGTCGATGCCCTCGGTCGGATTGCCCGTGGGGTGGGCGGCCCGGCCGTGGAAGGCCACCCGGTACTGCACCTGCGCGGTCAGCGGCGCCCGCGTCCAGCTGTACACGCCCGGGTGGAACATGAGCGCCGCGTCGACCTCGTCGAACACCCCGGCCTCCACCTCGACGGCCTTGCCGCCGCCGCCCTCCTCGGCGGGCGTGCCCACCCCCAGCACCGTCCCGGCGGACGTCTCGGGCAGGGCCGCGGCCACGGCCAGCGCGGCACCCAGTCCGGCCGCCGCGATGAGGTTGTGGCCGCACGCGTGGCCGAGACCGGGCAGGGCGTCGTACTCCATCAGCAGCGCCACGGCGGGCCTGCCCCGGCCCCGGCGCGCGGCGAAGGCCGTCGGCATCCCCGCCACACCGCGCTCCACGGCGAATCCGGCACGCTCCAGCTCACCCGACAGCAGGGCGGCCGCCCGGTGCTCGGCGAAGGCGTGCTCGGGATCGGCGTGCAGGCGCAGGGCCACGTCCCACAGGGTGTCGGCCCGGGCCGACACCTGCGCGCGGACGGCCTGGTGCACGGCGTCGGGCGTAAGGGTCACGGGGTCTCCTCGGTGCGCGGGCGGTACACGGACCCGGGGTGGGGCCCACTACAGGTGCCGGTTCGTTCCCGGCACGGACCCGGGGGCCACCCCGGTGCCGGTTCGTTCCCGGCCGGGTTTCACTCCCCGCCGCCATGACACCCCTGCCCCCGGCCACGCGACCCCCGGCGCGTTTCGCCCGGTGCCGGGGGTCAACACGGTCGGTGTACCCGCCGGGCCACGACAGCGTGGAGGCCGCGGCGGCGGCTCGGGCGGGCCGGACCAGGGAGGAACCATGGACCACTCGCGCGTGCCCGTCCTGGAGGCGCTGGCGGACTTCCGCCGCCGCGGCGACATCGCCTACGGCCCGCCGGGCCACAAGCAGGGCAGGGGAGTGGACCCCCGGGTGGCGGAGATCGTCGGCCTCGACGTGTTCCGCTCCGACGTGCTCTCCCTCAACGGGCTCGACGACCGCCGCCAGTCGCAGGGCGTGTTGAGCCGGGCCCAGGAGCTGATGGCCGACGCGGTCGGCGCCGAGCACGCGTTCTTCTCCACCTGCGGCAGTTCCCTGTCCGTGAAGACCGCCATGCTCGCCGTGGCGGGGCCGGGGGAGAAGCTGCTGCTGTCGCGCAACGCCCACAAGTCCGTCGTCGCGGCCGTCGTCGTCAACGGCGTCGAACCGATCTGGGTGCACCCGAGGTTCGACGCCGAGCGGCATCTGGCCCACCCGCCCGAGCCCGACGACGTCCGCCGGCGACTCCAGGAGCACCCGGACGCCAAGGGGATGCTGCTCATCACGCCCACCGACTGGGGTTCCTGCGCCGACGTCACGGGAGTGGCCCGGGTGTGCCACGCGTTGGACGTCCCCGTCATCGTGGACGAGGCCTGGGGCGCCCACCTGCCGTTCCACCCCGAGCTGCCCGCGTGGGGCATGGACGCCGAGGCCGACCTGGTGGTGACCAGCGTGCACAAGATGGGCGGGGCGGTGGAGCAGAGCTCCGTCTTCCACCTCCAGTACGACCGTGTGTCGCCCGAGGTCCTCGCACAGCGGGAGGACCTGCTCGGCACCACCAGCGCCTCGTCCCTCGTCCACGCCACGCTCGACGGCTGGCGCCGGCAGATGGTCGAACAGGGGCACGAGCTGCTGGAGGCGGCCATCCGCCGTGCCCATCGCGTCCGGGCGGCGGCCGCCGAACTGCCGGGTCTGCGGCCCATGGGCCGGGAGATCGTGGAGGAGGGGCTCGCCGCAGACCTCGATCCGCTCAAGATCGTGATCGATGTCCGCAAGCTCGGCATGAGCGGCATGCAGGCGGTGGAGTGGTTGCGCGTCCACCGCCACGTGGACGTCGGCGGCTCGGACAGCTGCCGCATCAGCGCCTCGATCACCTGCGCGGACGACGACGAGACCGAGGAGGTGCTGCTGGACGCCCTGCGGGCGCTCGTCGAGCACGCGGACTCCGTCGAACGGCGTCCCGCGGTCCGGCTGCCCGAGCCCTCGGCGCTGGAACTGGAGCAGGCCATGCTGCCCCGCGCGGCGTTCTTCGCCCCGGTCGAGCACGTGCGGGCCGAGCGGGCGGCGGGCCGGATCGCCGCGGAGATGATCAGCCCGTACCCGCCGGGCGTACCCGTGGTGGCGCCGGGCGAGGTCATCACCGACGAGGTCCTGGACCATCTGCGCAGCGGCGTCGAGCACGGCGTCCTCATCCCCGACGCGGCCGACTCCACGGTCCGGACGCTGCGGGTCGTGGCGCGCGACGCGGTGACGCGCATGTGAGAGATGTTGAAAATGTTATTTAAGTGAATTCTGAGAAAGTTGGCATGCTTTGCCCGATTCCGGTGATCCGGAAGGTGAAGGTACTCGCTCAGCTCAGGGAGATGGTGCTATGCCTTCCAAGGAAAAGGTCATCGAGGAACTGACCGGCGTTCCGAGTGTCGACATCGAGGCGGCACTCGACCCGACCGAACTCGACGGCGTCTACCGCGACAGCCGTGAGTGCGCAGCACTGGCACTGTCCTCCGGGGCAACCAAGCTGCTGCTGTCGCCGCCGACCCCGCGCCCGAAGAAGGGCTAGTGATCGACGGGAGTAGGTAATGGAGCAGTCTGGCACTTCGACCCTCTTGCAGGGCGCGGTGCAGGACCTCGCCTCCAGTGTGGTCTCCGCCCTCCGGGGCGGAGACCACACGCGAGCGGCCGCCCCCGGGTCGGTCGACGTGGAGGAGGGAGGCCTCGCACTCGCGGCCGTCCGTGTGCTGGGAGCCGACGCGCTGCTGCCGGCCGTCCTGCTGGGCACCCCGCCCGACCCGGACGAACTCGCCGTGTTCCGCAAGTCCGTGGAGGCCTTCCCGCCCCGCGCCGACGCGGCACCCACCGTGCTGTGGAGCCACTGGGCCATGGGGCGCGCCCTGCACCGGCTCGACCCGCCGTCCGCCGCCGCCCACACCGACGGCACGGAGCCCTCCGCCGAGTGGCTCGACGGCGCGAGCTGGCAGGTCCTGACCCATCAACTCGCCGTGCTTGCCCCCCTCGCCCTGCCCGGCGGGGACTGCGCCGTGTCCCGCGTGGCGCAAGGCCGCCCCGTGGACGTCGCCCGCGGATTCGTGCGAGCGGTGCGCCGCAGGGACTGGCGGCAGGCCGCCGGTGCCGGCCGCTGGCTCACCCTGCTGCACGGCGTCCCCGAGACACTGGGTCTCGAACCGGGCCTGGATTTCGTGGAACTGATGGGCGGCCACGATCCGCTCGTCGGACTCCAGGTGACGGCGGCCCGCCGCCTGCGCACCGGAGCGCCGGTGTGACGACGGCACAGGCCCCGACGATCCGGCAGGTGGCGCGGGCCGCGCTGGCCTGGGCGTCCGCGCACCGCGCGGACTTCGCCCTCGGCGAGGACGCGCTGGCCGCCGACGGACAGGTCAACAGCAGCTGGAAGCCACTCGGCGAACTGGCCCAGGTCTGCGCGAGCGTCACCCGCCGCACGCCCCCCACCGACCCCCTGCACATCCGAGCGGCCGACCTGCTGGCCTTCGCCTGGCGGCAGACCCGCGACGGCGAGCTGTTCCTGCTGCTGCAACGGCTTGAGCCCTTCGCCACCTACCCGCTGGAGGTCTACGCCGCCCTGGCCGCGGGCGGATACCGGCATCCCGCCTACGAAGCCGCCACCGCCACCGTGGCCCGCACCCGCGGCTGGCGGCTCACCGAGCAGGAACCCACCCGCCGCCTGGGCGTCCTCAAGGCAGAGGAACGGGGCGGCGTTCGCCGGGACGAGCCCGGCGAGCAACTCCTGCGCCGCACCTGGCTGGGCGGCCTGCCCGAACCCTGGACGTTCGAGCGGCCCGCCGGATACGCGCTCACCCACGTGGTCTTCCACCTCACCGACTGGGGACGCGCCCCTCAGGGGTTCCCCACCGACCTGACCGCCTACCTCGCCGACTGGCTGCCCCCCTGGCTCGACACCTGCCTGGACGCGCGCATGTGGGACCTGTGCTGCGAACTGCTCGCGGTGGCCGCGAGCGTGCCCGGCCTGCCCGCCGACGCCGTACCGGGCGACGCCTGGGAGCGGATCGCGGCGGCCCAGGACGCCTCCGGCGCACTCCCCGAGGAGGGGGACGCCGGCGACCCGGACCAGTACTTCGGGCAGCACTACCACTCCACCCTCATGGCGGCCTTCGCGGCGGCTCTCACCGCCGGACAAGGAGCACCGGTATGACCGACACCCGCCTGATCCACACCGTCGGAGTGGGCGCCATCGAATGGCTGTGGGCCCACCGGGACGGATTCCGCCTGGAGCCCGACGTGGACCCCGAGATCGGCTTCCTGGAGCGCTTCAAGCCCGTAGGTGAACTGGCACTGATCTGCAAGGTGCTGTTCCGCGAGGGAGTGGCCGGCTCCCGCCAGGCCCAGCTGGCCCGCCAACTGCTCGACCACGCCTGGCGCGAGACCCTGGACGGCGGCACCATGCTGGTCCGCGGACAGCGGACCGAGCCGATCTCCCCCATCCCGTTCGAGGTGTACCTCCCCTTCAGGGAACTCGGCTACAGCCAGCCCGACGTCGAGCGGGCCGCCGTACTGAACCACCGGCTGGACAGCTGGGTCGCGTTCGAGACGACCCCGACCCGGCGGCTCGGCCTCTCCGCGTTCCAGCGCCGCTACGGACTCACCCCGCGCCCGCCCGAGGCCGACCTCGTGGGCGCGACCTGGCTGGCCCGCACCCCGGAACCCTGGACGGTCGAGGGCCACATCGCCTACGACGTCACCCACACCGTCTTCCACCTCACCGACTGGGGCGAGAACCCGGACGGCCTGCCGCCCGGCATCGCCGACTACCTCGCCACCTGGCTGCCGGTGTGGATCGACGACTGGCTGGACCTGGAGCGCTGGGACCTGCTCGGCGAACTCCTCGTCGTCGACGCCTGCCTGCCCCGCCCCACCCTGGACGAACGCGCCTGGCAGGCCTTCGCCGCCGCGCAGCAGCCCGACGGAGCGATGCCCGCGATCCGCACGATGCCCGAGGGCACACCCGACGAGGTGTTCGACATCGTCTACCATCCGACCCTGGTGGCCGCCTTCGCCTCGGTCCTGGCCACCTCCCGGGCCCTGTCCGGTCTGGCGCACGCGTCATGACGACCCGTCGGCCGCCCCCCTGGCCGGGCGAAGGCGGACCGCTCGGCGCCGAAGGGCCGGGTCCGCGCACGCCCGCACCGGCGGCCCCGGCCGCGGGCCCCGGTGCCGCCTCCGCGATCCGCACCCCGCGCCCCCCGGCGGCCGAAGCCGGCCCCGACGACCGGCTGCTCGCGGACGCCGTCACCGCGTCCGACGCCCCCGACGTCGTCTTCGCCCTCTCGCGCGGCGGCCGCCGCACCATCCTGAGCGGCGGCACCGCCCCGCCCTCACCGTTGCCCCGCGAGGATTTGCGCTACGAGATCGGCTCCGCCAGCAAGACGTTCACCGGCCTCCTCCTGGCCCGGCTGACCGACGCCGGCGTGCTGTCCGGAGGCGAACCGGCCACCGCTCTCCTGGACGGCGGACGGCCCGTCGGCGCGACCCCGGTGACGCTCGCCCACCTGATCACCCACACCTCCGGACTGCCCGCCCTCCCGTCCGGCTTCGTCCGCCAGGGCCTGCCCGCCTGGCGCACCAACCCCTACGCCCGCTTCCCGGCCACCCGGGTCGTCGACGCCTACCTGCGCCACCGGCAACGGCACCGCCCGGGCACCCGCTGGCGCTACTCCAACTTCGGCGTCGCCGTCCTCGGACACGCCCTGGCCGCCGCGACCGGCACACCGTGGGAGGACCTCATCACCGGCCAGGTGCTGCGCCCGCTCGGCCTCGACGGCACGACCCTGCGCGCGGACGACTCCGGACTCGACGCCGTCGGACACGGCAGGGACGGCAGGACACCCGTGCCGCCCTTCGACGCCGGCGGCTTCCAGGCGGCCGGTGCCGTACGGGCCACGCCGTACGACCTGCTCGCCTTTCTGGAGGCCCACCTGCGGCCGGACGACGCGCCACCGGACCTCGCCCCCGCCCTGCGCGCGGTACGCCGCCCCGTGCTCCGCCGGGGCCTGACGCACCGGCACGTGCACACCATCGCCTGGTTCCGTCACCCCACCGGCGGCGGGCCGATGTTCTTCCACAGCGGCGCCACCCTCGGCCAGCAGGCGTTCCTGGGCTTCCGCCCCGACACAGGCACGGCACTGGCGGCCGTCTGCACCCGCCGCTTCCGCGCCCGGGACCCGTTCGTCGCCACCGCGTACGCGCTGCTCGCGGAGGACCGGCCGGACCCGCCCGGCGCCGACGGCACGTGCCGCGCCGGCGCCGGACAGCCCTGACCCCTCGTCACACCCGCTGCCACAGGGCCGGGGTGCGGGCGGGGACCCAGGGGCCCTGGGCCTGGTGCGTCTGCAGACACTGGTAGCGCACACCCGCGTGCGTCACCGTGACGCCCGCCTCGTACACGCGGCCCGCGGCCCACGTCGGGGCGGCGTTGCCCTGCGGCGCCGGGGACTCGGCCTCGGCGGTCTTCAGGGTGAGGCCGAACTCGCTGAGCAGCGGGTTGACCGGCTGGTAGAACGTGGTGCCGCCGGTCGTGCAGTCGCCGGTGCCGCCGGACGTCACGCCCTGGGCCTGGACGCCCGAGACGTACGGCCCGCCGGAGTCGCCCGGCTCGGCGCACACCGTCGTCCGGGTCAGCCCGTCCACCCGGCCCTCGGCGTAGCTGACACTGGTGTCGTGCTGCTCGACCTTGCCGCAGTGCCACCCCGTGGTGGACCCCGAGCGGCAGACCGCCGCCCCGACCAGCGCCTGGACCGAGCCGGTGACCTGCACCGTCTGCCCGCCCTCGCCCTTCACGTTCGGCGTGGCCTTCCACGGGTCGGTGACGGCCACCCACGACATGTCCTTGCCGGGGAAGGTCGAGGCCTGGAACGTGCCCTGGTCCGCCTGGTTGTGCCCGGTCGTCTTGGCGCCCTGCTTGCCGCAGTGGCCCGCCGAGGCGAAGCCCTCCTGCTCGCCCTTGGTGACGGAGAAGCCGATGGAGCAGCGGGCGGCGCCGTCGATGTAGTAGGCGTCCCCGCCGGTGAGATCTTCCATGAGCCGCGGCCGGTTCGCCGTGACCCGCACGCTCACGCTCTTGCCGTCGAGACCCGCGGCCTTGACGAACGCCGCCGCGGCGGCCTTGCTCCCGGCCTCCACCACGACCCGGTTGGCCGGGATGTCGACGTACCACAGCGGCGTCTCGCGGGTGCTGACCCGGGCGGCCGCCGCGTCCAGCTCCTGCTTGGCGGCCCGCAGGTCGCGCAGCGCCTTCTTCACGACGGTCGCCTTCGCGCCCTGCGCCGTGATGGCCGGCACGTCAGCGGCGTCCGTGGTCGCCACCACGAGTTCCTGCGATGTCGTGCCGCGCAGCCAGGCCCCCGCGAAGCGGTCACCCAGGGCGTTGCGCAGCAGCCCTGCCCGGGTGCCCGCCTCCGCCTCGTTGACCAGACGCCGGGACGCCTGGGCAGGGGTCAGCCCGAGGTCGCGCTCCATGGCACGCAGCACCGGAGCCGAGGGCCGGTCGGCGCCGAGGGTCTGGGCGGCCGTGGGCAGGGGGCCCGCCGCGGGCGTCGGCTCGGCCGCCACGGCGGCGGGGATCCCGGTGGCGACGAGCGCGCCGAGCGCGGTCAGCGCCACCCGGCGACCGGTCACGGCATGTCTGTGGACCATGCGATGCGTCTCCTTCGATCTCAGCGTTCGGTTTCGGGTGTCGATCGTGGTGAGCTCCCGCACAGGCCTTGCCGGAACCGCCCGGTGCGATGCCCCGGGCCGCCCCGTTTCGCGCTTTGGTGCGGGGAACGGCGCCATGTGCAGTACGGGCGGACGCCTCACACGGACTTCAGGCCGGGCGAACCCACCTCGGTCACGAAGGACGCGGTCGTGGAGATGCCCCCGCCGGGCGTGGTGATGGCCGAGACGGTCCGGAAGTCGACCTGGGCGTTCTCGCGGCCCATGTCGACCCGGACGTAGCCGCGCCGGCCGTCGAAGTACTTCATGTGGGGGTTGGCCTTCATGTACGTGTCCCACTCGCCCGGCTTCGCGGTGCCGTTGCCGCCGCTGGCGACGGAGGTGCAGGTGAACTCCGTGCCGACCGTCCTGGAGGCCGGGTCGTCGAAGTCCTCCTTGATGTCGAAGGCGTATCCGACGTGGACGTCACCGGTGAGGACCATCCAGTTGTCGACGCCGGCGGCCTTCGCGCCCGCCATGACGCGGCTGCGGGAGGCCCGGTAGCCGTCCCAGGCGTCCATGGAGACCCGGGCCGGTTCGGTCAGGTCGAACTTGCGCTGGGAGAAGCACACCTGCTGGGGCAGTACGTGCCACAGCGCGTTCGACTTCTGCCAGCCGTCCAGCAGCCAGCGCTCCTGATCGGCGCCGGTGAGCGTGCGGGCCGGGTCGTCCGACTCGGCGCCCGGCGCGTGCGGCCGGTCGCTGTAGGCCTGGTCCGAGCGGTACTGGCGGGTGTCGAGGATGTCGAACTGGGCGAGCGATCCCCAGCCCAGCCGCCGGTAGAGCCGGGCGTCGGGCCCGTTCGGCAACTGCTCGGCGCGCAGCGGCTGGTTCTCCCAGTACGCCCGGTAGGCCGCGGCCCGCCGCACCAGGAACGCCTCCGGGGCGCTGCCCTTCTCGTCGTAGGCGCCCGCGTAGTTGTTCTCCGTCTCGTGGTCGTCCCAGGTCACGACGAACGGGTGCTGGGCGTGTGCGGCCTGCAGGTCCGGGTCGCTCTTGTAGAGCGCGTAACGCAGCCGGTAGTCCGCGAGCGTGGTCGCCTCGCGGTTGAACACGTCGGGCAGCTTGCGGTCGGTGTAGCGGCGGGCCCCGCCCGCGGAGTCCACGGCGTACTCGTACAGGTAGTCGCCGAGGAAGAAGACCACGTCGACGTCCTCCTGCGCCAGATGCCGGTGGGCGGTGTAGTAGCCGTCCTGGTAGGCCTGGCAGGCGACGGCGGCCAGCCGCAGGCTGTCGGTGTCGTCGCCCATGGCCGGTGCGGTGCGGGTGCGGCCCACGGGACTGATCCAGGTGCCCACCCGGAACCGGTAGTAGTACTCGCTGTCCGCCCTCAGCCCCTTGACGTCGACGTGCACGCTGTGGGCGTACTCGGGATGGGCCGTGGCGGTCCCCTGCTGCTCGACGATGACGAACCACTCGTCCAGGGCCACTTCCCAGGAGACGGCGACCCGCTCCTGGCCGAGGCCGCCGTCCTCCGCGAACGGCTGGGGCGCGAGCCGGGTCCAGATCAGCACGGAGTCGGACAGCGGGTCCCCGGAGGCGATGCCGAGGGTGAACGGGTTGTCGGTGATCCGTGCCGCGTCGAGTTCGCGGGCGGCGGTGGCACCGCGCGCCGGCCGGTTGGTGCTGAAGGCGAGCATCGCGGCGGCCGCGGTGACGGTCAGGAAGCGACGGCGGGCCAGGTGCGGCGCCGCGCTGCGCAGTACGGCGTCATGAGGGGAGAAGGCATGCTCGGAGGGTGGTCTTTGACGGCCCGTCAGCGCCATCTGATGTCCTCTCGTACGGGGCACGTGCGCCCCGAGTGGACGCGTGGGGACATCGCCGACGTGCGGAGCGCGGAGTTCGCATGCTAAGCAGACAAAATGCCTGAAGCGGGCACGACGTGCGGGGGGTTCACACCACAGGCGGTACCCGGGTGCTGCGGTGCGCCGGGCGGCGGACAACGCAAACCGCCGCCGGCGAACGCCGGCGGCGGAGGGGAAGGAGCCCGCTCAGCGGGCCTGTTGTGCGGCGGCGCCGGTCGCGGCGGGCTCCCGGACCGGCAGGTGGTAGACGTGGAAGGCCCGGCCGATGACCGGCTGGGCGACGTTGCGCACCCGCACACCGCCGCTCGTCATGCCGTGCTCGGTGCCGGCGTGCGCGTGCCCGTGCACCGCGAGGTCGGCGCCGGCGGTGTCGATCGCCTCGGCCAGCAGATAGCTGCCCAGGAAGGGGTAGATCTCCAGCGGCTCGCCGGCCAGCGTGTCCGCGACGGGGGAGTAGTGGGTCAGCGCGATCCGCGCGTCACAGCCCTCCTCGCCCAGTCGCTCCAGTGCGGTCCGCAGCCCGTCGGCGCTCCGGCGGGAGTACCGGACGAACTCCTTCATGACCGGCTCGCCGAACTCCCCGGCGCAGCGGCCCACGAAACCGCCGCCGAAGCCCTTGGTCCCGGCGACGCCGATCCGCGCGCCGCCGCTCTCCACGACTGTCCCCTGCCCCTCCAGCACCTGCGCGCCGGCATCCCGGAGGATGGCCGTGACCTCGTCCGGACGGTCGTCGTGGTGGTCGTGGTTGCCCAGGACGGCGACGACCGGAACGGCGAGGTCCTGGACCTCCCGGGCCACCACCCGCATCTCCTCGGGCGTGCCGTGCCGGGTGAGGTCCCCGGCCAGCAGCAGGAGATCGGCGCACTCGGGCAGGGTCTCGAAGGCGGGGCGGAGCACGCCCTGGCTCTCGGGCCCCATGTGAATGTCTCCGACGGCTGCGATGCGGATCATGAGAGCTCCTCCGCATGGTCGGGGGAGGACGCCTCGGTGACCACGAGGTCGCTGTGCACGGGGAAGCCGGCGAGCTCCTCCTCCACGGTGCGCACGATCTCCTCGCGGCAGGGCGCCGAGGGCACGGTGCCGGTGAGCAGCACCGCCCTGCCACGGGCCTCGACCCGTACGCCCAGTTCACCGAGTTCGCCGGAGGCGAGACGGTCCTGGAGGTGGGCGATGCGGTACTCCAGGTTCTCGGCGGGCGGCCCGCCGCCCGCGTCCTGTGAACCGAGGGTGCTCATGTGGGTGCTCCTTCAGATGACGTTCAGGCGCTCCAGGAGGAAGAAGAACGCCGCGGGCATGGGCTCGTCCCCGCACTCGCGCCGCACCCGCTCCCAGTCGACCTTCTCCCGCAGCGCACGCGCGATGGGCAGGGCCGCCCCGAAATCGCAGTGGTGCTCGGAGAACGCGGCGGTCAGGCTCCACAGCAGATCGGTCGGGGCCAGCACGGGCATGCGCACCGAGTCGACCGACAGCTCTTCGGCCCGCTCCAGCATGTCCGCGCCGACCGGCCGGTGC
This sequence comes from Streptomyces sp. NPDC012474, assembly GCF_042955185.1. Taxonomy (NCBI): domain Bacteria; kingdom Bacillati; phylum Actinomycetota; class Actinomycetes; order Kitasatosporales; family Streptomycetaceae; genus Streptomyces; species Streptomyces sp. NPDC012474. Next base: position 61,613 of record NZ_JBIBEP010000018.1, read on the forward strand.
GCCAACTCGAAGATGATGTCGACCGGCTGCCCGAAACACGTGGCCTTGATCAGCCAGTCCTCCGGCGGCGTGTAGACCGTCAGCCCGGCTTCGCGCAGCGTCGCCGCCACCGCGTCCGCGTCCTCGGGGCGGATCGCGAAGTCGACGTCGTGCTGCATGTTCTTCTCGCCGCCGTGGGCGTACGCGGCCACGCTGCCGGCCAGGGCGAACAGGTGCCCCTTGCGCTTCAGCAGAGCGCCGACCTGCTTGGCCGCCTCCAGGATCGCCTGGTTGCGGTCCAGGGGCAGCTCCTGCGGCGGCTGGTCCGCCTGCGGGTCCTGTGGTGGCGCGGGCTCGGCTCCCTCCGGAGCCGTCCGGAGGTCGGGGATCCCCGGTCGCCGGACGAGCGTCGCGTCATCACCGTTCTGCGTCATGACCACTCCTTCGCCGAACCGGACACTCCGCTCCGTGCGGTGCCCGGACCCGAGACGGCCTGTTTGCCTGCACTGAGTACCCGGCGCTCCCGACCCGACACGGACGGCTTCCGAAGGCCGTCGGCCCCGCACGATGTCGCCTCCCTCCAGGGCCGGTTGACCAGCCTCGCGACTCCCGGGCCGCCGCGGGAGCGTGCGGTGCCCGCGGGAACGTGCGGCACATGGACGCGCCCGCTGCATGCTCCGCGCCGTCCCGCGTTTCGGCGTGGATGGGCTGTCCAGTGGCACGGGATCCGCGCCGTCCCGCGTACCGCCGCCGACGGGCCGCCCAGCGGCACGGGATCCGCCTCGCCCCGCGGGCCGTCGGCCTTCTCGTCCGGCGCGTCGTCGCAGGCGACCGGCCGCTCGTCGCCCCCGCCCCCGCCGGACGCCCGGCGACGTCCACGTGGCCGCCCCCGGTGACGACCGGATGCGCCGGGCGGCCGGCCCTTTCCCGGGTGGCGGCTCGCTCGTTCCCTGCCCAGCCTGGGGCAGGGCCGGACCGCCCGGCCGTTCACCCCTGAGGGAGCCCTGATGCGCACGTTGTCGTACGCCCTGCTCACTGCCCTGACCGCCACCGCACTCGCCGTGCCGGCTGCTGCCGCCGCCCTCCCGGCAGACGTCACCGCGAGCCAGTGCGTCGCCGGTGGCGGCATGATCGTCATCTCCGCCGTGGGTGACGGCTCGCCGTCCTACACCAAGCGCTGCATGGGCGGGGTCCACGACGGCGAGACGGTGCTCTGACACCCCGGCCGAACAAGACAAGCGCGTCCCCCTACAAAAGCGGAATATGGGGCCAGGAGCTGGGAAACCGGATGAGGCCGCAGGACAACGCGCACGTGGAGGTCGACATGAACCAGGAGACATCTCGTTCGCCCGATCTTCCGCAGCCCTTGCGGGCCATGGCCTCGGGCCTCAGGCACCTGCCCGGTGCGGAGCAGGTGGGCAAGGTGGCCACGGACGCGCTGGACAGGATCGGCGCGGTCTCGCCGCGCGGCCGCCGGATGGCCGTCTACGCCGGCGCCGGAGTGCTCGGCGTGGCCGGACTGGTGGAATGGCCGGTGGCGGTGACCGGCGCGGCCGTCGCCTGGCTCACCCAGCCGCACCCCGGGCAGCGGCCCGACCACGCGTCCCCGAACGGCGGAACACCGGCCGGCGAGGACGGGGACCGCCGCTCCGCCCGGGACGACGAGGACACCTCCGCGTACGGACCCGGCGGCAGACTCGCCGCCTCCCACTACCGGCACGACCGGCCGGAACAGCACGTCCATGAACAGCCCGCCAAGGTCGGCGACACCGCCACCGCCTCCGCGCTGAAGCAGGTCGCCGAGGCCACCGCGCACCACGGTGAGGAGCAGCCCCACGGGCAGACACACGACAGCCGCCCCACCGGCTGAGTCGGGACAGCAGCAGATGCTCACACGCTTCGACGTCACCCCACTCGTCGGGGCGGTGGCCGGCGCGGCCGCAGGCGCCGCCCGCGGCGCCGCCCGATCGGTGACCTCCGCCTACGACACCACCCGCCGCGTCCGCAACGTCGCGCGCAACGCCCTGACCGGCGACCGGCACTGGACGGCCGGCCGGCGCCTCCACCTCGCACTGCGGCACTCCGGCGGCGACGCCGAAGCGATCGCCCACAAGGTCGCCCAGGAACTCGTCGAGCACCCGGACGTGCTCACGGCGTACTGGGACGGGGGACTGGCCCGCCTGGTCGTCACCGTGGCCGAGGACGCCGCCACCGACCGCGTCACCGAGCTGGCCACCGCACTCGCCACCCGCCTCGGCCTGGCCGAGGGCGCCGACCCGAACGTCCGCGACACCCGCCACCCCGGCGACCCCGCCGAGGTGCGCGTCACCGCGGCGGCGATCCTGCTGGACGCCGCCGGCGCGGCCGGAGCCCTGGCCGGCCGGTCCCTGCGGCTGCCGCCCACCTCGCGCGTCGTCACCGCCACCGTCACGCTGCTGCGTGAGAACCCCCGCTTCCGGGCCCTGCTCCGGCAGCGGTTCGGCACGTCCGGCATGGAACTCCTCCTCGCCGCCGCCAACGCCGCCACCCACGGCATCGGCCAGACCCCGCTGGCGCTCGTGCTCGACGGCATCCTGCGCGGCAACCAGCTCACGGAGGCGGTGGCCAGGGCCGCGGCCTTCGAGGCGCTGCACGACGACGTCTGCCACGCCGAGCGCACCAGCCTGGCCTGCCCCACGGACGCCCGGCCGCCGCTCAAGGTGACCCCCGCCGCGGAGTACGCCTCGCACGCCAGCACCGGCAGCCTCGCCGGTGCCGCCGCGACCCTCCTCGTCACACACAGCGCGAACGACGCCGCCGAAGCGGTCCTCGCCGGGTCCCCGAAGGCGGCCCGGTACGGACCGGCCGCCTTCGGCGCGACCCTCGGCACCTTCCTCGCCCACGCAGGGATCCTCCTGCGCGACGGGGAGCGCCTGCGCCAGCTGGAGATCGCCGACGCCCTCGTCCTGCACGCCGACGCCCTGCGCAGCCTGCGGCAGGACGACACCGACGACGGCCTCCCCGACGACCCGGTCCACCCCTTCGCCGAGGCCGTCCTGGACGCCGCCCGCCGGGCAGGACTGCACGTCGTGATCGCCGGCGGCTCCGACCTGAAGGACATCACCCGGCTCGCCGACGAGGTCGCCCCGAGCGCCGAGCCGTTCGAAGACGTCGTACGGGCCCTGCAGGACGACGGGCACGTCGTCGTGACCGTCGCCCGCCTGGACGAGTCCGGCGAGGGGCACGTCGTGGCCGGACTGCCCGCCGGTGACGTGGCCATCGCCCTCACCGACGGAGGGGGTGCCGTCTGCTGGGGCGTCGACGCGCTGGTCCCCGGCGGCCTCGCCGACGTCTGGCGGCTGCTCACGGCGATCCCCGCCGCCCGGCGCGTGGGACGCCGGTCGCAGACTTTCGCCCGCGCCGGAGCGGCCCTCTCCGGGCTCCTGGTCGCCCGCGGCGGGCAGCCCCCCGGCCGACGCCTCCTGTGGCCTCTCACCCGGCACGCCCCCGTCAACATCGCCGCCGCCGGCGCCCTGATCACCGGCTGGGTCGAAGCCGTCCGCGTCGCCCGGGCCACCCCGCCCCAGCCCCGCCTGCACATTCCCTGGCACGCCCTGGAACCCCACGAGGCCCGCGACCGGCTGCGGCGCGCCGACCACGACGGCGAGCCCCGCGGGCTCGCCCTGCTCGCCGGCCGCTCACGGCAGCAGGCCGCACGCCTGGCCCGGCACCCGGCCGCCGCCCCCGCCCGCTGGACATGGCAGGCGGCCGGCGCCGTACGCCGCGAACTCGACGACCCGCTGACCCCTGTCCTCGCCACGGGCGCCGTCGCCTCGGCCCTGCTCGGCTCGGTCGTCGACGCGCTGCTCGTCGTCGGCGCCATGGACCTCAACGCCGTGACCGGCGGACTCCAGCGACTGCGCGCCGAACAGGCCCTGGCCCGGCTCGCCGCCCGGCAGCAGCCCAAGGCCCGCAAGCAGGACAGCCGCAAACGGACGGTCACCGTCGACGCCGCCCGGCTGCGGCCCGGGGACGAGATCAGCCTCGGCCCCGGCGACGTCGTACCCGCCGACGCCCGGCTGCTGGACCTCGACGGTCTGGAGGTCGACGAGTCGGCGCTCACCGGCGAGTCCCTGCCGGTGACCAAGACCGTCGAGGCCACACCCGGCGCGCCCGTGGCGCAGCGCACCTGCATGATCTTCGAGGGCACCACCGTCGTGGCCGGCCGGGCCACCGCCCTCGTCGTGGACACCGGCGACCGGACCGAGGCGGGCCGGGCCGTCTCCCTGGCCGCCCGTACCCCGCCGCCCGCCGGCGTCCAGGCACGGCTCCAGGAACTGACCCGCAAGGCACTGCCGGTGACCTTCACCGGCGGCGCCGCCGTGACCGGGCTGTCCCTGCTGCGCGGCAGCCCCGTCCGGCGCGCCGTCAGCGGCGGCGTCGCGGTCGCCGTCGCCGCCGTACCCGAAGGGCTCCCGCTCGTCGCGACCGTCGCGCAGATGGCGGCGGCCCGCCGGCTGTCCCGCCGCGGTGTCCTGGTCCGCACCCCGCGCACCCTGGAGGCACTCGGCCGGGTCGACACCGTCTGCTTCGACAAGACCGGCACCCTCACCGAGAACAAGCTGCGCCTGGTCCGCGTCGCCACGGCCGACGGCACCGTACTCGCCACGGACACCGACGAGGCCACCCCCATCGTGCGTCTGGCCGCGCGCGCCTGCCCGCAGGAGGAGACGGGGGAGGGCCGCCGCGTCGCGCACGCCACCGACGAGGCCGTCCTCGACGTAGCCCCGCCCGACGAGGGCTGGGCACCCACCGGCGAACTGCCCTTCGAGACCCGCCGCGGCTACGCCGCCGCGATCGGCCGCGACGGCGACCCGGACATGGGAGAACTTCTCGTCGTCAAGGGCGCACCCGAGACGATCCTGCCCGCCTGCCGGGACCTTCCGGCCCACGCCTGGGACACCGCCCACGAACTGGCCGGGCAAGGACTGCGCGTCCTGGCCGTCGCGCGCCGCGCCTGCCGGGCCGATGCCGCCGAGGCGGAACTCGACCTGCCGCTCGCCGACCTGGAGTTCAGCGGCTTCGTCGCCCTCGCCGACGTCCCGCGCGACACCTCGCACGCCCTGCTCGCGGAACTGCGCCGCTCCGGCATCCTGCCCGTCATGCTCACCGGCGACCACCCGGAGACCGCCCGCGCCATCGCCCTGCAACTGGGCTGGCCGGAGGAGACCGAGGCCGTGACCGGCGACGAACTCGTCGCCATGGAGCGCCGCGAACGCGTCCGGGTGCTGCGCGGCGCGGGCGTCATCGCCCGTGTCGCACCCGAGCAGAAGCTGCACGTCGTGGAGGCCCTGCAACAGGCTGGGCGGGTCGTGGCGATGGCCGGCGACGGCGCCAACGACGCCGCCGCCATCCGGGCCGCCGACGTCGGGGTCGGCATCGAGTCCCGCGGCTCGGCCGCCGCCCGCAACGCCGCCGACCTCGTGCTCACCACCGGCGACCTGTCCGTCCTCGTGGACGCGGTCGCCGAGGGCCGCGCCCTGTGGCGCAGTGTCGCCGACGCGGTGAGCATCCTCATCGGCGGCAACGCCGGCGAGGTCGGCTTCAGCGTCCTCGGCACGCTGCTCGCCGGCGCCTCGCCCCTGTCGACCCGTCAGCTGCTGCTGGTCAACCTGCTCACCGACATGTTCCCGGCCATGGCCGTGGCGGTCACACCCAGCAACGACCCCTCGACCGCGGAACACGCCGCGACCGGTCCCATGAGCCTCGACGTCCTCGGCGCACCCCTGCTGCGCTCCATCCGCCGACGCGGCGTCACCACCTGCCTCGGCGCGATCACGGCCTACCTCATCGGCCGCCTCACCCCCGGCACCGAACGCCGGTCCACCACCATGGCCCTGTGCGGTGTGGTCGGCGCGCAGCTCGTGCAGACCCTCTCCGGACGGCGCCACAGCACCCTGGTCTGGGTCACGGCCCTCGGCTCGGCCGCCGTCCTCGCCGCCCTCGTCCAGACTCCCGGCGTCAGCCACTTCTTCGGCTGCACCCCGCTCGGGCCCGTGGCCTGGGCCGGCGTGGCCCTGGCCATCGCCCTGTCGGCCCTGGCTCCCCGTCTGGAGCGCCTCCCGGCGGTCCACGCCCTCTACGACTCCGCGGCACGACTCGCCCCGCGCCTCAACGACCTGGTCCGGCACGCCCGGCAGCTCTTCGAGAGCGGGATCGCCGCCCCGGTGGCCTAGGGGGCGAGCACAGCTGGAGGCAGCGATGAGATGGGGGGTGCGAGCACAGCGGGAGGCCGCCACCACGTGCAGTGGTGGCGGCCTCCCGCGCCCGGTCAGACCTGGCCGCGCCAGGCGCCCGTCTCCGCCCCGCGGGCCTCCATGAACTCCTTGAAGCGCCGCAGATCACCGGAGACCTGCCGCTTCACGAAGCCGAGCTTGTCACCCACGGATTCGGCCACGCCATGGGGATCGAAGTCCATCTGCAGCATGACCTTGGTCGTGTCGTCCTGAAGGCGGTGGAAGGTCACCACACCGGCCTGCCGTGCCTCGCCGCCCACCGTGGTCCAGGCGACGCGCTCGTCCGGGACCTGCTCGGTGATCTCGGCGTCGAACTCCCGCGCCTGTCCGCCGACCTTCGTGACCCAGTGCGTGAGGGTGTCGGTGCGCTGCTCGATGCGCTCGACACCGTCCATGAACTCGGGGAAGGACTCGAACTGCGTCCACTGGTTGTACGCGGTGTGCACCGGCACGCGGACCTCGATGGATTCCTCTACCTGCGACAAGGCGATACCTCCCTTTCTCGTTCGTGAGCGGCGGCCGGGTACCAGATCTCGCGGCGCTCACTCATCGTCATCACAAGTTGTCCGGCCAGGTGTCCTATCCGCCTCTCGCGGGGTACCCGGCCCGCAACCACGGACCGGGAGGTGATCGCCATGACGGACACGCACCGCACGGCCTACGCCGCTCCCCGCACGGGAAGCGCGCCGGCGGCCGGAGAGGAGCCGGTGGGCGAGCTGGTGCAGCGGGCCACCGAGCAACTGACCGACCTGGTGCGCGGCGAGATGCGCCTCGCCCGGGCGGAGATGACCGAGAAGGGCAAACGCTTCGGGAAGGGCGGCGGCCTGTTCGGCGGCGCCGGTGTACTCGGCTTCGTCACCCTGCAGGCCCTGGTCGCCACGGCGATCGCCGCCCTGGCCGTACCGCTGCCGGTGTGGGCGGCGGCGCTGATCGTCACCGGCGTGCTGGCCGTCGCCACGGGCGTGGCGGCGCTGGCCGGCCGCAAGCAGGTGCGCAGTGCCGGCCCGCCCGCCCCGCAGCAGACCATGGACAACGTGAAGGCCGACGTGGCCGAGATCAAGGAGAGTGCACAGCGATGACCCAGCCTCCGCACGACGAGCCGACCGCCCGCAGCCAGGAGGAGCTGCGCGAGCAGGTCGAGCACACCCGCCACGAACTCGGCGACACGGTGCAGGCACTGGCGGACCGGGCCGACGTCAAGACCCGTGCCCGCGAGAAGGCCGGCGCGGTCAGGGAGCAGGCCGGGGCCAAGGCCCAGGCGTGGAGCGGGCAGGCCAGGACCAAGGCCGCGCATATGGCCCACACCGTGGAGGAGAAGCTGCCCGAGCCGGTGAAGCAGAAGGGCACCGCCGCTGCTCAGGGCGCGAAGGAGAAGGCCGCCCAGGCCGAGCAGGTCTGGCAGGACAAGGCCCCGCAGCAGGTGCGCGACCACCGGGCCGCCCTGCTGGCGGGCGCCGGTGCCGTACTCGTGGCCTGCCTGCTGATCCGCCGTCGCGGCAAGCGCTGAGCGTCGGCGACACCCGGCCCCCGTCGCCGCTTGCGGTGGCGGGGGCCCGCACGGCAAGGTCAGGTGCCGTGGCCACTTTGCTGATCGTCCATCACACGCCCTCGCCCCACTGCCAGGCGATGTTCGAAGCCGTCCTCTCCGGGGCGACGGACCCCGAGATCGAGGACGTCCGGGTCGTCCGCGTGCCCGCACTCTCCGCCACCGCCTCGGACGTCCTCGCCGCCGACGGCTTCCTCCTCGGCACTCCCGCGAACCTCGGCTACATGTCCGGCGCTCTCAAGCACTTCTTCGACCAGGTCTACTACCCGTGCCTGGACGCCACCCGCGGCCGCCCCTTCGGCTACTGGGTGCACGGCGGCAACGACGTCACCGGAGCGGTGCGCGGGATCGAGTCGGTGACGACGGGCCTCGGCTGGCGTCGCACCGCCGAGGCCGTGACCGTGACCGGCGAGCCGGACAAGGGCGACCTCGAACGGTGCTGGGAACTGGGTGCGACGGTAGCCGCCGGACTCACGGGCTGAAGTGTCCGGACCGATCAGGCCTGTTCCAGCCGACGGCGGTCCTGCTCGTCCCACGCCCGGGTGTCACGCGGCTGGGTGTACGGCTCCTCCTCGGGCGGATGCCCACCGGCGATGGCCCGCTGCCGGACCGTCTCCGCGTCGAACTCCAGCCCCAGCAGAATCGCCAGGTTGGTGATCCACAGCCACACCAGGAAGACGATGACACCGGCCATCGTGCCGTAGGTCTTGTTGTACGAGGCGAAATTGGCGACGTAGACCGCGAAACCGGCGGACGCGATCATCCAGATCAGCAGCGCCAGCAGACTGCCGGGCGTGATCCAGCGGAACCCCTTCACCTTGGCGTTCGGGGCCGCCCAGTACAGGATCGCGATCATGAGAACGACCAGCAGTACCAGGACCGGCCACTTGGCGATCGACCACACCGTCAGCGCGGTGTCGCCGATACCCAGTGCGTCTCCGGCCTGCTTGGCCAGTCCGCCCGAGAACACCACGATCAGCGAGCTGATGACGGCCAGCACGAGCAGCACGACCGTGACGCCCACCCGCATCGGCAGCAGCTTCCACACCGGCCGGCCCTCGGGCATGTCGTAGACGGCGTTGGCCGAGCGGATGAACGCGCCCACGTAGCCCGACGCCGACCACACCGCCAGGACCAGACCGACGATCGCCATCAGCGAGCCGATGCCGGCGTTGCCCTGCAACTGGTCGACGGCCCGGGTGATGATGTCGCCCGCCGAGCCGGGCACGAGCTCACGGACGTTCTCGGTCACCTTGTCCGTGGTCGACCTGCCGGTCAGGCCCAGCATCGACACCAGCACCAGCAGTGCGGGGAACAGCGCCAGCACACCGTAGTAGGTCAGTGCGGCCGCCCGGTCGGTCAGCTCGTCGTCCTTGAACTCCCGCACGCTGCCCTTCAGGACCGCGACCCAGGACTTACGGGGCAGGTCGGTCGGCGTGTCCGGCGCCGAACGCTCCACGGCGGGGTCCGGCCCGGGCTCCTCGGAAGCGGGCGCGGGAGCTTCCCGGCCCTCCGCCCCGGAAGTGTCCCGGCCCTCCGCCCCGGGAGCTCCCCGGCGTCCCGCCTCGGAAGTGTCCCGGCGTTCCGCTTCACGAGCTTCCCGGCCCTCGGCCTCGGAAGCCTCCCGGCCGTCCGCCTCACGGGCTTCCCGGCGTTCGGCCTCAAGCCCCGGGCGTGGGCTCTCCGGAGGCGGGGCCCCGGTCTCGTGCTGTTCTTTTCGTCCCGGAATATGCAGCTTCACCATGTGAGCCGGGTAACCCCGGGCGGGGGCCTTAAGCCGCGCTCGTTCAAACCGGTCCAGGGGCGCCGGTCCGCGACGCCCTGCGGCGGACCGGCCGGCGCCCCGGCCGATGTGGAATCGGACTTGAGGGAGCGCTCCCGCTCCGTGCACGATGCGGCCATGACCACGTCACCCGCCATCCGCCCGTACCGGCCCGAGGACCGCCCGGCTCTCGACGACATCTGCATCCGCACCGCCCACCACGGCGAGGACAGCCGCCCCCACTATGCGGACCCGGGCATCTTCCCGGCGACCTTCGCGGCGCCGTACGTCCATCTGGAGCCGGAACTGGCCTTCGTGCTGGACGACGGGCAGGGGCGGGCGGTCGGCTACATCCTCGGCACGGCCGACACCGCGCGCTTCGCCGAAGCCTTCCGCGCCACGTGGCTTCCCCTGGTCGCCGGCCGCTATCCGGAGCCACCCCGGCCGCCGCGCACCCCGGACGAGGCGATGGCGGGCCTCCTGCACGACCCCGAGCGGATGGTGCTGCCCGAACTGGCCGACCATCCCGCGCACCTGCACATCGATCTGCTGCCCGACTGGCAGCGCCGTGGCTACGGAGGTCGTCTCATGCGGACGCTTCTGCGAGCGCTCCAGGGCAGAGGGGTGCCGGCCGTGCATCTGGCCATGGCGACCGCCAACACCCGGGCCCGGACCTTCTACGACCGCATGGGCTTCGAGGAGATCGAGGTGCCGGAGCCGGGCGAGGTCACCTACCTCGGACGCATCACGAAGGAACCGGACCGGCTCTGACCGTCGCGGAAGTGGCGCAATCGAGTATTGCCGAGTCGTGCCATCGGGTACAGCCTGTGTGATATGGGAGCGCTCCCACTCTCAGTGCTCCCGCTTCGAAACATGATCGAAAGTACGAGGGAAAGCACGACAACCCCCACACCCGAAAGAGAGAGATCATGAATTGTCATGGTCATGATATGCGTCCTGGGGTGCGCCTCCCCAGGCTCAGGTCCCGCCTGACACTCCTCCTGAGCGTGCTCGTCGCCGCGCTGCTCAGCCTGATCCCGTGGAGCGGCACCGCCGTCGCCCACGGCTCGGTCGTCGACCCTGCCTCCCGCAACTACGGCTGCTGGCTGCGCTGGGGAAGCGACTTCCAGAACCCGGAGATGGCCCGTCTGGACCCCATGTGCTGGCAGGCCTGGCGGGACAACCCCAACGCCATGTGGAACTGGAACGGCCTGTACCGCAACGGCTCCGGCGGGAACTTCCAGGCCGTCGTCCCCAACGGCCAGCTGTGCAGCGGCGGCCGGACCGAGGGGGGCCGGTACAACTCCCTCGACGCGGTCGGCGCCTGGAAGACCACGGACATCGCCGGCGACTTCACGGTGAAGCTGTACGACCAGGCAAGCCATGGCGCCGACTACTTCCTGGTCTACGTCACGCGGCAGGGCTTCGACCCCACCACCCAGCCGCTGACGTGGAACGACCTCCAGCTCGTCAAGCGCACCGGCAGGTACGCGCCCAGCCAGAACTACGAGATCCCGGTGAGCACTTCGGGGCTGAGCGGCCGGCACGTCGTGTACACGATCTGGCAGGCCTCGCACATGGACCAGACCTACTTCCTGTGCAGTGACGTGAACTTCCGCTGACCTGCGTGTCCCCGCCGGACAGGGCGTCCGGCGGGGCCCGGGCCGCCTCGCGCCTCATGAGAGTTCTCCGAAAGTTTTCGAGCGGGGTGAACACGCGGGTGCTCCCGTACGTATGGGGCGAGGGGATTTTCATGCCCGGCACGCCACAAGCGCAGGAGAGCACCCTTGGGACGCAACACGCGAAGACGCCCTACCGGCCCACGCCGCGCGACGTTCGCCGCATTCGCACTGATCCTGGGCGGAGGCGGCCTGATGGCCGCGAACGTCTACGCCTCGGCCACGGACGGCGGTTCGGGCGGTGACTCCGCCGCGACGCGGTCCGGCGCGGGGGTCCGGACCGCGGGCGCCACGATCGACTGCCCGGACGTCGGCAGCAAGCTGACCTCGGTCCCCGAGCAGGCGCGGGGGGAGGTCGACAAGGAACTCGCCCTCCTGGACGAGCAGATCGCCAAGGCCTATCAGCAGCTGAGCGAGTCCGCACAGCGGACGCAGCAGGATCCCGGCTTCGCCGACAACGCGATCGTGAGTCCGCTGAAGGAGAAGCGGGGCGCGACCCTCGAACGCATCGCGATCGCCATCGACCGTGTGGGGGACCGTCCCGAGGGGCTGGAGGCCCTGGCCGCCTGCACCGTGGAGGACGGCAACCAGGCTACCGCGCAGGGCGAAGGCCAGGACGGCGGCGGGCAGCCCGGCGAGGAGCAGGGCCAGGCCGGCCAGGAACAGGGGAACGGCCAGGGCCAGGGCGCCAACGGCGGACAGGCGGGCAACGGCCCCGTCGCCGCCGACTTCGCGGACATCAAGAGCATCCAGCCCAACGTGAACGACCCCCGCCCCCAGGGCGACGCGTCCCGCGGCTCCTTCGCCACCAGTTGCGGCGTGAACGAGAACGGCCTGTTCAACTCCGACAACATCATCGCCGCCCCGGGCGTCACCAACGGAGCCCACCACTTCCACGACTACGTCGGCAACCAGGGCAACAACGCCTTCGCCAGCGACCAGGACCTCGCCGACGCCGAGACCAGCTGCGACGACCAGGGCGACAAGTCGTCCTACTACTGGCCCGTCGTACGCCTGCAGAACGGCACCCAGGAGAAGGACGCCGACAAGCCCGGCGGCGGCATCGAGGGCAACGCCGGCGAGATCGTCACGCCGAAGCAGGTCACGCTGACGTTCGTCGGCAACCCCCGCGAGAAGGTCACGGCCATGCCGCGCCTGCTGCGGATCATCACGGGCGACGCCAAGTCGTTCGTCAACGGCCCCGCCAACGCCAACGCCTCCTGGAGCTGCACCGGCTTCGAGGACCGGCAGCTGAAGGACAAGTACCCGCTGTGCCCCCAGGGCAGCGACGTCGTCCGCACCTTCGAGTTCCAGAGCTGCTGGGACGGCCGCAACATCGACAGCGCCAACCACCGCACCCACGTGGCGTTCGCGGACGCCGCCGGGAACTGCCCGTCCGGCTTCCGCCCCATCCCGCAGCTGGTTCAGCGCATCGTCTACGACATCGACGCGCCGAGCCTGAACGACGGCGGCCGCACGACACCGCTGTTCGCGGTCGACTCCTTCCCGGAGCAGCTGCACAAACCGGTCACGGACCACGGCGACTTCATCAACATCTTCGACGAGAAGCTGATGGGGGAGATGGTCGACTGCATCAACGACGGCCGCAGGTGCGGCGCCGGCGCGGGCGGCGGGCAGGACCCGGCCCCGGGTGAGGAGCCCCAGGAGGAGCCGACGAAGACGCCGGAGGCCCCGCAGGAGGAGCCGACCAAGACACCCGAGGTTCCTCAGGAAGAGCCGACGAAGGCCCCTGAAGCCCCGCAGGAGCAGCCGACGAAGACGCCCGGCGCTCCGCAGGGCGGGAACGCCGGCGGGAAGCCCGGTGACCAGGGCGACCGCGGTGACGAGGGCAAGGGCCAGGCCCCGAAGCCGCCGGCGGACAAGCCGGCCCCCGAACCCGAGCCCGGCGACGCCTCCACGACTCCCGCCGGCGCCGGTCCCGCGGTGAAGGCGACCGCTTCGGCGGACGGCGGCAAGGCCGGTGAGCAGGACGGCGGTTCGAAGGACGGCGCCGGCGACGACACGGACGGCCTCGGCCAGTCCCAGGCCGTCGGCACGGCGACCAGTTCCCCGCCGACCCCGCCGACCCCGTCGGCACCGTCCCGGACCGAGCCGCAGGCGGTCGGCGAGGGCGGCCTGGCCGACACCGGCGCCCAGCTCTGGCCGGCGGCGGCGGGCGCAGTCCTGGTCATCGCGGGCTTCGTCGTCCTGCGCCGGGTGCGGCGCGGCTAGCGCTGTGACCGGACAGGTTTGCCGGAAGGCTTGCGGCGTCCGGTGCGGTGCATCGCAAGGCGGAGCATCGCCCGCGTACTGGATGTACTCGGGTGATGCGACAACGCGGCGAGGTGCCGTGCCGGGCGTCGCAAGCCGGTGAACCTTTCCGGTCGCAGCCCAAGGAGGCACACCCGGACATGAGCCGTGAACGGCGGCGGGATCCCCACCGGATCCCGCCGCCGTCGCGCGTCCCGGGCCGAGGCCCTGCTCCGGCACCCTGCGGCGGGTGCCGAACGGTCCACCCTCTAGCGTGACCGCATGAACCTCATGTGGAACGGCACACGCGGCGGAGCGGCGGCGTGACGCCGTGGGAGATGGCCGCCGTGCTCGCCGCCGGCACGGGCGCCGGGGCCGTCAACGCCGTCGTCGGCTCGGGAACGCTGATCACCTTCCCGGTTCTGCTGGCGACCGGACTGCCCCCGGTCACGGCCACGGTGTCGAACGGGCTGGGCCTGGTGCCCGGTTCCATCACCGCGGCCCTCGGCTACCGCGAGGAACTGCGGGGGCAGCGCCGGCGTGTCCTGCTGCTCGGCATCGGCGCCGTACTGGGCGGCCTCGCGGGCGCCGTGCTGCTGCTGACCCTGCCCGCGTCGGCGTTCGAACGGATCGTGCCGGTCCTGGTGGGCCTCGCCCTGGTGCTGGTCGCGTGCCAGCCCTTGATCGCGAAGCGGGTGCGCCGCCGTCGCGCCGAGGGCGGTCCCGTCCGCCGCGACGGTGGCCCCCTGCTGTTCACCGGGCTGACGCTCGCCAGCGTCTACGGCGGCTATTTCTCCGCCGCGCAGGGCATCATCTACGTCTCCCTGATGGGCATGCTGCTCGACGAGACGCTCCAGCGGCTCAACGCCGTGAAGAACGTGCTGGCGGCCGTCGTCAACACGGTCGCCGCCCTGCTGTTCCTGTTCTTCGCCGACTTCGACTGGACGGCCGTCGTGCTCATCGCCGCCGGGTCAGCGCTCGGCGGCCTCATCGGAGCCAGAACGGGCCGCCGCTTCAGCCCCGCCGTCCTGCGCACCCTGATCGTGTCGGTCGGCACCGTCGCCCTAGTCCACCTGATGCTCCACTGATCCCGGCCCGGCGCGCACGCAGGGCGGCGCCCGGGAAGGACGGCCGTGGCCCTCCCGCCCGGGCGCCCGCCGGAGATCAGCGACGGCGCCGCTGGTCGCCCTGCTCGTCGGTTCCCTCGGTCTCGATACGTTCCTTGCGGACCTCGCCGGTGACGGTCTCCTCCTCCGTGACCTCTTCCGTGCTCAGGCGGACCCGCTCCTTCGGTACGGCCCTGGTCTCCACCACGGGCTGCTCCTCGTAGAGCGTGACGTCGTGCTCCGCCTCCGTGATGTCCGGCCCGGACATCGCCGTGTCCCGGTTGGTGTCGGTGATCGGCTCGCGCTCGACGCGGACCTCTTCGTGGCGTACGGGGACGGTGTACTGCTGCTCTTCGGTGACGACGTACTTGCGCAGCCGCGCCCGGCCGGCCTCGCGGCGTTCGACACCGACGTGCATCTCCTCCTCGGACCGCGTCATCGCGTCGTCGGTGGTGCCGGTGGTGCCGGTGGTGCCGGTGGTGCCGGTCGCCCGGCCGGTACCGGAGGTACCGGAATGTGCGTCCGTCCGGCCGGCGTCCCAGTCGACGCCGTAGTACTGGTACAGGCGCTGCTCCTCCTGTTCGGACAGGTGACCGCCGGCGTCCACGTCGACGTTGGGTGCGTCCTTGACCTGGTCCTTGGCGTACGGCACCTCGAGGTGGTCCTCGACGAGGGCCGCGTCGTGGATGGGTACGAAGGACTCGCTGGAGCCGAACAGGCCCGTCCGTACGCTGACCCACTCGGGCTCGCCGGTGACGTCGTCGAAGAAGACGTGCCCGGCATTGCCGATCTTGTCGCCCCTGGCGTCATGGACCGGGTGGTCCAGCACGGTGGATATCTGCTCTCGGGTGATCATCCTGGTATCTCCTGCGTTCTTGACATTGATGGGATTGCGGCTGTCGGGTTCGGGCTGTGCCGGTGTCCGAGTACGGCGGGCCGGTCCGGCGGCGGGGTGTCTACGGTCCGGTGCCGCCGGTCTGCCCGCGCGCCTCGTCGGCCGTGGTCTGCGCGGAGCGGCGGGCCTGTTCGGTGACGTGCCCGGCTTGTTCTCCGGCCTGTTCCTTGGTGGCGCGGGCGGCTTCGGAGGCGGTGTCCTTGACCTCCTGGGCGGCCTGGCGGCCGGCCTGGGTCGCGTCCTCCCTCAGTTGCTGCGCGGACTCCAACGCGGCCTGTTTCACCGGCTCGACGGCCTGTCCGGCCCGCTCCGCGGCCTGCTCCTCGGCCTGCGAGGTGGGCAGCAGTGAGGCGGTCAGCAGTCCCGCGCCGAAGGCGATCAGGCCGGCCGCGAGCGGGTTGCCCTGCGTCTGCCGCATCGCCTGCTCAGGGGCCTGCCGTGCCGCGTCACCGGCCTGCCCGGCCGTCTGACGAGCGGCGCCGACGGCCTTCCCGGCGGCCTGGCGCGCGGTGTCCGCGGCCTGACCGGTGGACTCCTGCACCGACTGGGCGGTCTGTCGGGTGCGGTCGGCGGTCTGCCCGGAAACCTCCGAAGCACTGCCCATCACGCGTACCCTGACCCCGTGCAGAGCGCCGCGGACGCGCCGGGTGCGACGCCGTACCATCCTGCGGGGGCGGGCGCGGTCGGCCAGCCGGGAGACGTCCTCGGACAGTCTTTCCCGAGTGGATTCGATATCGGCCCTTATCCGGTCGGGTGCCGTGCCCATCGCATGTCCTCCTTCAGCGTCTGCATGGTCTGCTCCGGCTTCGGCGACACGGTGCGCATCCGTGCGCGGCCCCGGCGGTAGAGGATCAGGCCGATCACCGCCCACACTCCGGTGACGACCAGCGCGGCCCATCCCAGGTCCATGACGTTGGCCAGGCCGAACATCGCCGCCAGGGTCAGGAGGACGGCCACCATGTAGCCGGCGAAACCGGCTCCGCCGAACATCCCTGCCGCCTTGCCCGCCTTGCCGGCCTCTTCCCTGATCTCGGCCTTGGCCAGTTCCGCTTCCTGGCGCAGCAGTTGTTGCACGTCCGACGTCACCGTCGAGAGCAGCTCTCCCATCGAGCCGTCCTCCTGTCCGCGGTGCTTCGGAGCGGGTCGCCGCGGGGCGTGTGGCGTCAGCGAGGACATCTCAGACCTCCCCGTGGACCGGCAGCTCCGGCGGCGCGGCGTCCCCGGGCAGGTCCTGGGTACCGGAGGCGCGCGGCGCCGACCGGTCCGAGCCGGAACCGTCGGCGCCGCTGCCGGCCTTGCCGAGCCGTCCGACGGCGAACCCGGCCACGACCGCTCCGCCGAGGAAGGCGCCGGGGCGCCGGCGGGCGAAGTGCTGCAGGTCGTCGACCAGGCCGCCTACGCCCCGTGAGTCCAGGTAGTCGGCGGCGCGGTGACCGCGGTCGGCCGCCTGCGTCACGAGGCTCCTGGCGGGTGAGTCGGCGTCAGCACTGTCCGCGAGACCGGACAGGTCGTCCGCCCACTGCCGCATCACCCGCGCCCCGCGCCGCGTCTGGTTCTCGGCCTCCTCGGTGACCCGCGTGCGCAGGTCACCGGCCATCGCACCGGCCTGCGCCCTGGCCTCACCGGTGACGGCTCTGACCTGGTCGGTGGCGGTGCCGGCGACCCGACTCGCGCCTTCCCCGGCCTGTCCGGCGGTGGTCCACGCCTCCTCTTTCGCCGTCTGCCCGGCCTGCTGGGCACGACCGGTGCTCTCGTTCGCCATATCGCTCATGGGTCCTCTCCCTCAAGCACCGCCCGTGGATTCGGTCTCGTCGGGAACCGGGCCGCCCGCGGCGACGGCATACGCCGTCCACCACCGCGCGTCAGCGCGCCCGGCCGGGAACGGGGCTCGCCGCCGGCTTCTCGTGCTCCGGCTGCCGTCCCGCCCGCACCCTCCTCGATTAACCACACCCACTAGGTCAAAACGGGAAAATGGGTATTTTCCGGTCCAAGAGGTTCGCAATGAAGCGCGAAGGCGTGGCAAGCAGCCGATGCCGTACGCGAGTTGGGGCAGCGGTGGGAGTCGCCCCTCAGTGAGTCGCCGAACGCACCCCGGCCGGTGCGCCCTCGGCGTCGATGTGCGGCACCACCCGGTCCAGCCACCGCGGCATCCACCAGGCGTGCCGCCCGAGCAGTGTCATCACGGCGGGCACCATGAGCAGGCGTACGACGGTGGCGTCGATGAGCACGCTGACGGCCAGGCCCAGCCCGAGCATCTTGACCACGACGTTGTCGCTGACGATGAACGCCGCGAACACGCTCACCATGATCAGCGCGGCACACGTGATCACCCGGGCCGTGATCTCCAGGGCGTGCGCCACGGAGGCCTTGGCGTCCCCGGTGCGCAGCCATGCCTCGTGGACGCGGGACAGCAGGAAGATCTCGTAGTCCATGCTGAGGCCGAAGATGATGGCGAACATCATCATCGGCACATAGCTCTCGATGGGCACCGTGCCGTTGACGCCGAGCGCGGGACCGCCCCAGCCCCACTGGAACACCGCGACGACCACACCGTACGAGGCCGCGATCGACAGGACGTTCAGGACGGCCGCCTTGACGGCGACGAGGAGCCCCCGGAACACGGCCAGGATGATCAGGAAAGCCAGTGCGACCACGACCAGGATGATCACGATCAGCCGGGAGGCGACGATGTCGCGGAAGTCGACCTGGGCCGCCGTCGTACCGGTGACATAGCCCTTGGCGTCCGTGCCCTGGACCACGTCCGGCAGTGTGTCGTCGACGAGACGGTTGGTCAGGTCCGTGGTGGTGGCGCTCTGCGGCGACCGGGCCGGGTAGACGGTGCCGATCAGGACGTCGCCGTCCTGCGTGGGCGACAGCGGGGTGACGACGGCGGCCCCCTGCACGGAGTCGAGTGACTGCTGGGCCTTCGAGGCCAGAGCGGAACGCTGTGAGGAGGACACGTTCGTCTGGTCGATGACGACGGTGAGCGGACCGTTGGATCCGGGCCCGAACGCGTCGGTCATCAGGTCGTAGGCCCGCCGGTCGGTGAAGGACGCCGGATCGGCGCCGTCGCCGATATGGCCGAGCTGGATGGAGAACACGGGGATCGCGAGCACCACCACGACGGCGACACCCGCCGACAGGAACCACAGCGGTCTGCGCTCCACCCGCTGCGCGTACCGGTGCCAGGTGCCCTGCGGTGTCTCGCCCGCCCCGGTGTCGGTCTCGGCGACGGGACGGCGCACCCGGTAGCGGTCGATGCGCCGGCCGATGAGCCCGAGCAGAGCGGGGACCAGGGTGAGCGCGCCGACGACGGCCGAGACGACGGTGACCGCCGCGGCCAGCCCGAGCAGGCCGATGAATCCGACCCCGGAGGCCGACAGGCCCGCGAGCGCGACGATCACCGTGCAGCCGGAGACCAGGACGGCGTGACCGCTGGTGGCCGTGGCCTGCCCGGCGGCCCGCACCGGGTCGGTGCCGTCGATGAGGTTCTGCCGATGGCGGGTGATCATGAACAGGGCGTAGTCGATCCCGACTCCGAGCCCGATCATGGTGGCCAGGGTGGGGGAGACCGTCGCGAAGGTGAACGCGGCGGCCAGCAGCCCGAGGATCGCCAGACCGCCGACGACGCTGATCAGCGCGGTGAGCAGCGGGACGACGGCGGCGATGACAGACCCGAACCCGACCAGCAGCACGATGACGGCCACGCCGAAACCGATCAGCTCGCTCACCCGGTCGTCGGCCGCCGGCCGGGCGAGCTCGCCGAGCGGCCCGCCGTACTCGACCTCCGCACCGGCCGACCGCAGCGGCTGCACGGCACTGTCGACCCCGTTCAGGTAGTCGTCGCCGAGCGTCGAGGGCTGCACGTCGAATCGGACGGTGACGTAGGCCGTCTTCTGGTCGTCGGACAACGGCCCGACATTCTGCTGCTGCGACTGCCCCGAGGACGAGCCCTGCGCGGACAGCGGGTTCTGGGCCGACAGGACGTGGGGCAGCTTCTCCAGGTCGGCGACCGTGGCCGAGATCTGGGAACTGATCGCGGTCAGGGACTGCTGGTCGTCGTGCAGCACGATCTGGCTGCTGTATCCGCCTGCTTGCGGGTCGTGCGCCTTCAGCACGTCCAGGCCCTTCTGGGACTGTGCCTGGGGCAGTGAGAAGTTGTCGGAGTACTCCCCGCCGAATGCCCGGCTGACGACCTGCAGCGCCACCAGCGCCACCAGCCAGGCGATGATCACGATCACGAAGTGGCGTGCGCACCACTCGCCCAGCCGCCGCAGCACACCCCCACGCGCGGCCTTCTGCTCCCCTTCACCGGTGCGGCTGTGCGGCATGGACGTCGTCTCCTGTGTCGTCCGGGAGGTGCGATCGCGCCCATTAGATGCGCGCGGGATCACTGAGGCGCTTCAGGCACGCGGACCGCCCGGGACTCCGGTCGTCCGTTCCCTCGAAAGGCCCGGCCCCGCGCGCCCCGCTCCCGCCCCACCCGCCGCAGCGCCCCCGACCCGAGCGCCACACCGAGCCCCACCAGCGCACTGCCCGCCGCCTGCGCGAGACCGTAGGAGCCGGTGCCGACGAGCGGTGCGGTGCAGGCCGCCGCGACCGGGATGAGGCCGGAGAAGAGGGTGGCGCGTTCGGCACCGATCCGCTGCATGCCGATGTACCAGCACACGAATCCGACCACGGTGACCACCACCGCCTGCCACAGCAGCGCGGCCGTCTCGACGGTGTCCGGACGCCGCAGCCACCCGGCGCCGTCGACGAGCAGCCCGACCACCGCCGACTCCAGCGCGGCGACCGCGCACACCGTGGCGGACAGCAGCCGGGGGCCGAGCGGCCGCAGGACGGGCACCGCGAGCACGGCGAACCCGACCTCTCCGGCCAGGGCACACACGGAGAAGGCGATGCCCGTGCCGTCCGTGCGCCCCCAGCCCTGAACCGTGAAGGCGCCGACGGCCACGAGCAGCGACCCGTACAGCACCACCCGTTGGGGTCTGCGCCCGTCCAGGAGGGGCACGAGCACGGCGACGGCCACCGGCGCGCAGCCCACGAACACGCCGGGCACCGCGGGTTCCGCCGTGCGCTCGGCGGCGATGACGGCCAGGTTGAAACCGACCATGCCGACCGCCGCCAGCAGGGCGAGACGACCCCACTGGCGGGGTGCCAGAGCCCGCAGCCGACGGGCCGCGCCCTTCCCGGCGGCCGGGACCAGCAGCAGGCAGGCCAGTGCGTAGCGCAGGAACTGGCCGCCCGCGTAGGGGTAGTCGCCCAGGACGCTGTTGGCGGTGAAGGACCCTCCGACGAGGACACAGGCGAGCGCGGCGAGCAGGGCGCCGCGCGTGGTCGTGACGTTCATGGAGGTGACGCTAGACAGCCGGGCGGCCCGGGAAGGGGTCCACTTCCGTGCCCGCTTGGTGGACCAATTCCCGCCCGGACCGGTGGTGGTCAGCCGATGTGGTGACGCGGCGTCCCGGGCCGCGCGGCGTGATCGCCAGGATCGGCGCAGCCGCCGGCCGCACCACCGCCCTGAGTGACGACAGCCCGCTCACGGACGACCGGCCGGGCCCTCGCCGGGCGCCGGTGGCGGCGCGACTTCACGGCTGAGCGACGTCGCGGGAACCCAGAGGCTCTCCCGAACGTCAACTCTTTGCCCAGCAAGGGCCGAACGGTCGGACCGACCAGCCGGAGAGGGGAATCGCCGTGGACGAGGCGACGTCGCAGCAGGGGAGCGAGGCGGAGGGCGACGCCCGCCGGGCCCGCTTCGGGGCACTGCCGGAGCCGGTGCGCGTGGAGGACATGGTCGAGGAGCGGGCGGCGAGCGTGCCCGACCCCGCGCGCACCGCCTACAACCAGGACGAATGGCTCGTGCGCTACTGCCTGTGAGGCGCCCTGGCGCCAGGCTGCGCGACCCGGACGGGCAGGGTGAAAGGGCCCGTCAGGCGCGGCTCTCCGCGCCCAGGTCGCGCAGCCATCGCACGACGTCGCCGGCGTCCTGGGCGCGGGCGACGTCCAGCGGAGTCATGCCGTCGTAGCCGCACCAGTCGGGGTCGGCGCCCTGCTGGTGGAGGTACTGCGCGCTGAGCAGGTGGCCGCCCTGGCAGGCGCCCCAGAAGGCGCTGGTGATCTCGTCCGGTGACGGCGCCTCGTCCGCCTCGACGCAGGCCCGGACCCGTTCGAGCAGACCGAGCGTGGCGGCGTCCTGGAGGGTGACGCGGGCTCCGTGCTCGACGAGCCGGTGGGCGGCGCGCCACTGGCCGAAGCCCCGGGCGTCGGCGAGCGGGGTGCCACCGCCGATCACCGCCCCGGGTGCCTCGATGTCGGCTCCGGCCGCGATGAGCGCGTCCAGGAGGGGCACGTCGTTGCTGCTGGCGGCCCAGTGCAGGGGCGTCTCCGCGTGCGCACCTTCGAAGCGGGCCTGCGGATCGGCCCCGGCCGCGACCAGGACCGCGACCACCTCGGGGCCCCTGGGGAAGTGACCGGGCCAGTCGGCCGCGATGTGCAGCAGACTGCGCGTGCCCCTGCCGTCCTCACCCTGCTCGGTGATGCGCGCGGTGGCGAGACCGGGGTGGTCGGCGAGCAGCCGCCGGAGCCCGGGCAGATCCCCGGCCCGGATCGCCTCCGTGACGGCGACGGCCAGCGGGTCCTGCGATGTCAGCGTCTGCAAGCCGGCCTCCCGTTGCCGTCAGGGCTCCCGATTCTGCCAGCCGGCGTCCTCTCGCACGCCCACCCGCGCGAAACGGCCGGAACATCCTCCGGGCACTCCTGCGGCCCCCGGCCAAGACCTGCGCAATCGCCGTCGAACCGGACATCCGTATGGCGTGCCCGGACGCTCCGCCAGGCGTAGCGTCCGGGTAGGAGCGGGAGGACACCATGCCCGGGAGCAACGAGCACCCCGGCGGCGCCGGATCACCGGACGACGCCCTGGGGGTGGCCCTGGCCGACACCGTGCGCGGCACCGGCGCCTCGATCGGCGGCCTCTACCTCACCGAGGAGGCCGAGCCGGTGCTGCGCCTGGTGGCCCTGTGCGGCCTGCCGGTGGCCTTCAGCGCCCCCTGGCGGCGGCTGCCCCTGACCGCACCGGTCCCGGTCGCCGACGCGATCCACGACGACACCCTGGTCAGCGTCGCCGGCCAGGACGACATGGCCCGCCGCTACCCCCGCGCCGCCGCTGTCCTGCCCTACCCGTTCGCCCTCGTCGCCGTCCCGCTGACCGGAGTGCGGCGCTCCTGGGGCGGCCTCGTGCTGATGTGGCCCGCCGGCCGGCCGCGCCGGGTCACGCCACGGGAACGCGGCCACATCACCTCCAGCGCCCGCCGCATGGCCCGCATCCTGGACGACGCCACCCAGCCGCCGTCCCTGCCCGACCTGCCGCGGGTCGTCCCCGTGGACGCCGCTCGCCACCCCGTGCAGACCGGCCTGGCCGCCGCCGACTACCTCGAACGCCTTCCGGAGGGCGCCCTGGCCCTCGATCTGGAAGGCCGCGTCACCTTCATCACCGCCACCGCGGCCCGCCTCCTCGGCCGTGATGCCGACCGGCTGCTGGGCACCAGACCCTGGCAGTCCCTGGCGTGGCTCGACGACCCCGTCTACGAGGACCACTACCGCACGGCGGTCGTCAGCCGGACCCCCGTCTCCTTCAGCGCGTTCCGCCCGCCGGACCAGCCGCTGACCTTCCAGCTCTATCCCGACCCCAGCGGCATCAGCGTCCGCGTCCTGCCGAGCACGGAGCAGACCGGCGACCCGCCGCCCGCCGGCGCGCGGTCGCCCGTCGCGGCACCGACGGGACGCCTCTACCAACTCGTACACCTGGCCGCCGCGCTCACCGAGTCGGTGACCGTACGCGACCTCGTGGCGCTGATCGCCCACGAGATCCTGCCCGCTTTCGGCGCCCAGGGCCTGGTGCTGTCCGGCGTCGAGGCCGGACGGCTGAAGATCACCGGCCACCACGGCTACCCGGCCGAGGTCGTGGAGCGCCTCGACGCCCTCTCCCTGGACACCGGCCTCACGCCCGCCGGGCAGGTCCTCGCCAGCGGCACCCCCGCCTTCTTCGCCCACCCCGCGGAACTGGCCGCCAGCTACCCCAGAGCACCCCAGATCAGCGGCAAGCAGGCCTGGGCGTTCCTGCCCCTGATCATTTCCGGCCGGCCCGTCGGCTGCTGCATCCTGTCCTACGCCCGGCCGCACACCTTCACCGCCGACGAACGAGCCGTTCTCACCTCGCTGTCCGGCCTGATCGCCCAGGCCCTGGACCGCGCCCGGCTCTACGACACCAAACACCGGCTCGTGCACGAACTGCAGCGCGCCCTGCTGCCCCGGGCCCTGCCGCGCCTGCCCGGCCTCGACGTCGCCGCCCGCTACCTGCCCGCCGGGCACGGCACCGAGGTCGGCGGCGACTTCTTCGACGTCCTGCGCGTGAACGCCACGACCGCGGCAGCCGTCATCGGCGACGTGGAAGGCCACAGTGTCGCCGCCGCGGCCCTCATGGGCCAGGTCCGCACCGCCGTCCACGCCCACGCCACCTCCGGCGCCGCGCCCGGCGAGGTCCTGGCCCGCACCAACCGGCTCCTGGCCGACCTCGACTGCGAACTGCTCGTCTCCTGCCTCTACGTCCACCTCGACCTGGCCGGCCGGCAGGCGTCCTTCGCCAGCGCGGGACACGTGCCGCCGCTGCTGCGTCACGCCCGGCACCCCGCGCGGGTCCTCGACGTCGACCCCGGCCCGCTGCTGGGCATCGACACCGGCGGTCACTACCCGGTGACCACCGTGCCCCTGCTCCCCGGCACGACCCTCGCCCTCTACACCGACGGCCTGGTCGAACTCCCCGGCGCCGACGTCACCCGCACCACGACCGACCTCGCCGGGCAGCTGGACGCCGCCGAGGGGGCGGACCTGGAACGGCTCATCGACCGGCTCGTCCGCCACACCGCACCGACCGGACAGCACAACGACGACATCGCGGTGCTCCTCCTGCGTGCCGCCTGAGCGACGGTCCGGTGTGAGACGTCAACCGCGCTCCGGGGAGTCGGCCCGGACCCGCCGGGCCACGTCGCGCAGCTTGAGGTTGTGGTTCTGGGAGATGCGCCGCAGCACGCCGAAGGCCTCGTCCTCGCTCAGCCGATGGCGTTCCATCAGGATGCCCATGGCCTCGCCGATGGCGTGCCTGGTCTCCAGGGCGTGCTCCAGCTGGTCGACGGTACGGGCGGTGGCCAGCGCCACCGCGGCATGCGAGGCGAGCAGCCAGCCGGCGGTCTCGATGTCCTCACCGAAGGCCCCGGGGCGCCGCGAGTAGAGGTTCAGTGCGCCGAAGTCCTCCTCGTCGGTGTAGAGCAGTACGCCGGTCATGCTGCCGATCCCCAGATCGCGGGCCGCCCGGCTGTAGCGCGGCCAGGACGGCTGCGGCCGGGTCATGTCGGCGATGCGGAACAGCCGCTCGCCGTCCACGCGGCGCGCGGCGTCGAAGCAGGGGCCCTCGCCGAGCTCGCCCTGCAGCCGGTCCGACTCCGCGACCATGTCGCCGCACACCGCCAGCGTCACGGCCCGGCCCTTCGAAACCGTCAGAATGCCCGCCGCGTCGCAGCCCTCGACCAGCTCCACCGCCGCCGCCGAGACCGCGTCCAGCGTCGCCTGCACCGACTCCTGGGCGACCAGATCCCGGGCGAGCCGCGCCATCTGCTCGGCGTACCGCTGCCACTCCACCGCCACCACCGCCTCGCTCGCCGGTCCCGCCCACGCTACCCCGCGCCGCTTCGTACGGCCGTTCGTCCGGACGGCCGTTCATCGGGGTGTTCGTGCGGCCGTCTGTCCGTGCGGCCGTTCGTCCGTGCGGCGGGCCTCCCGGCAGCACGCCCGGAACCGGGCACCCACCGGGTTCACCGGTACGCCGTCAGCAGCAGCGCCACGTCGTCCGGCCGCTCCCGGGCCCGCCGGGCGGTGCCCACCAGCCGGTCGGCGAGATGCTCCACCGAGTCCGCCGGGGTCTCGGACAGCCGGCGCCGGACCGCGTCGATGCCCGTCTCGATGTCGCTGCCGGGCCGCTCCACCAGCCCGTCGGTGTACAGGGCGAGAACACTGCCGGGGGCCAGGGTGAGCGCGGTGACGGGGTACACCGAGTCGGGCTGCACGCCCAGCATGACGCCGCCCGCGAGATCCAGGGTCTCCGCCCGCCCGTCGGGGTGGCGCAGCAGCGGCGGGGGGTGACCGGCCCGCACGGCGAGAGCCCGTCCGGTCCCCGGGTCGAGCTCGATGTAGCAGCAGGTCGCGAAGACGTCCGACTCCAGGTCGGTCAGCAGCCGGTTGGTGTGCGTGATGACCTCCTGAGGCGGACGCTCGCTCGCGGCGAAGGCGTGCACCGCGCTGCGCAGCTGGCCCATCACGGCTGCGGCGCCGACGCTGTGACCCTCGACGTCCCCGATGACCAGGGCCACGCCCCGCCCGGTGGTGATCACGTCGTACCAGTCGCCACCGATCGCCATGCCCTGCGTACCGGGCAGATAGCGGCCGGTCGTGCGCAGACCCTCGACGGCCGGCAGGCGGTGCGGCAGCAGCCCCTCCTGGAGGCCGCGGGCGACGGCGGACTCCGAGTCGTAGAGCCGGGCCCGCTCCATCGCCTGGGCGGCCAGTCCGCTCAGCGCGGTGAGGGCGGAGCGCTCGTCGGGGGTGAAGCGGTGCGGGGCCTCCCAGCCGAGGATGCACGAGCCGACGGAACGGCCGGAGGCGATCAGCGGCAGGAACGACCAGGCGTTCATCCGGTCCAGGGTGATGCCCGGATAGGCGAGGGAGAGATCCTCGGGCGACTCGAAGAACAGGGGGAGCCGGGTGGTGAGCGCGTGGACGCCGGGCAGCTGTGTGTCCAGGGTGACGCCTTCGAAGGGGGTGAGGAAGCCCTCCGGGTATCCCGACTCCCACAGCAGGTACATCCGGCCCTCGCGGACGGTGTACAGCGCCAGCTCCCGGGCGCCGAAGGCCGGCAGCAGCTGCTCGGACACGGCCCGGCAGACGTCCCGCACGGTGACCGCCTCGGTGAGCACGCTCGCCATCTGCACCACGTGGTAGAGCGCTCCGGCACGCGCGGCGGCGACCGGCCCGGGCGGGGGCGCGACGGCCGCGACGTCGGGGCCGGCGGCGGTCCCGGCCTCCGGCCCCTGTTCGGCCCCGGTGGGCGGCCCGGTGGGGAAGACCCGGCCGGTCAGCCCGTGCACGTCCGGGTACAGCACGAAGCTCAGCCAGTTCCCCGCGGAACGCCGGATGAGGAAGGACACCTGCTCCTGCGACAGCATCGCCGCCCGGTAGCGGTCCTCGTACGCGGGGTCCCGGAGCCAGGTGATCACCTCCCACGGGTAGTGGCCGAAGAGCTCTTCCCGGCCGGAGCCCAGCAGCTCCTCGCAGCGGCGGTTGGCGTACGTGAGGCGGCCGTCCTGGTCCAGCGAGAAGATCCCGTCGGGCAGCCGCTCGGCCGCCTCGGCCGCGGTGAGTCCGCCGGCCGCGTCGACGAGGGCGCCCACCAGAATCCGCGGGGAGCCGGCGCCGCCGTGCACGAGATGGCCCCACAGTTCGACCGGCCGGTAGCCGGTCTCCTCCTCGCCGCGGGACTCGTCCCGCACGCGGAAGTGCCGGGACCTGACCCGGCCGCCGGCCAGCGCGTCGTGCCGGCTCTCCCGCAGTTCGTGCAGGTCGTCCCGGCTGACACGGGACTCGACGTCCGCGATGGTGCCGCCGTAGTCCGCCCGGTCGATGCCCAGCAGCGCGAGGGCCTCGTCGTCCGCCGTGCACCGGTCGCTGTCCAGGTCCCAGTCGATGAGTCCCACCCGGACCGGGTGGGCGCCGGAGGTGGGCAGCCGCACGCTGATCGGCTCGTCGTCGTACTCGACGCGACGGTCGGCGGCGCCGGTGCCGGGCGGGCGTGCGGCGAGGCGGTCCAGGCGCTCTTCCATGGCCCGCTCGGAAGGACGCAGCGCGCGGTCCACCGTCTCCGCGTCCATCGGCGCCCGGCTGGCCGAGCGCAGCACGACCAGGACGCCCACCACCTCACCGCCGGTGCGAACGGGCTGGTAGGCGGAGCCGAAGGAGTAGGGCAGCCCTGCGGTGAAGTGCGGGAAGCGCACCATGGTGGCGCGCTCGTCCGCCAGCCACAGCGTCTCGTCCCGCCGGTAGGCCTCCGCCATGGGCAGAGCACCCCCCACCGGCACCCGCCACCAGCTCTTGAGCAGCGAGCGGGGCACGCCGGTGACCATCGTGAGCACCAGCGAGCGCCGGTCAACGGAGCGCAGGTAGACCAGTCCGCCGTAGCCGTCGAGATCCCGCACGGCTTCCACCAGCGGGTCCGTCAGGGCATCCTCGATCCGGCCCGGGCCCTGGCCCGGGGCCCGGCTCTCAGCCCCGTCCCGGCTCCGGCCGTCGGCTGACCGCGGCCCGTCCGGTACGGCGGCTGCCTCATCCATGTCGCGTCCTCCCGGTACGGACGCACCGGACACCAATAGCTCCCCACCAGGATGTGCCATGCCCGGCGGTCCGGCGCGGCAAGTGCAACCTTTCGGTCCGCCCGGTCGTCTCACCCGGCAACAACCACATGCAAGCCTCGGGGGCGGCAATGGTACGAATCAGAAGAGCATGCGCGACTCTCGCACTCGTGGGCGCGACGGTGGGTGTGGCGGCGGTCCCGGCCGGTGCCGCAGCTGTCGCCAGCCCGCGGTCCACCACGCAGGCCACGACGTGTCCGACCGGCTGGGGAAGCCTCGCCAAGACCGAGGCCGCCGCCACGGTCGCTTCGGTGACGAACGTCAGGACCGGCCGTCACACCTGCTTCGACCGGATGGTCGTCGACGTGCCCGGCGCGGGCAGCGGCGTCGGTTACACCGTCCAGTACGTCACCCGGCTCTACCAGGACGGCTCCGGCCGCGAAATCCCCGTGGCAGGCGGGGCCGTCCTCGAGGTACGGGTGACCGCGCCCGCGTACGACCCGGATACCGGAGCGGCCACGTACCCGGGCCGGGTGTCGCGCCCGCTGCCGGGCGTGGACCTCACCGGTTACCGCACCTTCCGGGACACCCGGTTCGCCGGCAGCTTCGAGGGTGACACCCAGATCGGCCTCGGCGTCCGCGCCCGGCTGCCCTTCCGGGTGCAACAGCTCGACGACCGCGTCGTCGTGGACGTCGCCCACAGCTGGACCGCCACGGGCTGACCGGACCCCGCACCGCGCCCGGCTCCCAGGAGCCGGGCGCGCCCTGCTCAGCCACCGCGCAGCCGGCCCAGTTCCTCCAGGGTCCGCGCCGCCGCGGCGGCCAGGCCGGGCCGGTTGCGGACGTAGCGGCGGGCCGCCCGGGCGGGCTCCCGGCCCAGCCAGTGAACGGCTCCCCCCGGCACCGCCCGTACCACCGCGCCTTCGTACACACGCAGGTCACGCGTCTTGAGCGACTCCTTGTAGCGGGCCGGACCGCTGCCCAGATCAAAGGTCTCGACGCCGTCGGTCGCCGCTGCCTCCAGCATCCTCAACTGGAGCACGAGACCGGGGGAGTACTTGGCGTAGGCGCGGTCGTACGCCGGGAACCACCAGGACAGCACCGTGCGCGACCGCAGCCCGAAGTGCGCGGCCACGGGCCGGTCCGCGGCGTACAGCACGGACAGCACTCCACGGCACTCCGGGTCCTCGCTCCTCCCGAGCAGCCCCACCAGCCGGGTGATCCACTCCTGGGCGAACCGGTCCCGCCGGCCGGTCCGCCGGTACTGCGCCGACTTCCACTCCATCAGAGCCCGCAGCGCACCGGGGTCCCGGGCGTCGTACACGAAGCGCACCTCGCCGACCTGCCGGGCCAGCTTGCGCTCCTTGGCCAGGGTCTGTCTGAGGAATCCCGGCGACTGCGCCCGCAGCCGTCGCGCGTACGCCTCGAAACCGTCGCCGATGTCGACGACCGGGGAGGCGAGTTCCTCGACCGCGTGCGGCACGAACGCGTCCTGACCGGCTTCGAGGTTGTCGAACTCCCAGGACGACAGCCCGCACACCCGTAACAGCCGGCGGGCGTCCAGCCGGACTCCGGGGCGCAGCACGACCCCCTGACTGTCGGACACCCCCAGCCCGATGGCCCGGCCCCGCCCCAAGACCCCCGTCTCGTAGGGGAAGAATCCGACCGGGGAACCGTCGTCCTGCAACACCGCCACTCTGGCAGCCGGCCTGACCTGCCCGACCGCAGCGGTGAACACCGGGTCGAGGAAGGGATTCGCCGGGGCGCCGGACTCGGTCCGGATCTCGCGCCACATCTTCTGGTCGTTGGGGCCGAGTTCGTCCGGCCTCAGAACGAGAACGCGCTTTCCAGGCATCTCTGCCTCCTGTGTCATCGGCATGGGGACACATGAAGGCCCGCACCTCACCGCGTGCCGGCACCGGGCAGTACTCGGGCCGCGCGGCGCAGGCCCTTGGCGGTACTGCCGTCACTCAGCAGCGGAACGCCTGCAACCGGGCGGTACTCGGGGCGGCTCCGGCCGCCACCGGACACCGAGGCGTGCCCGCCGCACGGAGGTGCGGCCCACTCCCGCCCGGCACGGCCGCCCCGGTCATCACCGGGCCCACCCCGGTCGCCGCGGCCCGCGGCACCCGCGCCGCGAGCTGCCGCCCGGACGGCTCCTGCTCACACGGACACGGCTCCTCGGCCGTCTCGGCCCCGGCACTCACAACCGCGCCCGGCCGCGTTGCGTCCGCCGTCAGGACCGGCACCGCCGAGCGCGCCGCGTCCGCGAGACGGGGGGTGATGACGTGCAGCAGCATCAGCAGGCAGGCCACCAGACCCACCGCCGCTGCCCAACGCCGCCGCACCATCAGACCCCCGACTCGGCCGGCTTCGGCTTCCAGTAGGCCGAGCCCGGCTCCGCCCCGTCAAGCCCTGGTGTGACGATTCGTCCCACTCGGCCGGTTGCCGCCTGGAGTCCGTCGGAAAGCGCTGCCGTTCAGCGGGT
Source organism: Streptomyces sp. NPDC012474 (assembly GCF_042955185.1). Taxonomy (NCBI): domain Bacteria; kingdom Bacillati; phylum Actinomycetota; class Actinomycetes; order Kitasatosporales; family Streptomycetaceae; genus Streptomyces; species Streptomyces sp. NPDC012474. Next base: position 92,045 of record NZ_JBIBEP010000018.1, read on the forward strand.
GTTCACGCTCCCGGCGCTCAGCACCTCACCGGGCCGCGGCGCCCGCAGGTCCAGCGGCTCGTCGAAACCGCTGAACGACGTGGTGGTGAGCTGCGCGGCGCTCTTGTACACCGTCTTCAGCACGTACGGCTCGCCCTCCTCGGCCACGTAGAAGGTGTACGTCCCTTCCTTGTCCGCCTTGTCGGTCACGATCACCTCGATGGCCCTGGTGTCACCGACGCGGGTGGAGTCCCCCTTCTTCGCCGTACCGAACGAGTCGAAGGGCCGTTCGCAGGAGGTGAGTCCGTCGCCGCCCGAGGATTTCGGGTCTACGGGCGTCTTCACCCACAGCTTCTGCTCGCCGGTGACGCCCGGCTTCTTCTTCCACTTCTGCACGTAGGCACGGTTCGGACGGACGTAGTCGGTCGTGCCCAGCCGGATCTGCTCCAGGACGCCGCCGCCGGACCAGGTGGTTGTGGACCTGCACCGGTCGTCCAGGTCCGTCACGAGGTGGCTGGTGACCGTGCCGCCGCCGGTGGTGCGGTTGGTGATGTCGACGGTGACCGATTTCAGCTTCCGCATCGTCGCGTTGGCATCGTCGAGGAGGTCGCCGGCGGATCTGGTCTCACCGGTGCCGCCGGCTCCGCACCCGGCCAGGGCCGTGCTCGCCAGCAGGCAGAACGCGGTCGTCGTCACGGTGGCCATGGCCCGCACGGAGCCCCCTGTTGTTCGTGTCGGCCGATGATCAGCAGGTGAGCTTACCCGGCCGCCCTCGTGCCGGGCCGGGGTTTCTCCGGCCGGGTGATCAGGAGTTCATGGCGGCCCGGTCGGACTCACTGCGCAGGACGCAGAATTCGTTGCCCTCGGGATCGGCGAGGATCGCCCAGCCCGAACCATCGGGGTTGCGGTGATCGGAGACGAAGGTGGCACCGATGCCCAGCAGCCGGTCCACCTCCTGCTCGCGCGAGGTCTCCGGGCGCAGGCACAGATGGATCCGGTTCTTGTCCGTCTTGGCCTCGGGGACCTGGTTGAAGTGCAGCACCGGCCCCTCCGCGAGCACCACCTGAGTCTCCCGGTCACCCGGTCTGTCCTCCGGATGCAGCGGACGGCCGGTCACCCTGCTCCAGAAGCGGGCCAGCTCGTAGGCATCCGCACAGTCGATCGCCACGTTCTGCAGTACCGAGACCATGCGTGCGAGCCTTCCTGATCCTCACGCCGCACGCCACCGGGTTGCGGCTTTCGATGCCGGAGGCCAACGCCCCCCGGCGCGGGGAAACGCGCTCACGAGGCCGCGTACGCTACCGGTGGCTCCGCCCCGGTGGATCTTCGCGTCTGACGTGCCCCGCTGCGGGGGAGCCATCCAGGACGGCAGTGGCGGAGCCGACGCGTCGGCGGGCACGATGGTCACGGCCGGGCACGGTCTCGGGGATCCGCCCGCGCCGGCCTTCGAGCGGAGGGACGAGATGGGATCGGCGATGGACGAACGGTTTCACCGCCGGCAGAGATGGGCGGCCAGGGGCGCCTTGGCCGCGGCCGCCCTGGCGGCCCTGCTGCCGCTCGTCTCCGGCGGCCTGCGAGGGCTGCTCCTGCTGGCGGCGGGCCTCGCGGGACTCGCCCTGACCGCGGCCGCGGTCTGGTGGGCCCTGTCGCGGCGGGGAGCGGCCCGCATCGCGTCGGCCGCGCTGGCCGTCGTCGCGCCCGCCGGCCTCGTCACGGCCTTCGCCGCGGCGAACCTGCTGTGGGTGGTCGTCCTGTCCCTGCTCCTGTGGTGCGCGGCGGTCTGGAGCGGACGCTACGCCCTGCGCAGCACGGGCCTGCGGGCCGTGCGCGTCAAGGAGTACCGCACGCCACCGCCACTGCGTCCCTTCCTGCTGCTCAACCCGCGCTCCGGCGGCGGCAAGGTCGGGAAGTTCAACCTGCAGGAGAAGGCCGAGGCGCTCGGCGCCCGGGTCGTCCTGCTCGACCCGGACCAGCACCAGGACGTCACCGCCCTGGCCAAAGCCGCCGTGGCCGACGGAGCGGACCTCCTGGGCGTCGCGGGCGGCGACGGCACCCAGGCGCTGGTCGCCGCCGTCGCCGCGGAACACGGCCTGCCGTTCCTCGTCATCGCCGCCGGTACGCGCAACCACTTCGCCATGGACCTCGGCCTGGACCGGGACGACCCCTCCACCTGCCTCGACGCCCTCACCGACGGCGTCGAACTCCGCGTCGACCTCGGGTTCGCCGACGACCGCCCGTTCGTCAACAACGCCTCGTTCGGCGTGTACGGGGCCGTCGTCCAGAGCCCCGGCTACCGCGAGGACAAGGTGGGCGCGGCCCTGGAGCGCTTGCCCGAACTGCTCACCCGGCAGAGCGGTCCGCGTCTGACGGCCACCGCCGACGGCATCATCGTCGCCGACCCGCAGGCGATCCTGGTCAGCAACAACGCCTACCGCATGGACGACCCCTTCGGACTCGGCCGGCGCGAGCGGCTCGACGCCGGGCGGCTGGGCGTGCTCGCCGTCCGCGTGGACAGCGCCGTGGAGGCGGCCGAACTCCTGCTGTCCCCGCGCCCGGAAGGCCTCACCGTGCTCACCGCCCAGCGCGTCGTCATCGACGCCGACGAGCCGCAGCTGGAGGTCGGCCTGGACGGCGAGGCGCTCACCATGCCCGCCCCCGTCCACTGCCGCATCGCCCGCCGCGCCCTGCGGGTGCGGGTGCCACGCGACCGGCCCGGAGTACCCGAGGCACCCCCGCGGCTCGACTGGCGCCGGCTGCGCAAACTGGCGGCCGCGGTCGGCCGCACCGCCGTGCCCACCCGTTCCCGCCGGACCTGAGTGCCGAGGCACCCACGAGACGTACGAGGTCCCCCGCGCCCGCGGCACGGGGGACCTCGTACGTCTCGCCGTCGGTCAGGCCTCCTTCGGCCCGGCCTGCTGCACCACCTCGAAGGACCACAGCGTCGAGCCGCTCGCTGCCGGCTTCGGCCGTTCGCCGCCCTCGCCGCCGCCCTGGTGCGCGGACTTCATGGGCCCCTCCATCCAGGCCTGGAAGGACTCCTCGTCACGCCACCGCGTGTAGACGAGGTAGGTGTCGGTGCCCTCCACCGGGCGGAGCAGCTCGAACCACTCGAACCCGTCGGAGTTCTCGACGGCGTGCGCACGGGAGGCGAACCGCTTCTCCAGCGTCTCCCGCTGCTCGGCCGGCACGGTCAGCACGTTGATCTTGACTACGCTCATGGGCCCCATCTTGCCCGATGGCGCATCGGCGCAGGCCAAGCCCTGCCCTCTCACAAGGTTTTGAACGCGTTCAAAATGAGCTAGGGTCGTTCTCACACGTCGAGGGGGAGACCTTCATGAAGTTCGTGATGCCCGGTGGTACCGGACAGGTCGGCACGGTCCTGAAGCGCGCGCTGAGCGCGGCCGGACATGATGTCGTAGTGCTCAGCAGGCACCCTTCCGGGCCCGGCGAAGTGCACTGGGACGGCGTGAGCCCGGGGCCCTGGGCGGCCGAGATCGACGGCTGTGACGTCGTGGTCAACCTGGCCGGCCGGAGCGTGAACTGCCGTTACACGCCCGGCAACCTCCGGCAGATGATGGACTCACGGGTCCACTCCGCCCGGGTCGTGGGGGAGGCCATCGCCGCGGCCGACCGGCCGCCCCGGCTCTGGCTGCAGATGAGCACCGCGACCGTGTACGCCCACCGCTTCGACGCGGCCAACGACGAGGTCACCGGCGTGATCGGCGGCACCGAACCCGACGTCCCCGGCTACTGGGGGTACAGCGTCGGCATCGCCAAGGCCTGGGAGCGGGAGCAGGAGGTGGCCGGGACCCCGCACACCCGGAAGGTGGCACTGCGCGCCGCCATGGTCATGAGCCCGGACCGCGGAGGCGTCTTCGACGTCCTGCTGCGGCTGGCCCGGCTGGGACTCGGCGGCCCGGTCGCCGGTGGCGCCCAGTACGTGTCCTGGATCCACGACCGGGACTTCGTCCGGGCGGTCGAGTTCCTCGTCGCCCGGGACGACATCGAGGGACCGGTCAACCTCGCCGCGCCGGGCCCCGTGCCGCAGCGCGCCTTCATGCGCGCCCTGCGGGCCGCGTCGGGAATCCCGGTGGGCCTGCCCGCGACGCGCTGGATGGCGGAGATCGGCGCGTTCGTCCTGCGCTCGGACACCGAACTGCTGCTGAAGAGCCGCCGAGTCGTCCCGGGCCGCCTGCTCGAAGCGGGCTTCGCCTTCGAGCGCCCCGAGTGGCCGCAGGCCGCGGACGACCTCGTACGACGCCTCCGCGGCCGTGCGGCGGGGTGACCCGGTCAGCTCTTCCGCTTGCCCTGCTCCAGGGCCTTGCCGGTCATGTCGGTGACCTGCCCGGTCGGCGGTTCGTCGGCCTCCACCTCGGTACCGAAGTCGGTGAAGTCCATGACCGTGCGCACGGTGACCTTCCCGGGCGCGGACGAGGCGGACGCGGAGGACCGCTGCGTCGCCTCCGGGGCCTTGACGGTCATGTCGATCTGCTGACGGCGCATCCGCCCCTCGTCGTCCAGCCACACGTCCATCGGCAGACTGGGGCCGACCTGCTTGCGCAGGGTGTCGCCGCCCGGAAGCCCGGCGACGTCGACGGAGACGCGGTAGTGCGTGGTCTTCACGCCGTTGACCGTGGCCGTGCCCTTCTTCGTCACGTCCTTGTCGGTGATCGCCTTGGCGTACGCCGCGGACTGCGCCGGATCACTCATGGACCGGCCGTCCACGCCCTGCTGTGCGGCGACCTTCCCCAGGTCGATCTTGATCCAGGGCTTGCCGCCGGGCGCCTGCCCCTTGGGCAGCTTCTGGTAGAGGACCTGGTCGATCACGCGCTGCTCGATCCGCTGCCCCTGCACGGTGAGCGTCATGACGCTGTCGCCGTCGTCCAGGTCCACCGCGCCCTGCCCGTTGGCGGTCTGCGAGGCGCCCTGGGCCGAGGTCCGCACGCGTAGCTTCACCTTGGCGGTGTCCTCCTCGGCCGTCCTGTCGTAGGCCGACCGCACCGCCTGCGTACCCTGCTCCCGGGCGCCGTCGCTCGAAGCCGCCGAGGTGCCCCGCGCGCCGTCGCCGGAGTCACCGTCGTCGCCGCAGCCGACCAGCACCGTGCCCGCCAGGGCCCCGGCGACGCCTAAGGCACAGACCCGCCTGCCGTTTCCCGCCCTGCCCATCGAATCAGCTCCTCTCAGGTGCCTGTGGTGCGGCCCAAGTGCCCAATCCGGGCATGAACACACCTGTACGTCCGAGGAGTTGGATACCGGGAGGAATGGGCGCGCGCCGTCAGCGGCGGCCCTTGAGCTTGCCGAGCAGACGCTGGGCCTGGGCCCGCTTGCGGGGGTCGGCGGCGGCCCGGCGTGCCTGCTCCACGGCCCGTCGCCCCTGCGGGCTCCGGGCGAACTGCTTGATGCGATCCAGCATTCCGGCCATGACGCGGCTTCCTTCCGGTGGTGACGTGGCTTGTCTGTAGTGCCCCTACCCCTCCGGCACGGTGCTCAGGCCCGCTCCCGCCCGGTCGGTGCGCGACCGAATGTGTTTGCCGCCGGAGTCAGAGGCAAGTCGGTGTCCATGACTGAAGAGAACAAGCGCACGAATCAGAAGCCGGCCACCGTACGAACCGCCGAGTCCAAGGCCCGCCGCACGGCGGACAAGGCGACCGCGCCCGCGTCCCAGGCGGCCAAGGGTGCCGCGGACAAGGCCGGTGACGCGGCGTCAGCGGCCAGGTCCGGAGCAGAGCGCAGCGCCGAGACGGCGAAGGCGGCCGCACAGACCGCGGCCAAGGGCGTCGAGGCGGGCCGCCAGGCGGTCGTCACGGCCTCCGGCCACGTCGCCACCACGGCGAAGACGGCCTGGACGGTCATCGCCCACCGCAAGCTCGTGGCCGCGGGTGTCGGAGCGGGCCTGACCGCCCTGAGCGCCGCGTCCTACGCCGTCGGACGCCGCTCGGAGCGCGGCGCGCACGGCCCCCTCACCCGGCTCACCGGCGGGCGGATCTGAGCACGGCCGGCGCGACGGACGTGCCGGCACGAGGGGAGCAGGCGGCGCGGCGCGCCACCGGGGTTCCGGTGGTCCGTGGCGCCGCCTCCTCGTGCTCGGGACCGCCTCCTGTCCCGTGGGCCGGCGCACATCCAGGCCTCACAGGGGTGCCCCTCTCGCGCGGCACCACGGTGAAGAGGAAGGATGAGAGCGCAAGCGAACGATCAACCCCTACGGAGGAGCGGGCCCATGCAGCACGAGCGAGCGGGAAGTCCGGCCGGACCCGAGGATCTCGTCGATGTCGCTCGGCTGGTCACCGCGTACTACGCGCGCCGCCCCGACCTGGACGATCCGGGCCAGCGCGTCACGTTCGGGACCTCCGGGCATCGCGGATCGTCGCTGGCGAGCGCGTTCAACGACGACCACATCGCCGCGACCAGCCAGGCCATCTGCGAGTACCGCGCCGGTCGGGGCATCGACGGCCCTCTCTTCCTGGGCGCGGACACCCACGCCCTGTCGGAGCCCGCGCGCGTGACCGCCCTGGAGGTGTTCGCCGCCAACGAGGTGACCGTGCTGATCGACGACGCGGACGGCTACACGCCGACCCCGGCCGTCTCGCACGCCATCCTCACCCACAACCGGGGCCGCACCACCGGCCTCGCGGACGGCGTCGTCGTCACGCCCTCCCACAACCCGCCCGCCGACGGCGGGTTCAAGTACAACCCGCCCAGCGGCGGCCCCGCCGCCTCCGACGCGACCTCCTGGATCCAGGACCGGGCGAACGAGATCATCAGGGGCGGCCTGAAGGACGTACGGCGTGTCCCCTGCGCCCGCGCCCTCGCGGCCCCCACCACCGGCCCCTACGACTTCCTCGGCACCTACGTCGCCGACCTGCCCGCAGTGCTCGACCTGGACGCGGTCCGCGCGGCCGGAGTCCGCATCGGGGCCGACCCGCTCGGCGGGGCGTCGGTCGCCTACTGGGGCCGTATCGCCGAGCAGCACCGCCTCGACCTCACCGTGGTCAACCCCAACACCGACCCCACCTGGCGGTTCATGACGCTGGACTGGGACGGGAAGATCCGCATGGACTGCTCGTCGCCGTACGCGATGGCCTCGCTCATCGAACAGCGCGACCGCTTCCAGATCTCCACCGGCAACGACGCCGACGCCGACCGGCACGGCATCGTCACCCCGGACGCCGGCCTGATGAACCCCAATCACTACCTGGCCGTCGCGATCTCCTACCTCTACGCCCACCGTGACCGCTGGCCGGCCACCACCGGCATCGGCAAGACCCTGGTCTCCTCCGCCATGATCGACCGCGTCGCCACCGACCTGGGCCGCGAGCTGGTCGAGGTGCCCGTCGGCTTCAAGTGGTTCGTGGACGGACTGGCCGACGGCACCATCGGCTTCGGAGGGGAGGAGTCGGCCGGGGCGTCCTTCCTGCGCCGGGACGGCTCCGTGTGGACCACCGACAAGGACGGCATCCTGCTCGCCCTGCTCGCCTCCGAGATCACGGCGGTCACGGGGAAGACCCCCTCCGAGCACTACGCGGCGCTCACCGCCCGCTTCGGCGAACCGGCGTACGCGCGCATCGACGCCCCCGCCTCCCGCGAGGAGAAGGCCCTGCTCGCCAAGCTCTCCCCGGCCCAGGTCAGCGCCGACACCCTGGCCGGGGACGCGGTCACGGCGGTGCTCACCGAGGCCCCCGGGAACGGGGCGGCCATCGGCGGCATCAAGGTGACCACCGACAACGCCTGGTTCGCGGCGCGCCCCTCGGGCACCGAGGACGTCTACAAGATCTACGCCGAGTCGTTCCTCGGCCCCGACCACCTCGGCCGGGTACAGGAAGAGGCCAAGTCCGTGGTGCTGACGGCCCTGTCCGGCTGACCCCGGGCACACCACAGCCCGGGCCACCCTCACGCGGCCCGGGCTGTACGCGCTTCAGCCGCGCAGGCTGCGGGCGGGCAGGACGACGTGCGCCGCCGAGGCCATCGCGTCCTCGTCGGAGGTGAAGGCGGCGAGCGTTCCGACGTCACCGGGCTCGGCGCCCTGCGGCCACGGCCGGGTGGTGAAGATGAGGTAGGCGTAGCCGAGTTCGCCCACCGCCTCCAGCCAGGTCTCCGGCGGGACGAACTGCGACTTCAGGTGCTGCACGGTGAGGACGGCCGACCCGGGCACGACGAGCAGGCTCACCGGCATGCTGGGCCGCTGGGCCGCGTGGACGAGGCCCTCGCCCAGGGGCAGCCCGGCGCTCAGCAGCAGCTGCTCGATGGCCTTCGACGTGCCCTCCGGGCCGTTCGCACCGTCTCCGAGGGAGCAGGCAAGGAGGTAGGGGACGTCCCCGTCGGGGGTCGTGCCCCGCCAGGACTGGACGACCAGGGACCCCAGGTCGTCGGCGGGCACGGACTGCGTTTCGGGTGAGATCGAGGTCACCGCGGAACCGTATCGGCGTACCGTGTGGCATCCGCCCCGCCGTCACCCGACCGGCCCAGCCCGCGCCGGGCTCTCCACACGAACGAGGGGCCCGGACACCCGGCGTGTCCGCGATGCAGGACACTGGGTGAAGATCCGACCGGGAAGGACCGACACGTGATCATCTTCGGCACCAAGGGCTACCTGTACCAGCTGGCGATACTGACGCTGGTGTGCGGCCAGTGCGGGAACCCCGCCGCTCACACGCTCAGGAAGCGCGTCACGAAGTTCACCCTGTTCTTCGTCCCGCTGTTCCCGATCTCCACGAAGTACCTGACGCAGTGCACCTTCTGCGGAGCGGAACAGAAGGTGACCGGCGAGCAGGCGGAGCAGCTCCAGAGCCAGAGCACGAGCGGCACGAGCGGCCGGACGCACGGGCAGCCGCAGCAGCACGACCGGTTCTGATCCCCGGGCCGGATCGCTGCGGCACGCCCGCGGTGCCGCTGACCCCGAGCTCGCTGATCACTTGAGATGTGGCAACCGGAGCATCCCGGGTACTCGGCCCTCCCGGGCCCGGACCTGTGGGCCGATGGGCCTCCTGCAGTCGATCAGTGAAAACGGAGGCATTCAGATGAGCACCATCAAGGAAACCGTGGAAGTCGACGTCCCCGTCCACACCGCCTACAACCAGTGGACGCAGTTCCAGGAGTTCCCGAACTTCATGGAGGGCGTCGAGGAGGTCAGGCAGCTGGACGACCGCCACAACCACTGGACCACCAAGATCGGTGGGGTACGGCGCGAATTCGACACCGAGATCGTCGACCAGCTGGCCGACGAGCGGGTCACATGGCGCACGACCAGCGGAGACACGCACCAGAGGGGCTCCGTCCGCTTCGAGCGCCTCGACGACACCCACACCAGGGTGGAGCTCGTCATGGACGTCGAGCCCAGCGGAGCCGTGGAGAAGGCCGCGGACATGATGGGCACGATCGACCGCCGGGTGAAGGGCGACATGAAGCGCTTCAAGCAGTACATCGAGGAGCGCGGAGTCGAGTCCGGCTCATGGCGCGGGCGCGTCCAGCCGGGCGGTCCCAGCGGCTCCGGCCCCATCCTCTGACACCAGCCGCACTCCCGGAACCCGGTCTCCACCGTGAGGCCGGGTTCTTCTGTGCCCGGATGTCCCGCTCGCGTGCTGGGTGCGTGCGGTTTCGGCCAACGTCATGACATGCACCTGTCCATATCGGCCTCCTGGTGGCACGCTGCCCCCTGACTGTCCGCAGTGACACCCCTGCCTGACCGGGCGGAGGCTTCCCGCCGCCCGGCCCCCACAGCAGAAGGAGACCGCGTGATAGGCCGACCCCGCAGCCCCCGCCCGTCCGGCGGCGGCACCCCCGTCCGCCGCTCCGTCCTCGGCGCGCTCGCCGGCATCGCCGCGCTCCTGGCGACCGGCGTCACCGCCGCACCGGCGAGCGCCGCACCGGACCCCGGCGCGACGACCGCCTCGGCGCAGGAACGCGCCCTGGCCTTCTGGACCCCGCAGCGGATGCGCGAGGCCACCCCGCTCGACCTCCTCTCCGTCGACCGCTCCGACGTACGGGCACCGGCACCGCGCACGGGCAAGGCGACCGTCGTGGCCCCCAGCGCGCCCGCCTCCGCCACGGGCCCCCTGGCCTTCCCGCACAGGGGCGGCCCCTGGTCCGGCGGGGGAGCGGTGACCAAGACCGCGGGACGGGTGTTCTTCAGCTACCAGGGCCGCACCGCGTCCTGCTCCGGCAACGCCGTCACCAGCGCCAACAAGAGCACCGTGATCACCGCGGGCCACTGCGTGAAGATGGAGGGCGCCTGGCACACCAACTGGGTCTTCGTACCCGGCTACCACGACGGGCAGCGCCCGTACGGCACCTGGGCCGCGTCCAAGACCCTGTCCACGCCGCAGTGGACGGCCAGTGAGGACATCAACTACGACATCGGCGCGGCTGTGGTCGCCCCGCTGGACGGCGAGAAGCTGACCGACGTCGTCGGCGGGCAGGGCCTGGCCTTCAACACCGGCTACAACAAGGCCATGTACTCCTTCGGCTTCCCGGCCGCGGCGCCCTACGACGGCGAGAAGTTCATCTACTGCAGCGGCACCACGACCCGCGACTTCCTGCTGTCCAATGACCACGGTCTGAGCTGCAACATGACCGGCGGCTCCAGCGGAGGCCCCTGGTTCACCCAGTTCAGCGAGGCCACCGGCACCGGCCTGCAGTCCTCGGTGAACAGCTTCAAGTACAACTTCCTGCCGAACGCCATGTACGGCCCCTACTTCGGCGCGGACGCCCAGAACCTGTACCAGAGCGCCCAGTCGTCCTGACCCACCGCCCCACCGGGAGCCGGGTGCTCCGCCCCACCGCGGCGGAGCACCCGGCTCCGGGGCCGTTGACCGGCTGTCGGAGCCTCGGGCCGGAGCGTCGGCGCCGGCTCGGGCGTCGGCGGCGGAGCCGGGACAGCGAGACGGCCCGCGGCCGGCCGGCGGCCCCGACCGAGGGCGCCTCCCCACGACTGCGCCAGGCAACCACCCGCCTCCTCGACATGCAGGGCTCCGGCCCGCCATGAGCGGAACCGGCCGCAGAGGACCCGCACCGGCGATTTTCGTCCACGTGCGGTCATGTACCGCGTGTCGCCCGCCCGACCGGTCCACACTGGACCCATGCGCGTGGTGATCATGACGGCTGGATCGCGCGGCGACGTTGCGCCGTACACCGGGCTGGGCGCGGGGCTGGCGCGGAGCGGGCACGAGGTCACGCTGGCCACCCACGGCCTGTTCGAACCCCTGGCCGCCGGAACGGGGGTGCGCTTCCATCCGACCCCGGTCGACCCGCACGCCGTGTCCCACTCCGACCGCGGCCGCGGCCTGCACGCCAGCACCACGGGCCTCGGCAAGCTGCTGCGTGTGGCGTCGATGGCCCGGTCCGCGGCCGAGGAGATGACCGACTCCCTGGTCCAGGCGGCCCGCGGCGCGGACATCGTCCTGGCCGCCGGAGCCGTCGCGCCGCTGGGCCGCGCCATCGCCGAGGGACTGAACCTGCCCAGCCTGGGCCTGTTCCTCCAACCTCAGCATCCGACGCGCGAGTTCGGCGCGCCCATGCTCGGCGGACGCTCGCTCGGCACGGTGGGCAACCACCTGGGCGGACGAGCCGTCCTCTCCGCCGTCGACCGGGTCTTCACCCAGGCCATGCACCGGCTGCGCACGCGGCACGGCATGGCGCCGCGCAGCCCCTCCGCGAGCCGCCGGGCCCACGAGCGGGCGCACTGGCCCGTGCTGCACGGATTCAGCGAGCGGGTGGTGCCTCGCCCCGGGGACTGGCGCCCCGGGCTGGACATCGCCGGGTACTGGTGGCCCCACGACACCCGCACCCTGCCCGGCGAACTGGAGGAGTTCCTGGCCGCCGGGCCACCACCGGTGTTCGTCGGACTGGGCAGTGCCACGGTGTCGGACCCCGGGCACCTCAGCGCGGAGATCGTGCGTGCCCTGCGGACAGCGGGACTGCGCGGCATCGTTCAGCAGGGCTGGGCGGGCCTCGCCACCCACAGCGACGACGATGACGTGATCACCGTGGGCGACGTGCCGCACGCCCCGCTGTTCCCCCGCACGGCCGCCGTCGTCCACCATGCCGGAGCCGGCACCACCGCCGCCGTCCTGCGCGCGGGCGTCCCCACGATCCCGGTACCGGTGCAGTTCGACGGCGGCTTCTGGGCGGCGCGCCTGGTCGTCCTGGGGACGGCCCCGTGCGCCGTCCCCCTGCGGCGCCTCACCGCCGGCACCCTCGCCCCCGCCCTGCGCCGCGCCACGGGCGACCCCCGACACCGCGGCCACGCCCGGGAGCTGGCCCGCGGCCTGGCCGAGGAGGACGGCGTGGCCCCGGTCCTGGCCGCGCTGGACCGTCTCACGTCGTGACCGCCGCGCCTTCCCGAGACGGCTTCGCGCGCTGTGAGCGGGCCTGCATCCCGATCGCCACGGGAGCCGCGGTGAAGACCGAGGAGTACGTCCCGACGGCGAGGCCGATGAGCAGCGCCAGGGCGAAGTCCGTGAGCGAGGAGCCGCCCAGCAGGGCGAGCGCGGTGAGCATGAACGCCGCGCCCATGCCGGTGTTCACCGTGCGGGGCAGGGTCTGCAGGATCGCCTCGTTCACGACGCCGGAGAACGGCAGCCCGGAGCCGCGCCGGTCCAGTTCCCTGACGCGGTCGAAGAGGACGACGGAATCGTTGACGGAGTAGCCGATGACGGTGAGCAGAGCTGCCAGGAACACCCCGTCGACGGGCTTGCCCAGCCAGGCGAAGACCCCGAGGAGAATGACCACGTCGTGGACGAGGGCGACGACCGCGGCGGATCCCAGCACCCAGCGGAACCGCGCCGCGAGGTAGACGAACTGCGCCCCCAGGGCGACGGCGAGCGCGATCAGCGCGCCTTGGCGCAGCTCCTTGCCGAGGCTGGGGCCGATCAGTTCGTCGCGGACCTTGTCCGCCGGGCCGGCGAGGTCGCGCAGGGTGCCGGTGACCTTTGCCTCTTCGGCGTCGGTCAGGTGATCGGTACGCACCGTCAGACCTGTGTCGCCGGACGACTGCACCACCGCGCCCGGGAACCCGGCGTCGGCGAGGGCGGCCCGGACCCGGCCCGGATCGACGGGGCTGCTGGTGGAGTACTCGATGAGGCGACCCCCGGTGAACTCCACGCCGAGGTCGACGCCGCGCGCCGCCAGGCCCGAGCCGGCCAGCACGAGTACCGCCGCGGAGGTGGCCAGCCAGCGGCGCGGGCGGCGCATCAGGAGCGGGTTGCGGCGGGTGAGGCGGTCGCGAACCACGCCGGTGGTGGCGACGCCGGTCAGCCGGGGGCGACGGCGGACGCCCGGTCGGCTCACGGCGAACTCGGCGAGCAGCCGACTGACGACCAGGGCGCTGAACATGGGCGGCCACCCGCCACGAGCAGCACGGCGAGCACCCGGGCCCGCGCGGACACCTCGGCGTCTGCGGCCGGAGCGTGGACGTCACCCCCTGCCGGGTCACATCCGTCGTCGGCGCGCGTCTCGTCGTACCGGTGCTGTGCCGCCGCCGCGGTCGCGGCCGCCACCTCCGGGCCCGCTGGGCCGGGCGACGGGGCGGCGATACCGAGTGCGGCGAGCACCGTCAGGAGAAGGAGCGCCGGCAGCGCCGCGATACGGGAGCGGGGCCGAGTGCTGCTGACAACGGGCGCTGTGCGCGCGCTGTGGTGCACCGTCGCCCCCCCCTCTCGTCGTGGCGTGTCGGCCGGGCCCGGCTCCCGGTCAGGGTTCGATCAGTCCGGCGCGGATCGCGTAGCGGGTCAGGTCGAGACGGTCGCGCAGGCCGAGCTTCTGCAGCAGGTTGGCGCGATGGCGCTGGACGGTCTTGATGCTGATGAACAGCAGATCGGCGATCTCCTTGGACGAGTTGCCCTCGGCGACCAGCTTGAGGACCTCCTCCTCGCGGGGCGTGAGAATCCGGTCGGGGTCTTCCTGGCCTTGGCGGGCACGGTCAAGGTAGTTGCGGATCAGGGCGGTGACCGCGCCGGGGTACAGGAAGGGCTCGTCCCGCATGGCGGCCCGGCAGGCGGCGACCAGGTCACGGTCGGCCACCGACTTCAGCACATACCCGCTCGCGCCGGCCTTCAAAGCCTGGAAGAAGTACTGCTCGTTGTCGTGCATGGTGAGCATCAGGATCCGCAAGCCCGGCCTGGCGGTGGCCAGTTCGCGGGCGGCCTGCAGACCGGTCAGCCGCGGCATGGTGATGTCGAGCACGGCCAGGTCGACATCGCGGGTGCGGGCCAGCTCGATGGCCTCGGCCCCGTCACCGGCCTCGGCGACCACTTCGAGGTCCGGCTGCTGGTCGAGAATGAGCCGCACACCGCGGCGCACCAGTGCGTGGTCGTCGGCGAGCAGGATGCGGATCGTGCTCGCATCTGCCGGAGCGGGCATGGCCGTGTCGGGCATGGTCAGAACTGCTTCCTTGCGAGGGGCGCGGTGAGCTGGACCCGGGTGCCGGACCGGGGTGCCGGGGTGATCTCGAGGCTGCCCTCGACGAGCAGGGCCCGCTCGCGCATCCCGCGGATGCCGGCGCCTTCGCGGGGTGCCTCGATGCCGCTGCCGTCGTCGGTCACCGTCAGCACCACGCCGTCGTCGGCCCGGCGCAGGGCGACGGTGACCCGTCCGGCGTCCGCGTGGCGGGCGACGTTGGTCAGGGACTCCTGCGCGATGCGGTAGAGAACCAGCTCCGTCTCCGGATCCAGCGGGGGCAGGTCGGCGTCGAAGCGGCGCGTGACCAGCAGCCCGGTATGGGTGGCGAAGTCCTCGCTGAGCGAGGTCAGCGCGCTGACCAGGCCCAGATCGTCCAGCACGCCGGGCCGCAGCCGGCGCACCAGGCGGCGCACCTCGTCCAGGCTCTCCCGGGTGATCTCCTGAAGTTCCTGCAACTCCGCGCGCTGCGGCTCCGGGGCGTCGTCCGCGCAGCGCTTGAGTCCCAGCAGGATCGCGGTCATGCTCTGGCCGACCTCGTCGTGCAGTTCCTGGGCGATGCGCCGGCGCTCCGCCTCCTGGGCCAGCAGGGCCCGGGCGCTGCTCGCGGCCCGTTCCTGCTCCAGCCGCTCCAGCATGGCGTTGAACGTACGGATCAGCTCGGCGACCCCGCCGCCGCCGGAAGCGGGCAGGCGCTGGCCGGGGCGCAGCAGGTCCACGGTGGTCATCAGCTTCGTGAGCCGGTCCAGCGGGGCCAGACCGAACCGCAGCAGCGCGGCGTTCGCGACGAGCATCACGGCCAGGCCGCCGACCAGAATCACCGCCTCGGTCAGCAGCACCGGCACCGAGACGGTCACCGGAGCCAACAGCAGCAAGGCCGTGGCCGCGCCCAGCACCACGGCGTTGAGCGCGAAGATCCGCCAGAACAAGGACACCGTCCCCGCGCCTCCCCTTTTACGAACTCTGTCTCACCTCCACTGTCGGGCATCGCGGAGCCCACCGCGTTCGCGGGCCGGGCGTTCGAGCAAGCCTGCGGCCAGGCTGCCCCTTCCCGCGCGTCCCGTCCATGGGACCCAACCCCCATTTCCCCGGGCACGCACCACCCATGGCGCGGCCGCATGGGTCCCTCGCACCGGTGCAAATGGGGCCCGCGCCCGATGGGTATCCGCCGCGGACCGGGCCAGGCTGGAACTCACACGACCACCCGACAGCGGACGGGCGGCCCGGCCACGTCGCCGGGCCGCCCGCCGCGCATGACCGACCCGCGCACCCGCCGTCCGCCATCGAGAAGAGGGACCGACCATGTCGCTCGAAGTCACCCGCACCGAGCCCCACCCGCACGAGGCGCGCCGGCGCCTGGAACACGCCCGCACCTCCCGCCTGGCCCAGCTGCGCGCCCTCGATGCGACCGAGCGCAGCTCGGACGATCACCTGCTGTCCGCGCAGAAGGCCGCGATGGAGCGGGCGCTGGAAGAGATCGAGGAAGCCTTCACCCGCATCGACGACGGCACCTACGGCATCTGCGTGGGCTGCGCGAAGCCCGTCCCCCCGGAACGACTCGAAATCCTGCCCCACACCAGCCACTGCGTCGCCTGCCTGCGTCGCACCGCCTGACCCCGCCCGTACCGACCTCCTACGCCCTGCCGCAAAGGGGTGACGTGGTGAACCACCAGACCGTCGACGAGAGCACGACGCACCTGTCGGCCGAGGATCTCGCCGCTCTGCGCGAGAACCTCCACGAGCAGCGCCTCTTCCGCCGGGAGCAACTGCGCCTGCTCGCCGCACCGGTGGCCTCCCGGGCCGAGGACCGGCTCCGGCAGCGGGCCGCCGCGCAGATCGAGGTCCGCGTCAAACTCGCCGCCTCCGCCCGCATGGTCCTCACCGACGTCGAAGCGGCCCTGGCCCGCATGGACGAAGACTCGTACGGCGCCTGCCACCTGTGCCGGTGCCCGATCGAACGGGAACGGCTCATGATCGTGCCGCAGGCCCGCTACTGCGCCCGTTGCCAGCAGGTCAAGGAGGCGCAGCCGTGACCGGCGCCCACGACCTGTCCGGCGACGCGGCCCGTCACCGGCCGTGGTCCCTGTGCCGGCGCTGCTGCATCGCCCTGGACATGGGCAGCGCCCGCACCCGCGTCTGGCTCGCCGGCAAGGGCACGGTCGTCGACGTGCCCACCGTCACCTTTGGCGGCGCCGGAGCGATCCACCCCGTCCAGCGCGGCACCATCATCGACACCCCGGGGTGTTCCCGGATGCTGCGGCGCCTGCTCGGCAACCGGCTGCCCCGGTTCACCCGCCCCGTGGTCATCGTGACCACTCCCGTCCTGGACGGCGTCGCCTACCGTGCCCGGGCCCGTGCCGCGGTGGAGGTGCTGCGGCCGCGCAGCGTCCTGACCGTCCCCAGTGCCCGCGGCATCGCCCTGGCCGCCGACGCGGACATGTCCCGGCCGCTGGTGGTGGTGGACATCGGCGCACACCTCACCGAGGTGGTGCTGCTGTGCGACGGCGCCGTCACCGACGCGCACCGCACGGCTCTGGGGACCAGCGACCTCGACGAGGCGACCACGCCCGAGCAGATCGTGGAAGCGGTGGTCACGATGCTGACCGCCGTGCGCCGCCACGACCGCACCTCGCGCACCGCCGGCGCCCAGCGGCGCGGCATCCTCGTGGCCGGCGGGGGAGCCCTTCGCCCCGAGATCACCTACCCCCTCACCGCTCGCGCGAAGGCACCCCTGCGCATCGTCCCGTCCCCGCACACAGCGGCCGTCCGCGGCGCCGCAAAATTCCTGCAAGCCGTCCGCCCGCCGTCCGGTCCGTGGCGAGGCTGCCCGTGTGCCGGCCAGGTGCCGGTGGTGCGGCAGGTGCGGTGAGCGGGGTGTGACCTGATGGGTCGGACCGGTTCCCGAGGAGCACGTGTGATGCACGGCGGCGTGGCGGAGGAGATCGAGCGGTCGCGGGCCGAGCCGGGGGAGGGCGACATCGCGATCGGCGGCGCGACGCTCGCCGCCGGGGCGGTAGGGAGCTCAGCGGGGCCGCGCGCCGTAGCCGTCAGCGGGGGATGCCCACGGCGTCCAGGTACTGGTGCATGGACTGTGCGGGGAGGCCGGGGTTGCTCAGGGCCCAGGAGGAGAGCTCCGGGTCCTCACAGCACTCCAGGACGAGGCCGACCGGCAGGGCGGGGTGCGCGGCGGCCATGCAACGCACCCGCTTCTCGGGGTCGGCGAGCAGCCGGACCACCACGGCGGCCGGAGCCTGCCCGTCGAGTCCCACCAGCCATCTCCTCTCCGGGTCCGGGTCGTCGGCGAAGCGCCGGCCCGCGCCCGCACGGGGGAAGTCGGGGTGGCCGAGCAGAGCGCCCTTGGTGATGACCTCGCAGTCCAGGTAGGTCTGCAGCACGATCTCACCGTCGACGGTCGGCTGGTTCTCGCACAGCAGGAGCCTCACCGGGTAGTCGTCGTCGTGGGAGAGCAGTTCGACGGCGTCGGCGGGCAGGTGCGGGCTGCACGCGGCGCTGCGGCGCAGCAGGATGTGGGCCGACCGGGCGCATCGGCGCAGCCGGTCCGGATCGGCGCAGCGGAGCACCCACTCGACAAGTGACAGTCGGTCGTCCGGGCTGATGGTGATGTCGACGGCGGCCCGTTCGGTCTCCGTCAGCTCGGGTCGCACCGACACGGCCAGCCGGACGCTGTGCGCGTCGTCGTCGGCCAGCGTCCGGACGAGTTCGATGGCCACGCCGAGGTTGGACGCCAGCTCGCGACGGTCCGCCTCGTCGCTGCTTGTCGCCAGCCGTTCGGCGGTCGCCGTGCTCATGGCGCCGTAGCGGATCACCTCCTGCCGGGTGAAGGAACCGAGGTCCGCGTCGAGCAGCAGGTCGGTGCAGCCCGCGTCGTCGCGGCAGGCCTCCAGCACGGCTGCCCTGCGCACCTTCTCGTCGGCGTCGTGGAGGAGACGGTTCCGGGTGGTGCCGGGCAGCAGGGACCACTGGCGGCAGGCTGCCTGCCGGAGCTCCGCGTCCTGGTGGTCGGCGAGACCGGCTACCAGGTCCGGAGCCGTGAACCGGCACCTGGCCGCGCCCCGGCGCACCCGTGCTTCGCGGTCGGCGAGCAGGCGCTCCTGGGCGGAAACGGGAAGGGGCTCCACGGGGACCCGGAACCAGTCGGGTCCGTAGGCCAGGGCCTCGCGCACCCGTGCGTCGGGATCGTCGATGAGGCGGGCGCGTTGCTGCGGCGTCACCGACGGGTTCGCGGCGAAGGCCGACCGCAACCTGTGGTCGGGGTGCGCGACGATCCCGTCGACCACCTCATCGGGCAACTCCCGCCACGCCAGGGCGTCCCAGGCCCCGATGGCCTCCTCGTGCAGCAGCCGGGTCAGTACCTCGACCGGTGCCGCCGGGTTGCGCGCGATGGCATCGATCGTCTTGCGGTCAGGACACTCGTCGCCCATGGTTCCCCCCTGTTCGCCGGCGAACGACGCAGGCCCGCAGATTGTGCTCGTGTCGTGAACGCGAGGTCAACGCCCGTGATCACACCCGTCCGGGCACCGGTTACACCCTCGTCCGGCGGTCGGGCAGTCCGGGCGTCCCGCAGGGGTGTGCTCGTCGGTGCCGCCGGCTCTTGGCCTTCGCCCTGCGGTGCCAACGGGCGTCGGCCGCGGGGGATTCGGCCGGACGAGGGCTGGTTGTTCGTCGCTGTCGCTGTCGCTGTCGCTGTCGCTGTCGCTGTCGCCGTTGCCATCGCCGTCACCGTTGCCGTCTCGGTCGCGACCGCGGCCTGACGCCCGACGCCCGCGGAGAAGACGCATACGCCGTTTGACGGATTCGGCGGTGACCTTGCCGGGCAGGGGGCTAAAGAATGTCATGAGCACGACTGCCCTTTCCCCACAAGGAGGTCGATCATGCACGTCCGCATGCTGACCGGCGGCCTCGCCGCTGCCTGTCTGGTGTCGTTGTCCCTGACGGGTGGCCAGGCGGTGGCCGCCATCCCCCGAGCCGCGGATGCCCCGTTCGCCGCCCGTGTCCTGACCTATGACGCCGGCGGTTCCGCGGAGTTCAGGAGCGCCGTCAACCGGGGCGCGGCGATCTGGAACGAGAGTGTCGACACCGTCGAGCTGCGGCCGGTCGCGGCCGGGCAGCGAGCGAACATCCGGGTCCTCGCGGACAACGGCTGGCCGCGCGCCCTGCCCACCACCCTGGGCAACGGCACCGTGTACATCGGGCGCCAGGCCGTCGACCAGGGCTACGACACGATCCGCATCTCGTCGCACGAACTCGGGCACATCCTGGGTCTGCCGGATCGCAAGCCCGGACCGTGCTCCAGCCTCATGTCCGGCTCCACCGCGGGCACTTCGTGCACCAACCCGTACCCGAACGCGGCGGAAAAGGCGGCGGTCGAGCGGAACTTCGGCGGCGTGCTCGCCGAGCGGGGCGTGCGGAGGTGATCGTGGACTGACGCGTGCGGCGGCACGCGTGAGAACGGTCCCCACTCTCGCTTGACCGCTCACCGTCGATCAGCAGCGGCAGCAGCCGCTTCGGGCCCCCGCGGAAGAGGTCTCCCCGCTGTCCGGCCGACGGTGAGCCGCGGCGCCTCATTCCTCGCGGGCGCGGAGTCCGGCCACGCGGTGGAGGGCGTCGCGGCACGCGAGGACGGCGGGATGCCGGCCGCGGCCCTGACGGACGACCGTGAAGACAGGGCGGGTGCGCCGGTCCCGCCTCAACTGCCCGCTGCCCGGGCCATGGTGCTCCACTGCATGCCACCCGCCCCCTCGTCTGGCTGGGCGGCTGCGTGCTCCTCCTGTCCAAGGCCGGGCCGGTCCTCCACGAGCTGCGCCCCCACCAGGTGCTCGGGCCGACCACGGGCGTGGTGCCGCAGCTTCGGCCTCGCCGCTGCCGGCCTGCCCGCTGACGCGGCGGCCGTACGAGACCGGTGACATTGCCGGTCCCCGCACGGTGTCCGGTCACCGACAGTGGCACGGCCAGCCCGACGGCGGTGCCCACCGCGGGCACGCGGCGGACGCCCCAGGTCCCGCGTGCCCGCGAACGGCCACCCGCCACGACCGAGAGGACGACTCGTCGTGCAACTCCACCCCCACACCGGCTCACCCGCCCGCACCCGTGACTCCCTCGGCCGCCGATTCCGGCACCGCGCCGGACGCCTGGCCGGTGCCGCCGCGGCCCTCGCCCTCGCCGTCGGCCTGGGACCCCTGTCCGGCCCGGGCGCCCACGCGGCCGGCAACCCCTTCGAGCGCGGCCCGGCCCCCACCACCTCCAGCATCGAGGCGGTCCGCGGCCCGTACGCCGTGTCGCAGACGTCCGTCTCCTCGCTGTCCGTCACGGGATTCGGCGGCGGCACCATCTACTACCCGACGAGCACCAGCGACGGCACGTTCGGCGCAGTGGCCATCTCGCCCGGCTACACCGCCTACGAGTCGTCCATCGCCTGGCTCGGACCGCGCCTGGCCTCCCAGGGCTTCGTGGTGTTCACCATCGACACCCTCACCACGCTCGACCAGCCTGACTCCCGCGGCCGCCAGCTGCTGGCCGCCCTGGACCACCTCACCCAGCGCAGCTCGGTGCGAGGCCGCGTCGACGCATCGCGCCTCGGCGTCATGGGCCACTCGATGGGCGGCGGCGGCAGCCTGGAGGCGGCCAAGTCGCGTCCGGCCCTCCAGGCGGCGATCCCGCTGACCCCGTGGAACCTCGACAAGACCTGGCCCGAGGTCACCACGCCGACCCTCGTCTTCGGAGCCGACGGAGACTCCATCGCCCCCGTCTCTTCCCACTCCGAGCCCTTCTACTCGAGCCTGTCCTCCTCGCTGGACCGGGGCTACCTGGAGCTGAACTCGGCGACGCACTTCACGCCCAACTCGTCGAACACGACGATCGCGAAGTACAGCATTTCCTGGCTCAAGCGGTTCATCGACAACGACACCCGCTACGAGCAGTTCCTGTGCCCGCTGCCCCGGCCGAGCCTGACCATCGAGGAGTACCGGGGCAACTGCCCCCACGGTTCCTGACACCCCGCCCCCGTGCTGCGGAGCCGCGGCAGCGAGGGGCCCGGCGGCGGGCGTGTGCGACGCGTCGCCGCCGGGCCGTGCCGGGGCACATGCGAGACGGCCGGCCGTTGGGCCGGGGCACAGCGCGTCACCGGGCCGGACCCGGTCAACGCGCAGGTGGGGCCGGGGATCCGCCCGCCGGGAGGCGCGGAGTTCAACCTTCCGGTCTTCCTTACGCGCGAGTAACCTCCGTTGGGTGACACGAGACGGAAGCAGGGTGCGGACGGATCCCCGGGCGGGGAGCCGGTACGGACGGGACGCCGGCCGGTCGTCCGCGGAGGACCCCGGGCACGCCGAACTCGCACGCGGCCGAAGGCAGTTGTTCGACGGTTCGGTCGACGACGCCCGCGAGACCCTGCTGCTGGCCGCGTCCCTGCTCGACGGCGGTGCCCCGGACGGGGCCGAGACCGCACGCCTCTGCGCGGCGGACGCCGCCTGGGCGTCGGGTGACGTCACGGCCTGTCTGGCCGCCCTCGACAGCGCGGACAACCCGGGGCCGGCAGGCGGGCACGCCGCACCGGACCCCGTCACGGCCGGCGATCCGGCCCGCGGTCCCGGCGCCCGGGCGGCCGGCGGGGACGGCGGCACCCCGGCAGGGGTGGGCGACGTCGGTGGGTCGCCGTCGTCCGACGGCATCGGTCTCGGTGGCTCGGCGGCCGGCGGGGGCGGTGGCGCTCCGGCGGGGGTGGGCGACGTCGGTGGGTCGCCGTCGTCCGACGCCATGCATGTCACCGCCTCTCCCGCCGGGGGCGGGCAGCCGCAGTCGCCCGTTCCCGGACCGGGGCCGGGGCGGGACCGCGACTCCTTCCTCCGGGACTACCGCGACGGTATGCGGGCCCTGCTGGCCCGGCGGCCGGAGCACGCCACCGGTCCGCTGCGTCGCGTACTGAGCCACGTGCGCCACGACGACCCGCCGGAGCGGCTGCTGCGCGCCGCGTCGGCGGCCCTGCTGCTGGGGGACGTCCACGCCGCCCGCGCCGCCGGAGCCCGCGCCCTCGCGGTCGCCCGCACCGCGGAGTGCGTCGCCTGCGAAGCGCGGGCCCTGGAGTACCTGGCGTACGGCGAACTGCGCGCCGGCCGCCACGCGCAGGCGCGCGCCCACGCGGAGGAGGGCGTGCGCGCGGCGCTGCTGGCCGGCCATCGCAACACCGCGGCGAGCCACCACGCGATGCTCGCCCTGGCCGCTTCGATCGAGGGCGACACCGCCGCCGTCGCCGGATACGCCTCCGCCGCCCTGGCCACCGCCCGCCGCCACGGCCTGGCCCAGGCCGCGACCCTGGCCGAGTGGGCCACCGCCCGCGCCGACCTGGCCCGCGGCCGCCCCCTGGACGCCGCCGACCGGCTCGGCCCGCTCGTCGGACCCGGCCCCCGGCGTGGTCACTTCGCCGTCTGGATGCTCGCCGTGCCCTGCTTCGTCGAGGCCGCGGTACTCGCCGGGCAGCCGGAGGACGCCCGGGGGCCCGTCGGCGACCTCGCCCAGTGGGCGGCCTTCGGCGCCGATCCACACGCGTCCGCCCAGCTCGCGCGATGCCGAGCCCTGCTCGCCGCGGACGACCGCGAAGCCGACGACCTCTACCTGCGGGCGCTCGCCCTGCACGACGGGCCGGGCGGCGACTTCGAACGGGCGCGGACCGAGCTCCTGTACGGCCGGTGGCTCCGGCGCCGCCGCCGGCTGCGGGAGGCCCGTGGCAGGCTCGGCGCCGCTCTGGTCGCCTTCGAACGCTGCGGCGCCGGCGCCTGGGCCGACCAGACGCGCGGCGAACTGCGCGCCCACGGAGCCGCTTCCGGGAAGGAGCCCGCCGCGGGACTCGCACGGCTGACACCGCAGCAACTGCGTATCGCACGCCACGTGGCCGAGGGCGCCACCAACAGGGAGGTCGCCCAGCGGCTCGCCGTCAGCACCCGCACCGTCGACTACCACCTGAGGAATGTCTTCGCCGCCCTGGGCGTGCGCTCCCGCGTCGAGCTGGCCCGCATGGTCGACCAAGAGCACCCCTGAACCCCGGGAAATGCCGGCGACCGCACGGAGAAGACACCGCACGACTCTGGGGACCGACCGGACGGTATGCCATTCTTCCAAGCAGCACTACACGGGTGACGACGCCGAACAGGGCAGCGCACCCGCCGGACGCCGCTGCGCCCGGACGGCACGGGGGCTGCCGTGGGGCCGAAGCCGGGGGAGGACCGCCATGCATCCTGCCGCACGCACACGTACGTCGTTCCGCGCCGGGCCGACACCCGTCCCGCAGCCGCGGTCCCGGCGGATCCGGTCGCTGATCGACGCCGACGCGCTGCGCGTCCTGCACCGGGCCGCCCGCGTCCTGCTCGACGGCCTGCCGGATCTGACCGACCGGCTGCTGGCGGTCCTGCGCGAGCAGGAACCGGCGTACCGGGCGGCGCTGGAGAACGACCACGCCGCCACCTGGCAGGAGGTCTACCGCTCGCTGCGGCACAGCGTGACCTCCCTGCTCGACCCGCGTGGCACCCGCGAGGCCGCCCACCGCTGCACCTGGCGGATCGGCGTCGCCAGGGCCGAGCAGGGACTGCCGCTGGACGCCCTGCTGCACGCGTTCCGGCTGGGCGGGTCCCTGGTCTGGCAGCGGCTGGTCGAGGAGACCACCCGCTCGGAGCCCGAGGACATCCGGCTGCTCGTGCACGTGGCCACCGACGTGTGGAACTTCGTCGACGAGCACTGCACCGTCGTCGCGGACGCCTACCGGCAGGCCGAGCGGCAGCTTGCCTGGCGGCGCGAGAACAGGGTGCGCCTGCTCGCAGCGGCGCTCCTGGAGGGGACGAGCCGGATAGCGGACCTGCCCGAGACGGCCGAGAGACTGTGCCTGCCGGAGCACGGCCGGTACGTCGTCGTCGCGGTCGCCGGAGGCCGACCGCAGGACCCTCCGCCCGGCGGTGGCGCCTACTGGCACGCGGGAGCGGAGGTGGACCACGGCATCGTCCTGGTCGGCGACGAGGGGGACGGCGAGGCCGACCGGGACCCCCTCGCGGCACTGACCCTGTCCACCGACGGCTCCGCGGTCTGCCGGATCGGCGTCGGCAGCGCCGTGACGGGTCTCGCCGCCGTCAGCGACGCCCGGCGCCTGGCCGACCTGGCCCTGAGCATCTGCCCGCCCGACGGCGGCACGGTCCGGCTCGGCGAGCATCTGCCCGAGGCGCTGGTCGTCTCCTGCCCGGAACTCGGCGCCACCCTCACCGAGAGGGTGCTCGGCCCCCTGCTGCGCCTGGAACCGGCCGACCGTGACGTCCTGCTGGACACCCTGGTCGCCTGGTTCGCCTGCGAGGGCTCCGCCCAGCGCGCCGGTGAACGGCTCTACTGCCACCGGAACACCGTTCTGAACCGGCTGCGCCGCTGTGAACAGCTCATCGGCCGCTCCCTGGCCCGTCCGCACGACGTGGTGGAGATCAGCCTCGCCCTGACGGCCCGACGGCTCCTGCGCGGCTGACCGGACTTCCACCGGCGCCGCGGCGCCGGTGGGCGAATCTCCCCGGCGCGCACCTCGCAGGGTCACGCCGCGCGCGTCCCGCCGGTCCCTCAGCCAGGGCAGCGCCGCCACCGCCTGCCGACGCCCCGCGGCAGCGCCCACCCCTGCCCGGCATCCGCCCGGCATCCGCCCGGCATCCGCCCGGCTCTCGCGGCCTCGCACCCGGGCAGGTCGGGTCTCGTGGCCCCGCCCTTGGGTCGGCCGGGCCTCGCGGCCCCGCACCCGGGCAGGCCGGGCCTTGCGGCCCGGCTCCCGAGCAGGTCGGGATTCGCGGCCCCGCACCCGGGCCTGCCGTGCCGCGCGGCCCCGCCCTGGGCAGCCGCACAATCCCCGCCGGACCCCGTTGGGACCACGCAGCCACCCGGCTCGAACGCCTGTACCGCCCACCCACGCCCGTGCTGTCGTGAGCTGCCCTTCCCCCGAAGCACCCGTGCCCGACGGCACGGATCCGAGGAGCCGTGATGCCCGAAGCACCACCGGACGACGAGCCCGCCCTGCACGTCGAGGGCCTCGACGTGACCTACGGGCGCGCCCTGTCCGCCCTGCGCTCCGTGTCCCTGACCGTCCCGCACGGCACGGTCGTCGCCCTGCTCGGCGCCAACGGCGCGGGCAAGACCACCCTGCTGCGGGCGGTGTCGGGCACCCTGCGCCTGCACCGCGGCGCGATCACGGCCGGCCGTATCCACTACGGCGCGACGGAACTCGACGGGCGCGACCCGGTCTCCGCGGTGCGCGCCGGAGTCGTCCAGGTCCCCGAGGGGCGCCGGGTCTTCGCCGGGCTCACCGTCGACGAGAACCTGCGCTCCGGCGGCCTCGGCCTCGGGCGGCGCCGCCCCGACCAGGTCGCCCAGGCCAGGGAGCGGGTCTTCACGCTCTTCCCGCGCCTCGCCGAACGCACCCGGCAGGCGGCGGGGCTGCTGTCCGGCGGCGAGCAGCAGATGCTCGCCATCGGCCGGTCCCTCATGGCCGCGCCCCGTCTGCTCCTGCTCGACGAGCCCTCCCTGGGCCTCGCCCCGCAGATGGTCCACCGGATCGCCGAGGTCGTGCGCGAGATCAACTCCCAGGGCACCGCCGTCCTGCTCGTCGAGCAGAACGCCGGCATGGCACTGTCCCTCGCCGACACCGCCCACGTCCTGGAGGTCGGCGAGGTCCGGCTCTCCGGACCCGCCGCCGACCTCGCCCGCACGGACGCCGTGAAGCGCCTGTACCTGGGCGAGACCACCGGCGAAGCGACCGAGACAGCGCAGAGAGCCGGAACCACCGAGGGGCAGGGAGCCGCGTGACCGTCCGCACCACCGCACCGCCCGAACTCACCGTGACGGACGTGACCGTCCGCTTCGCCGGACTCACCGCCCTGGACGCGGTGTCGTTCACCGTCGCCCCGGGCTCCGTCCACGCCCTCATCGGACCCAATGGAGCGGGCAAGTCCACCTGCTTCAACGTGCTCTCGGGACTGTGCCGCCCGGCCACCGGCACCGTACGGCTCGGGGACGCCGACCTGACCAGGCTCGCCCCGCACCGCATCGCAGCCCTCGGCGTCGCCCGCACCTTCCAGAACATCGTCACCACCCAGGGCACGGTCGCCGACAACCTGATGCTCGGCCGCCACGCCCTGTCCCGCTCCGGGTTCGCCGCCACCGCACTGCGCCTGCCCCACGCCCGACGCGAGCAGCGCGAGCACCTCGCCCGCGCCCGCGAGATCGCCGAACTCACCGGCCTCGCGCAGCACTTCGACCACCCGGTCGCCCTGCTCTCCTACGGCGACCGCAAACGCGTGGAGTTCGCCCGTGCCCTCTGCCTGGAGCCAAGCGTCCTGCTGCTGGACGAACCCGTCGCGGGGATGAACGCGGCCGAACGCTCCCGCACGGCCGAGGTCGTGCACACCGTACGGGCCGAACTCGGCCTGTCCGTCGTCCTGGTCGAGCACGACATGGGCCTGGTGATGCGGCTCGCCGACGAGGTCACCGTCCTCGACTTCGGCCGCCGCATCGCGCACGGCGCCCCGGACGAGGTCCGCAGCGACCCCGAGGTGCTGCGCGCCTACCTGGGCACCGGCGCCGAGCAGGAGGACGCGGCATGACCTCCCTCCTCGACAACGTCTTCAACGGCCTCGCCCTGGGCTCGGTCTACGCCCTCGTCGCCCTCGGCTTCGTCATCATCTTCAAGGCCTCCGGCGTCATGAACTTCGCCCACGGCTCCCTGCTCCTGCTCGGTGGCTACCTCACCGCCGTACTCCACGACGACCTCGGCTTCGCCGGGGCCCTGGCGACGTCCGTCCTGGCGACGGCGGCCGTGGCCGGAGCCATGGACCGCTTCCTGCTCCAGGCCGGCGGGCCGGACCCGCACACCGCCCATGTGCAGACCATCGTCACCATCGGCGTCGACATCCTCATCCTCACCGACCTGTCGCGGCGCATCGGCGGCGATCTGCTCTCGCTCGGCGACCCGTGGGGCGACTCGGTCAGCGGGCTCGGGCCGGTGACCGTGGCGGACAGCCGTATCGCCGCGATCGTGGTCTCCGCCGTGGTCATCGCCGGTGTCTTCGCCCTGTTCCGGTACACCACGTGGGGCCTGTCGCTGCGCGCCGCGGCCGAGGATGTCGAGGCGGCCTCCCTGATGGGCGTACGGCTGGTGCGGGTCCGCATGACGGCCTGGTGCCTGGCCGGAGCGCTGGCCGCCCTGGCGGCGGTCTTCCTCGCCGCGTTCCCCGCGCCGGGCCTGGAGCGCACCACGGGCCAGATCGCCCTGAAGGCGTTCCCGGCGGCGATCCTCGGCGGCATGGCCTCACCGCCAGGCGCCCTCGCGGGCAGTCTGCTGATCGGCATGACCGAGGCGCTCGTCGCGGGCTACCAGTCCGAACTGCACGTCCTGGGCGAGGGGTTCGGCGACGTCGCCCCCTACGCGGTGATGGTCCTGGTGCTGCTCGTGCGGCCGACGGGGCTGTTCGGCGGGAAGGCGGCGGTCCGTGTCTGAGCGACTCCCGCGCGCCGGCGCGATCCGCCCGGGCCTGATCCTCGCGGCCGTCACCGTCCTGTGCGCCCTGCCCTTCTACCTCGACGCGTTCTGGCTGCGCATCGGCCTGTTCTCCATGGCGACGGCCGTGGGCGCGGTGGGCCTGGGCCTGCTGTCCGGCACTGCGGGCCAACTCTCCCTCGGTCACGCCTTCTTCCTGGCCGTGGGCGCCTACGGGTACGTCTGGCTGGCCGGTGAGCCCGGACCGGGCCTGCCGACCGCCGTGGCCGCCGTGCTCGCGGTGCTGCTCGCCGGTGCGGCCGGCGGGATCTTCAGCCCCGTCGCCGGCCGGGTGCGCGGCATCTACCTGGGCGTCGCCACCCTCGCCCTGGTCTTCCTCGGCCACCACGTCCTGCTGACCGCCGACTCCGTCACCGGCGGATTCAACGGCCGCTCGGTGCCGCCGCTGGAACTGGGCGGCTTCTCCTTCTCCGCGGACTCCGAACTGACCCTGCTGGGCGTCCCGTTCGGCGCCGAGGAACGGCTCTGGTACCTGGGACTCGCGCTGTTCGCGGTCACCTGGTTCACCGCCCGCGGACTGCTTCGCGGCCGTCCGGGACGCGCCCTGGTGGCGCTGCGCGACAGCGAGACCGCGGCCGCCGTGATGGGCGTGAACGTCTCCCGCTACCGCTCGGCGGCCTTCGTGGTGTCGTCGATGTACGCGGGCCTGGCCGGAGTGATGCTCGCCCTCTCCTTCCGCCGCGTCGTGCCCGACTACTTCGGCCTCGTGCTGTCGGTCGACTACCTCGCCATGATCGTCATCGGCGGGCTGGGATCGGTGGCCGGAGCCACTGCGGGCGCCGTCTTCGTCACCGCGCTGCCCCTGCTGATGACCCGCTACGCCGACCAACTCCCACTGGTGGCCGCGCCCGGCACCACCGACGGCACGGTCGGCCCCACCGAGGCCGCCCGCTACCTCTACGGAGCGGCGATCGTCCTCATCCTCCTCTTCGCCCCCGACGGCCTGCACGGCCTGGTCCGCCGCCTGCGCGCGCGCCTGCGCGGCCGCCGGGCCGCGCCATCACCCGCCGGCAGCACCTTCCCGTCCCATCCGCCCACGTCGGCCGTACGAGCCAAGGAGCCCACCCCGTGAAGCCCACGCACCACCACACGCACCGCGCCGCACCGCGCACCGGAACGCTCCTGGCCGCGGCCCTCGCCGCCCTGCTGCTCGCGGGCACCGGATGCAGTTCCAAGGCCGGCTCCTCCGGGAGCGCCGACGACGGCGCCGACGGCATCAAGACCGGCCCCGGAGTGACCGGCAAGACCATCAGGCTCGGCGCCCTGACGGACCTCACCGGCCCCTACGCGACCCTCGGCAAGAGCATCGTGCAGGCCCAGCAGATGTGGGCGGACGAGGTCAACGCCCGCGGCGGCATCTGCGACCGGCGCATCGAGATCGTCGTCAAGGACCACGGCTACGACGTCCAGAAGGCCGTCACCGCCTACGCCGACCTCTCCGCGGACGTCGTGGCACTGCCGCAGGTCATCGGTTCGCCCGTGATGGCCGCGCTGCTCGACGACATCGAGCGGGACAGGGTGCTCACCTTCCCGCAGGCCTGGGCCGCCTCCCTGCTCGACCGCGACGCGGTCCAGGTCCTGGGCACCACCTACGACATCGACATGATCGCCGCGGTCGACTTCCTCACCCGCACCAAGGGACTCGCCAAGGGCGACACGATCGGCCACGTCTACTTCGAGGGCGACTACGGCGCCAACGCGCTGGAAGGCTCACGATGGGCCGCGGAGAAGGCGGGACTGAAGCTGGCCGGCCAGAAGATCAAGGCCACGGACACCGATCTGTCCGCGCAGGTCTCGGCCCTGCGCAAGGAGGGCGTCAAGGCGATCCTGATCAGCGCGGGACCGGCCCAGACGGCCTCACTGGTCGGCGTCGCGGCCTCCCGGGGCCTGAAGGTTCCCGTCGTCAGCAGCGCCCCCGGCTACGCCCCGCAGCTGATGAAGACTCCGGCCGCCCCCGCCCTGGCGGCCCTGCTGAACGTGGTCAGCGCGGCACCCGCGGTCAGCTCCGACCTGGCCGGAGTGCGCGAGATGGTCGCCGCCTACAAGAAGAAGTACCCGGACTCCCTCGTCGACTCCGGCGTGCTCTCCGGCTACAACGCCGCTCAGCTGATGGGCACGGATCTGAAGAAGGCCTGTGAGAACGGCAGCCTGTCCCGCGAGGGCGTGGTCAAGGCCCACCGCTCCCAGTCCAGCGTCGACGTCGGCCTCGGCACCGCACAGAACTTCTCCGACAAGGCGCGGCCCGCGAACACCTCGACATACGTGCACAAGCCGGATGCCAAGGCGGTCGGAGCCGCGGTGAACGTGGAGGACGCCCACACCGCGCCGGGTGTCGAGAAGTACCTCGCATCCCGCACCCGGTGACACCCCCGGGCCCGGTCTCACCCGGGCGGTGGCTCTTCGACCTGCCGAGAGCCGGCGAAGCGCTCCGCCCTAGGATCGGTCCGTGATCGCTGATCTGCAGTGCGTGGTGCTGGATTGCCCGGAACCGTTGGAGCTGGCCTCGTTCTACCGGTCGCTTCTCGGTGGCACCGTCAACCAGCCGGACCGGCGGTGGGCGGTGAGCGACGCCTGGGCGACGTTGCACACGGCGTCCGGTGTCGTCCTGGCCTTCCAACGGGCGGCGGATTACCGGCCGCCCGTGTGGCCCGACCCGGCCAGGCCGCAGCAGTTCCACCTCGACTTCACCGTCGCCGACCTGGACCTGGCGGAGAAGCAGGTGCTGGCCCGGGGAGCGACGCTGCTGGACGCCGGTACGGGCGGGCGGAGCTGGCGGATCTGTGCCGACCCGGCGGGGCATCCGTTCTGTCTGGTCCGCCACTGAGGTGCGACCGCGCACAGTGCCCGGTGGGTCGTCTCAGCCGTGTGACAGGACGCGCGGGTGAAGGTGCCCTCGGGGCCGTCGGCACGGCCGGCCGACCACTGTTGGAGGACCCCCGTGACCGATGCCGCGCCCGCGTCGCTGCCCGCCCCGCCCTACTACGCCGTGGTGTTCACCGCTGTGCGGACCGCAGGCGACAACGGCTACGCGGAGACGGGCGAGCGGATGATGAGACTGGCTGCCGACCAGCCGGGATTCCTCGGCGTCGGCTCCGCCCGCGGGGCGAACGGCCTGGGGATCACGGTGTCGTACTGGAGGGACGAGGAATCGATCGCGGCCTGGCGGAATCACGCGGAGCACATCCTGGCCCGTGCGCGCGGACGCGAGCGCTGGTACGCCTCGTTCGCGCTCCACGTGGCCGAGGTCGAGCGCGCCTACGGGTTCACCCGCCCCGCAGAGCTGTAGCTCCACCGCCCGGACGCAGCGGCGTTACCGGTCCCGGGCGGCGGCGGGAGGCATGCTGGTAGCCGCGACCGGCGTACGCGCGACGCGGATGCCGCGACGACGAAGCGGGCGCGCGTGACCCGCGTCCTGAAACAGGTGAGGGGCACCAGGTGGTGGACGACCGGCGAGCGGATGTGCCGCCCGGCACGGAGGCCGGTGTACTGGCGGACCGTCTCAAGGAGCGGATCTACGCGACGATCACGATGATCGCCGTCGTGGTCGGACTGTCCCTCGGTGACGTGGGCTCCCTCGGCGCCGTCGCCACGGTACTGACGACCGCACTGGGCCTGTGGCTCGCGGCGTTCGTCGCCGACCAGCAGGCGCACCGGACGGTCCACCGCCACCTCGCCACCGGCCGTGAGCTGCGCCGCATGCTGTACGTCAGCAGCCCGCTGCTGTCCTGCGCCGTGGGCCCGGCCGTACTGATCGCTCTGGCCGCGCTGGACGTCCTGTCCCTGAACACAGCGCTGTTGACGGCGGCGGGGGTGTGTGTCCTCTCCCTCTTCCTGTGGGGTTGTCTGGGCGGGCTGCGGATGGGAGGCGGCGTCCTGGCGGCGGTTGTGGCTGGCCTCGCGGACGCGGTGATCGGTGTGGCGGTCGCCCTGGTGAAGGCGGCGGCCGGGCACTGATCCGGCGCGGTGACGAGCCGACGGCATCCGCAGCCGGTGACCAGCCGCTGCCTACGCCTCGTTGCGACTCGCCACGGGTCGCTGCCACCATACGGCCGTCGCGTCGCGCAGGGTGTTGGTGCCGCAGTGCACCTCGCCCATACCGAGGTGGTACGTGTACCAGTCGTCGATGTACGAGACCTTCAGGCCGGCCCGCTGGTAGGCGGCGGTGACGGCTTCCGTGAAGATGTCCTGGCCGCCGATGACCGGTCCCCACTGGCGGGGCGCGAGGTAGCGGTCGCGCGCCAGGAGCACGCCGTTGACCGCACCGGGAACGTATGCGCTGGTCCTCACCGTCGCCGGAGCCGCCGCCCGCCGGGCGGGGTTCTCCGCGAGCCATTTCTGCTGGCCCTGCTCACGGAGGCTGTCCACGAGGTCGGAACCGGCGCCCATGCGCGTCAGACGCGGCACGGGAACCTCCTGTCCGTCGGCGGTCAGAGCCTCCGAGTCACGGGTGTACAGCGCGGGTACCCGCACGATCTCCTCGTCGGTGACCCCTGTCTCGCGCTTGAGGATCTCCAGGTTGGCCGCGATGCGACGCGCCGCCATCTCGTTGTCCGCCACCAGGTGACGGGAGGCGAGCGCCTGGTCGATGGTTTCCTTGGGCGCCGGAGTGTCACTGCGGCCCGGGACGGAGAACATCTTCGTTGTGCCGTGGCCGTCGCGTTGGGCGTCGCGGAGCAGTTGCAGCCCCGACCGCGGGTCGGCGATGCCGATGCGCCAGCCGCGCGGGGTGTCGGCGGGCAGGAACTGCACGAACTCGTCGACGTGCCCCACGCCCAGCCAGGAGGTGTCCAGCAGCAGCGGGTTCTGCAACCCCTGCGCCGTGAGCATCGTCCGCATCACCTTCGACGGGCGCGCCCCGCTGTCCTTGCGCTCGCCCATGATGATCCGCCCGGCCGGGAAGGAGCGTCCGCCGTGTGCGTAGGGCGGAATGGTCTCCAGGTTCCCCATGGAATTGAGCGACCAGTCGTCGGGCTCCGCCCCGTCGGTCACCTCCACGACACCCATGTCCCGGCCGCGCATCCTCTCGAACAGCTCCCGGCCCGCATCACGGTGCGGCTGGGCGGAACGCAGCATCACGCGCATCACCTGCCGCTGACCACCCGGCCCGGTCATGCTGACGTAGGCCGGTTCGACGAAGTCCTGGGCCCAGCGGTCGGCGTACATCTCGAAGGTGATGAGGGGCGTCGTGACCCCGGCCTTCCTGACCTCCTTCTCGAACGCGCTGACGAACTCGCGCTGCAGACGGCTGTCCGGGCCGTCGCCCTGGACCTTGGACACCATCACCTGCCGGGTGTCCTGAAGGTGATGCTGCGTCAGCAGCGGCGCGACGCGCAGGGTCACGGCGTCGGAGGCGGACTTCCGTCCGGACGTCACCGTCAGCCGGACCACCGCACGGCCGTCCCACTGCGCGGTGTCGCGGACGACGTCGGTGGCCTCGACACCGAACTCCGCGCCGGCGCGCAACTCGGCGGCCGTCAGCCGGGTCCCGGACGTCACCGGGATCCACCTGCCGGCACGCTTGAGGAAGAGGTGCGCGTGCTTGCCTCCCGTGCCGATCTTCAGACTGCCCGTGGCGTCCGCGGCAAGGCCGGGCAGGGGCACGGAACGGACCCGGGCGAGGTCGGCCGCGTCCGCGGTGCCGTTGACCTTCGTGTCGGAGCCGTCGTTGCACGCGGCCAGCTCGGCGTCGGACAGCGGCTCGCCATCGGGCGCGGTCGCCGGGCACCGCTTGGAGTCGTCATCGATGTTGGGCAGGAACACGGCTCCGCGGTCGACGGACCAGCTGTCCTCACCCTTGTTGTCGCTGCCCCCGGTGACGTCGACCCGCCCGTCGCGGTTCACATCCGCCCGCAGATCGGCCCGTACGCCCGTCTCGGCGGCGACGGCGGAGCCGGCCGGCCCCGCGAGCACGGATCCGGCGGCAGCCATGGCCAGGACCACCGACCCGGCCGGGTACAGGCGTGAGCGTATACGTCTGGGTGAACGCACGGCACGTTCCTCTCCGTTGGGGGCTTCCGCCCTTCAAGAGGTGGAACAGTGCCGGTGCGTTCACTGTGCGTCGAGAATCGCCTCGTCGGCGGTTCAGGCGATGGACGCCGAAATGATCGCGGACACAGCGAGGTTGCACGAGGCCGTCACCCAGACCGCGGGGTGAGGCTCCGTCTCGACCAGCGTCGCACCCAGGCGGCCCGGTGTGACCAGGTCCACGAGCAGGAACGCCAGCGCCATCATCACCAGTCCCAGCAGCCCGAACGCCGCGGTCGAGACCAGCCCCTTGCCGAAGTCCTCGTACGTCGTCCAGATCGACGTGAACACGATGCCGCCGATGCCGAGCAGCGCTGAGCTGAGGACGGTGGCCGCGTTCCGGTTGCGCTGTTCCCAGATCTGCCGCCCGAGCTTTCCAGGCGTCAGCACGTCGACCAGGACGATGCCGAGGAGCAACAGGACCAGTCCCAGACCGCCGTACGCGGTGGCCCGCCCGAGTCCGTTGACGATGTCGCTCATGGGGTTGCCAACTCCGAAGCGTAGAGATCAAGGAGAGGCAAAATGTAGCGCACACCTTCAGTCCGTTGATCGGCGCCCGGTCATCCATGACGCCGGCCTGTTCTCCGCATCCTGGACGACGCGGGAAGGGCATGCGCGATCATCATCCGATGGAGACTCAGTTCTCAGGCATTCCGGAGCTCGCCGAAGCCCCGTCCGTGGCCGTCGTGGTCGACGTCATGCGTGCCTTCACGGTGGCCGCCTGGGCCTTCGGCCGAGGGGCGGAGAAGATCGTGCTCGCGCAGTCGCTGGACGACGCCCTGGCGCTCAAGGCCCGCAACCCCGACTGGGTGACGCTCAAGGACGGTCCGCCCGCGCCCGGGTTCGACGCCGTCAACTCACCGGGACTGCTCCGCTCCGCCGACCTCGCCGGGCGGACCGTCGTGCAGAAGACCACGGCAGGGACGGTCGGCGCCCTCGCGGTCAGGGAGGCGTCGCTGGTGCTGTGCGCCGGCTTCGTGGTGGCGGAGGCAACGGCCCGGGTCCTGCGGACGCGCGAGTGCGACCGCGTCACGTTCGTGGTCACCGGCGAGGACGGGCAGGCCGATGAGGACCTGGCGTGCGCCCAGTACATCGCCATGAGGGCTACCGAGGCCGGGACGGAGGCAGCCGGCTTCCTCCGGCGTGCCGGTGAGTCGCGTGCCGCCTCCGAGTTGGCGGAGGGCGTGCGTCGGGGCGTCCACCCCGATGACGTCGCGCTCTGTCTCGAGCTCGACCGGTTCCCCTTCGCCATGGTGGCGACCTCGGAACACTCCCTCATGGTCCTCCGCCCCTCGATGCGGAGCGCCGGGCCGGGACGGTGACGCGCCGGCTCTCGGGCCCGAGGCGGGGCCCGTGGCACGCTCGGTCGTCAGGCACCGTAGGGTCCGCGGTGGCGGCGAGATGATCCGGCGCCGGCAGAGGCGGACGAAGGAGCCCCACGTGATGGGAAGGGAATCGACAAGCCATGCGCGCCATCGGGGCGCGGAGCCCCGGGGAGGCGTCCCGGGGAGCGGAGCCGAAGAACCGGAACCGGTCGTCTTCCACACCAGCGGGCGCGCCGCCCACATCACACTCAACCGGCCCCGGGCCCTCAATGCCCTGACGCACACCATGGTCCGCCGCATCGACGAGGCCCTCACCGAGTGGGAGCGGAACCCTGCCGTGGAGACCGTGGTCATCACCGGCGCGGGGGAGCGCGGCCTCTGTGCCGGCGGTGACATCCGGGCCATCCACGACGACGCCCGCGACGGCGACGGCACGGCCTCCGCCGCGTTCTGGCGCGACGAATACCGCCTCAACGCGCGCATCGCCCGCTACGCGAAGCCGTACGTCGCCGTGATGGACGGCATCGTGATGGGAGGCGGCGTCGGTGTCTCCGCGCACGGCAGCGTCCGTGTCGTCACCGAGCGGTCCCGGGTCGCCATGCCGGAGACCGGCATCGGCTTCGTGCCGGACGTGGGCGGCACCCATCTGCTCGCCCTGGCCCCCGGGGAGTCGGGTACGCATCTCGCCCTGACGGGCACTCAGGTCGGGGCTGCCGATGCGCTGTGGTGCGGACTCGCGGACCACTACGTGCCGACGGCCTCACTGCCGGAGTTCCTCGACGCCCTGGCCGAGCTGCCCGTGGAGGACGCCTTGGACGGCCATGTGCGGACACCCCCGCAGGGCGTCCTGGCCGCCCGGCGCGACTGGATCGACGCCTGCTACGCCGCCGACACCGTCGAGGAGATCGTGCGTCGGCTGCTCGCGCACGGCGACCCCGCCGCCGAAGAGGCCGCGGAGACCCTGCCCGCCAGGTCGCCGACCGCCCTCAAGGTCACCCTCGCCTCCCTTCGCCGCGCACGGAAGCTCGGCCCGCTGGAGCTGGTCCTGAACCAGGAGTACCGCGTCTCCTGCGCTGCCCTGGACATGCCCGACCTGGTGGAGGGAATCCGCGCCCAGGTCGTCGACAAGGACCGCCGGCCGCGCTGGTCCCCGAAGACCCTGGCCGAGGTCACCGACACCGATGTCGAGCGCTTCTTCACCCCGCTCGGCGAGCGCGAACTCGGGCTGTCACCCCTGATGCACTGACGCTCGGTCTGTCACCGCCGACGAAGGCCGACTGCGTTGCCGAGAGGGGATGCCGGGGGCGGCGGGCCTCCGGCACCCCATCACCTTCACGGCATGTCAGAGCATGAGCAGCAGCCGCGTGTTGGGCACGAGCTTCCGGTTGACGCTGGTGCTCTGCACGAAGATGGTGAAGTGGTCATTGTGGTCCGGCTTGACACGGGCTTCCGCGTCGGGCAGGCCGAGCAGGGTTCGTGCCTCGGGTCCCGTGAACACGCGGTCCGTCTTCTTCTCCAGCACCGCGATCTGCTTCTGCGCCTGGATCTTCTCCGACTTGCTCAGCTGGTAGAACGCCGCACCGGTCCGGTAGGTGTGCCCGCATTCGACGACCCACTCCTTGATGGCCGCGTTGCGGGCCACCGGTATCAGCTGGTACTTCGACGGATCGACCGGCGTGAGGCCGGCCGCCTTGATGGTGTCCTGGTTGACCGCTTCCGCACCGGTGGAGAACACCGCGCGCGATCCCCGGATGCCCTGGGTGCGGCCCATCATGAAGTTCTCGGTGGCCTGACGGATGACCTGCCCGGCCTCCTCCAGGCCCTGCGTGCTCGTGGCGTCCCAGATCGCGATGTTGTCCCTGGGGAATCCGCACTGCATGGCCTCGCGCTTGCCCATCTGGTCGGGCACCAGGACGGCCAGCGTCCAGTTGTCCTGCTGTGTCTCGATCATCCGGGCCACGGCCTGGACCAGTTCGCGGGGATCCCTGGCGGGGGAGTCCGGGCAGCGGTGACTCGCGTTCTCCTGTCCGTCGGTCAGCACGAACGTCAGGAAGCTGTGGTCGCCGTACAGTTGGGCCGTCTGGGCCAGCTCGTGCTGCGACTTCAGGGCGGCCGCCAGGAGGGCCGTCATCCCACCGGTCCGGTACAGCTGCTTCAGCGACGGCATGCGCAGCACGTCCTTGTCGTAGATGACGCAACTCACCTTGTCGGCGAAGACGTACACCGTGACACGGGTTTCCTGGTCGAGTTCCTTCGACCGGCGGGCAAGGTACGCGATCTGCTGATCGGCGACTTCGACGACCTTGTGGCTCAGGTGCGACATGGACGAGCTGGCATCGAGCACTAGAGCAACGTGATTGATGTAGTTCTGGCTTCCGGACATCACAACTCCCCCTCGTTCCGGTGTTCCGGTTTGATGCTTCTACCTTCTCACCCACCACTGACAATCGATCTTGGTTCGCGGCGCCCGAGCGGTCAGCCGTGTAGGTTCCGAATAGAGATGTCGTTGTCCAAGTGATTTGTCATCGACTTGTCGTCCGACTCGTTCAGCTGAGTCTCTACTGCGGCCTGTCCCGTGACCATATGACCGGGTCTGGGGGCCAGATGCGGATCGAGGCGACGCCCACGATGCGCTGTCGTTACCCCGCTCTAGGGGCGGCGGGCCAGCAAGTGGGCATCGAGGAAGCCCCGCTCGGAGGCCGGGTCGTGGATCAGCCGGGCGACCGTGACGAGCCCAGCCCCAGCCAGCAATTCGGCGAACCGGTCCACCGGCCAGCTATAGGCAGGCGTCACCTTGTGGTCGAAGCGGACCGGCTCCGGTCCGTCGGTCGCGAAGAATGAGACCAAGAGCAGGCCCCCAGGCGCCAGGACACGTACCTGCTCGGCAAGCAGCGCGGGCAGTTCCCCAGGCGGGGTATGGATCATTGAGTAGTGGGCCAGCACGCCGCCGAGCGCGCCGTCCTCGACCGGCAGAGCCTCCATCCGCGCCTCGTCGAACCGCAGCGCCGGATGGGCCCGGCGGGCGTGGTCGACCATAGCCGGGGAGAGGTCGAGTCCGAAGGCGTCCAGCCCCAAGTCGTGCAGCATGGCCGTCAGATGTCCGGGCCCACACCCGACGTCGGCCGCCCCTGGGATTCCCGTCCCGCGCACCAGCTCGGCAAAGGTGCCGATCATGTTCCGCGCGAACGGCTGCGTCTCCAGCCGATTGGCGAACATCGACGCATACAACTCGACGACTCCGTCGTAGGCCGCCCTGGTTTGTTCCTGGTGCTCCACCATGGGAAGGAAGCTAACATCCCGCACCTTCGCAGCTTCTCCGGCCCCGTGCCGCCCCCACCTCGGCGCCAGCGTCACGCTGGCCGTCCGCGGTCCAGTCTTTCGTTTGGTTTGTCCGCCTTTCCGCTCAGGCTAGCGCTGGTGGCGGCCAGTGTCCTGGTGTCGAAGACATCGGACACGAAGGGGCGACCATGGGGTCTGGAACGGGCGACGAGGACGCGACAGATAGCCGGACGGTCCGGGTCACGTATCGACGGGGCAACGGACGGCTGGTCGAGGCTGCGCTCGACCGGGTCCCGGTGGACGAGGTCGCCAGAGGACTGCCCGTACGCGAGTTCCGTTGGTACCGGGGCCAGAAGCACTATTCGGGCTGGTACCACGCCGCGACGACGGGCCGGATGGTGGCCTACGAGAGCCGGTTGGAACTCGCCCGCATCCTGATCGCCGACTTCGCCAGTGACGTCACGGAGATCGCGGCCCAGCCCTTCCAACTGGTCGGCTCGGACGGTACGCGCATCCGCCGCCACGTTCCCGATCTGTTCCTCGTCCATGCCGACGGTCTGGTGACCGTCGTGGACGTCAAAGCCCCCTCACACATGAAGGATCCCAAGGTGATCGCTCAGTTCGACTGGACACGTCAGGTGTGTTCGCGCCGCGGCTGGGTCTATGAGACCTGGTCGGGGGCCGAACCTGCCGTCGTGGAGAACGTGCGCTTCCTGGCTGGCTACCGGCGCCGCGACTTGGTGGAGACCTCGCTCTTCGCGCGTGTGCTGGAGGTTGCCGTGGACCAGCCGACGATCGGCGGCATCGAGGCCGCGCTGGACGGACAGCCGTGCGAGATCGTCCGGCCGGTCGTCCTGTACTTGGTCTGGTCCGGTCAGCTCGTCACCGACCTGCGTGCTCCGCTGAGCCGTGCGAGCCGCATCGGGGTGGCGGCATGAACGCGTACGCGATGACCCTGTTCCCGGGGGCCCGGGTCTTCTTCGGCGGTGATGTAGTCGAGGTCGTGGACGTCGAGGGTCTGCGGACGACGGTCCGCAATGAACGGACGGGTGAGTACAGCTCCGTTCCGCTCGGGCGGCTCGCAGCCGGGGCCCGGTCGATCGGTGAGGCCGCACCTGCTTCCGCGGAGGGGGTTGGCATGCTGCTGGCGAGCTTGTCGGCCAACCAGCGTCAGCGTCTGGAGGAACGGGCGGGGCACGTCCGCGAGGTGCTCAGCGGCTACCGGTCCGGGCACCCCGGCAGTGCTCTGCCGACGGAGCCCAGGCCCACATACGATCCCGGTCTTCCGTTGCAGGACCGGACTGCGGCCAAGGCCGCTGAGCTGGGTAACTCGACTCGCACGCTTCAGCGGTGGCTGACCGCCTACCGGGAGAGCGGTGAGGCCGGCCTCGTCGATGCCCGCGCGGGGAGGGTCTCAAGCGTCGATCCCCGTTGGGAGGAGGCGGTGCGTCGGGTGATGGCGGAGTCGGTGGCCGGTTCGACTCCCACGAGGTCGGCTCTGCTGCTGCAGGCTGAGGAACGGCTGAACGGCGAGTATGGGAAGGGGACGGTTCGTGTCCCGTCCCGGAGCACGGCCTACGCCCGGCTCGCGTGGCTGGCCAAGGGCACGAACGCGGTCTCCGGCAGCGCTAAAGCCCGCCGCTCGATCGCGGAGAGGCCGCAGGGCACCTACGGGCGGCTGCGGGCCACCCGGCCCGGTGAGTACGTCGTGCTCGACACCCAGGACCTGGACATCTACGCCATGGAACCGGTGACCTGCCGCTGGGTTCCGCTCCAGCTCACCGTCGCCCAGGACCTGTTCTCACGCTGCATCGTCGGCCTGCGGGTGACGGCCTGCTCGACGAAGGCGGTGGACGTCGCCGGCGTGCTGTTCGAGGCGGTCTGCCCTCCGCTGGATGACACGATCCAGCCCGCGCTGTCTCCTTACCACGGGCTGTGGGACGAGGTGGTGTTCACCGAGGACGGGCCCGCCCCTGGCGGCGGGCTGTGTCCGCCGGAAACGCTGGTCATCGACCACGGTCGGGCGTTCATGTCCGCGCACGTGATCGGGGTCTGCACGCGGCTGGGGATGTCCATTCAGCCGGCCCAGCCCAAGAAGCCCACGGACAAGCCGACCGTCGAACGCTTCTTCCGCACCTTGCGGGAGGGGCTGATCCAGCACCTTCCCGCCTACAAGGGGCCCGACGTCCACAGCCGCGGACAGGCGGTCGAGGACGCGGCGTTCTTCTTCATCCACGAGGTGGAGGAGGTCATCCGCGAGTGGATCACTGAGGTCTACCACCGTCGTGAGCACGACGGCCTGGTCATCCCGCAGTGGCCGAGGCTGTCGCTGTCGCCGCTGGAGATGCTGCGCATCGGTCTGGCCCGCGCCGGGCGTCTCCGCATGCCGGCCTCGCCGGACCTGGCCTTCCAGTTTCTCGCGGTCAAACCGCGCACGATCCAGCACTACGGGGTCGAGGTCGATGGCCTGCGTTACAACGGTCCCTCGCTGGACGGCTACCGCAACGCACCCAGCCCCTACACCGGCCTTGGACGGCAGTGGCCGATCCACGTCAACCCCGACGACGTGCGCTTCGTCTACTTCCAGGACCCGGCCGACGACTCCTGGCATCCGCTGCACTGGGAACACGCTCCCGCGCTGAAGATGGCCTTCAGCGGAGAGGCCGCAGCATACGCCCGCCGTCTGGCCGCTCGCGAGGCCGGCACGTCGACGCCTCGCAGGCGCTCGCGGATCTTCTGGCCCGCTGGGACCAGGGCATGGTCACCGACCGGCGCGAACGCCGCATGGCGGTGCGGCTGTCGGCAGAACGCGGCGCTCTGTCTCTGCCGGTGCTGCCCGAGCAGGCGGGCCCCCTGACGCCCCCGGAGCTGAGGCTGGTGCCCGAGCTGCCGGCCGGGGACAGCGACGAGGAGGACGAGCTGTTCGACGCCCCCGAGGGCGACGACTTCTACGCCGACGCCTTCGAGGTGATCGAGTGAGGCAGCCCAAACTGTTCAGCCTCTCCCGCAAGGAGGGCTGGCGCCGCTTCGCCGACGCCCCGCCGCGCCAGCGGCCCGAGACCCTGACCCGGGCCCAACTGGCCGCGCTGGGCGAGGCGGCAGCCGAGGACTACAACGACTCGCGGCACGACTGGCACGCGAACTTCGGCATCGTGCAGACGCCGCAGCTCGCGGGCATCCACGACGAACTCGAACAGATCGTCGCCAGCAACCGACAGGACGGCGACCGCATCCGTTCCGCCGCCGTCATCGACGCGCTGCCGGGCCTGGGCAAGACCACCATCGCCAACCTGTTCGGCCGCGACTTGGACCGCCAGCAGATGCGCCGCCTGTCCACGGTCACCGAGGCCGGACACGAACGCATCCCCGTCTTCCGTGTCGGTCTGACCTCCAACACCACCCTGCGAACTCTGAACCGGATGATCTGCGAGTACTACGGCCACCCTGCCACCGACCGGGCGAACGCCGCGGCCCTGGCGAGTCACGCTCTGGACTGCGTCCTGTCCTGCGAGACCCAGCTCGGCATCATCGACGACATCCACTTCATCGATCTGGACCGCCGCGACGGCCTGGCGGTGTCGAACCATCTCAAGTGGCTCGCCAACGAGCTGCCGGTCACCTTCATCTATGTCGGTGTCGGCCTGGCCGAGCGGCGGTTCTTCGCCGACGGCCTGACCGGCAAGAACGTGGCCCTGGCCCAGACCGCCCGCCGCTGGACCCGCCTGGGTGTCGATCCGTTCCGTTTCGACATCGAGCAGGGCCGACGCCACTGGCGGAGCCTGATCAAGTCCCCTGAACGCCGACTCGTCCTCGCCGAACACCGGCCCGGGATGCTGCTGCGCAACGCCGACTACCTTTTCGAACGCACCAGCGGGCACATCGGGTCGTACTTCACGCTGCTCATGCGCGGCTGCTACCGCGCGATCCGCACCGGCACGGAAGCCGTCACCCGCGAGGTCCTCGACGGCATCCGACTCGATGAGGCATCCGAGCAGGCCCGCAAGCAGCTGGCCGCCACCATGGCCCACGCGAAGATCACTTCCGCGCTCGGTGATGCCTCGTGACCGAAACACGTGTGCTGCCCCTGCGGATGCCGATCCTGGACGGCGAGGGTCTGGACAGCTGGCTGGAGGCGATGAGCCGCCGCAACGGCCTGACGTTCTCCACGTTCTTGCGCGTCCTTGGCCTGTCCCGGCATTACCTCACCC
Source organism: Streptomyces sp. NPDC012474 (assembly GCF_042955185.1). Lineage (NCBI taxonomy): Bacteria > Bacillati > Actinomycetota > Actinomycetes > Kitasatosporales > Streptomycetaceae > Streptomyces > Streptomyces sp. NPDC012474. The sequence continues at coordinate 134,827 of NZ_JBIBEP010000018.1, forward strand.
GCCTGCTGGTCAGCGACCTGCCCGTCTCCGTGCTGCGCGAGCTGGAGGTCCGCACCGGTCTTCCGGCCGGCCGTCTCGATCACGCGGTGATCGACAGCGGTTTCCCCTTCAGCCCCAGGCGGCAGCGACGATGCCGGTTCTGTCCCCAGTGCCTCGCCGAGCGGGAAGGACGCTGGCTGCTGAAGTGGTGGCTGCCCTGGACATTCGCCTGCACCGTCCACCAGGCCATGCTGCACGACACCTGCCCCGGCTGCGGCGAAGGAGTACGCGTCAGGCTGCCGGGCCACACCCTCCGGTTCCCGGCGGGAACCTGCACCCTCGGCTCCCGGCTCGCGTCGGTCTGCGGCACCGACCTGACCAGTGCCAAGCTCCTTGAGCTGGACTCCGATCACCCGTTGCTCGCCGCCCAGCGCCGCGTCGACATCCTGCTCGTCGGCCCGTCCACGGCCCACACGGTGCTGGCCGACCTGAACCAGTGCACGTCATGGCTGATGCACACGATCGACGGCAACGACATCCAGGCGATGGGCCCGGTGGTCCGAGAACAGTGGCACCGCAGGCCGTTGGCTACGCGGACTCCCGCCGACCGGGCCAAGCCGCTCGGCGCCGTCGTGAGTGGCGTCATCGCTCACGCGGCTCTGCCCTTCCTCGACACATCCGATGAAACCTTCGCCGCCCACACTCTCCACGTCCTGCGAGCCCGGCACGACACCCCGAACAAGGTGATCCCCCGAGGCATGACCGCCGAACAGTGGTCCCAGCTCTCACCTGGCACACAGCACCGGTTCCTGCACGCCGGCGACCAGATCATGGGCGCCCTGGACCGCATCCGTTTCTCCTCCTCCACCCCACACGCCCGCGTCCCCGAGCCCGGTGATCACAGCGCGAGTGCACGCATCCGGCACGTTCCGCAGCTCCTCTGGCCCGGTTGGACAGTGCGGCTCATGCCCCGGGAGGGAATGCAGGAGAACCTCTTCCGCGGCATCGCCGCCGCACTGCTCCTGCTGCCCGGAGAACCCGTCCTGCGGGCACGCGGCGTCACCGACCGGTTGGGACCCCACCTGCCGAACGCCATGACCCTCACCTTGCAGCGAGCCCTCAAGTCCGGCCACCCGGACGTGCTCACCGCACTCTGCAACCTCGCCCACCACCTCGACGACCACGGCAGCCCCATCGACTACGAGCGTCGCCGGCGCCTCGTCCCCGCGGCCCCGATCAGCCCCGACCAATGGCGCGAGCTCTGTTTCCGCACCGGCACCCAGCCCGGTGAACAGCTCAACAACAAGACCACCCAGGCCCCCCGCTACCTCAATGCCCAGCGCTACCTCAACCAGCTCCTCACCGGCTCCGACCTGACCGATCCACGCCACCCCCTCGTCCTGCGGTCGGCACCCGACCGATCCCGGTACTTCGCCTTCCCGCCCTCCCTGACCCTCGACCAGCGAGACGCTCTGCATCAGCACGCGATCGGCATCCTGCACGACCTGAACATCGACGAGCCCCTGACCTGGGAACCGCCGCAAGAATGCGCCGATGGACTCGACCTCCCCGGCCGACGCCTCGACGACATCGACCTGGAAGAAGTACGCCGCATCGTCATCACCGAACAGCGGGCGCCCCGAGAAGCGGCCAGGCAGCTGGACACCACCCTCACCCATATCCGGTTCGCACTCGAACAGGTCCCCCGCGAACCCCGCGAGTGGGGCAGGTCATCCAGTGTCGGCTCCTGGCGCCTCCACCAGCAGGCCAAGGACGTCCTCACCGCCGGCTTCCTGCAACGCGAGTACGTCGACCGCGACAAAACCCTGACCCGCATCGCACAAGAAACCGGAATCCCCCGCCACATCGCCGTCGTCCAAGCCCGCACCCTCGGCTTCACCGTCCGCCGCACCCGCAAACCCTTCCCCATCGACGAGACCTGGCTGCGCGAGCAATACCTCACCCACAAGCGCTCGACCCTCGACATCGCCGAAGAACTCGGCACCGAAGACGAGACGGTCCGCCGACGCCTCAAGCACCTGAACATCCCCCTCCGGCCCCCAGGAGTGCACAGCCGCACCATCATGACCGCCAAGATCGACACCAGCCTCCCCCGCGACGTCCGATCCGCCGTCGAAGGCACCCTTCACGGCTGGCTCCGCCTCCACCGCTTCCAGATCGCCATGCGCTTCCCGTCCCTCGACAGCGCCGCCCACCACCTGAAGACCGAGCCCAACGCGCTGGTCACACAGTGCAAGCGGCTGGAACGCGACATCGGCACACGCCTCTTCGCCAGGGCAGCCTTCGGCCGCCCTCAACAGCCCACCCCACGGGGCCGACGACTACTTCGGCACCTCGAAACCGACCGCGTCCAGGCCCTGATGACCACCTCGCTCCCGCACGACCACACCCCCGCCCCACCCGACGACCACGTCCTGGAAGCCGCTCATGCCAAGTTCCAGACCCGCCGCAACCCCGGCCCGCCCACCCCCTTCGACGACATCGCCGTCGAACGCATCCGCGTCACCAAGCCAACGCTCGCCCTCCTGCACGATCTGCTCGCCCGCCCGCAACAGGAGTTCTACGGCGCCGAGGTCATCGCACGCACCGGACTCGACCCAGGAACCGTCTATCCCAAGCTCAAGCGGCTCGAACGAGCAGGCTGGCTCACCAGCCGGCTCGAAGACGACGCCACCTGGATGAGCAGAGCCACCCCAGGCCGGGGGCCCGGCAAGCGCCGCACCTACTACACCCTCACAGCCGAGGGCCACCGCGCCGCCCGCCACGAAGCCCAACACCGCAACGCGGCCTGAAGAATCCGACAGATCGGCCGGACAAAGCCCCGACAAGAAGCCTGGACAGCATCCCAAAACACCAGGTCACGTCGCCACCGGCCGACAACTGAAATCGGAACCTACAAGCCGGTTCGCCCCGTGCGGGGTTACTCCTCGCCTACCGGCCCCCGCGCCGAAGGCGTGGGATCGCCGGGTGGGCAGAGCACCGCGTCACGACAGCAGCATGCGCGTCCACGCGACGGCCAGGAGGACGCAGGCGAGCGTGAACAGGCCCTGCACGACGGCGGTGACGGGCATCCTCAGACGGGCGTGCACGAAGGCGCCGGCTGCCGCCAGGACCGGACCGCCCCAGACGATGAGCCAGGTGACAGGCGGGGTGTCGCGGGTGTGCGAGGCCGACGAGGAGTGTGGCGACGGCGCGGTTCCCATGCCGACCGCGACGAGCAGCAGCCCGGCGACGACGACGATGACGGCGTCCGCGACCAGGAGCAGCAGGGCGACGGCGATGTCGGTCAGCCGGGAGGGGCGTTCGCGCCGGGTCGGCGTCGGGGAGTCCTGGTCATCCGTGGACGGTGAGGCCATGACCCGACTGCACCACGGAATGGCGTGTTCAGGACCCTCCCGGACCGTGGAGGAACCCGAATGTGACCATCGGCCACCCGACCGACCGCGACCGCCCCGCCTCGTCGGCCGCCCAGCGGGTGGGCACGCGCACGGAACTACAGGCGGATGACGATCAGGGCGATGTCGTCAGGACCGCCCTCGGTGACGTCGAGGTCTGCCAGCAGCGCATCGGCCAGCGGGCCGGGAAGGAGCGTGCGTCCCGCGCTCAGTGCCGTCGTCAGGCGGGCCAGACCGGCGTCGATGTCCTCGGTGCGGCGTTCGATGAGCCCGTCGGTGTAGAGCACGAGGGTGTCGCCCGGCGTGTAGGTGAGGCCGGCCTGGGGGCGGGGGACATGGTGCTCGCGTGCGCCGAGTGGCGGGTCGGTGGCCTTGTCCAGCAGCTCGAAGGTCCCGTCCCGGTGGAGCAGAACGGGCGGAGGGTGCCCGGCGTTGCTGTAGATGATCAGTCTGCTTCGGGTGTCGATGAGCACCTTGACCGCCGTGGCCGCCATCGCGCCGTCCACGGACCGGGCGTACAGGCCGAGGACCTCGAGCGCTTGCGCGGGGCTGGGAATGGCGCGGATGACGGCGCTCAGCGCACTGCGCAGCATGCCCATGACCGCCGCTGCGTGCAGGCCGTGGCCGACGACGTCTCCGACGGCCGCGGCATAGCGGTCGGGCGGCAGGTCGACGACGTCGTACCAGTCGCCGCAGACGTTCAAGGAGGTGGTCGCCGGCAGGTAACGCATGGCGATGTTGTCGTGGCGGTTCAGATCGGGTGCGGAGAGCATGGCCTCCTGCAGCGCGACCGCGACCTGCCGTTCACGGGTATGGGCCTGGAGCAGTTCCCGGTTCAGCCGGTGCAGTTCGTCGGTGCGCGCGTACAGCTCGGCGGCCAGGCCCTTCTCATGCGGGGTGAATTCCGCGCCGAGCTGCCCGGCCCGGCCCGAGTGGAAGAAGGCGGTGACGTCCTCGGCCCGCTGGACGATCCACTTCACCCTGCCGTCCGGCCCGGGAAGCGGAGTGTGGATCTTCGACCACCATCGTTCCTCGAATCCGGCCGGCCGGCCGGCGGCGGGGATGTCGTAGCGCTGGAGCACCAGGACGTCCGGTTCCCCGGTGTCCATGGCGCGGCACAGTGACGCCTTCACGTCCTGCTGCGGGTCGCCGGGGAAGCCAGGGCGCGGCGGCATGGCGTCGAAGAAGTACTTCCCGAGCAGTTCGCCGCTCGTCCGGCCGGTCGTCTGCAGGTAGGCCCGGTTGACGTAGCGGATCACCAGGCCCGTGTCCAGAACCAGGTACGGGCTCGGTGTGATGTCGAAGAAGGCCGTGAAGTCGATGTCCACCGTCACCACGCGCTCGCGGGCGCGTCTTCCCATTGCAGTCTACGGGTGATCCCCTTCACCGCCTTCTGCCGTTCCGGGGCCCTCGCCCCGGTGACGAACCACTGCGACCGGGCACTGCGCGTGATGCAGGACGGCCTGGCTGACCGAGCCCAGCAGCAGGCCCCTGAAGCCACCCCGCCCCCGCGCTCCGACGACGAGCAGCTGCGCGTCCGTGCTCGCGTCGATGAGAGTATGCCGCACGCGGCCGACCACCGGTCTGCGCACCACCGTCACGTCCGGGTGCCTCTCCTCCCGGCCGGCCAGCGCCGTGTCCAGGACGCGCCCGGCGTGCTCCCGCAGGTGCGTCTCGTCATAGGTGACGAAGGGGGGATCGGCCGGACCGTCGTAGACATCCGGACTCCCTGGCCGGCACACGTACATCGCCGTGAGGTCCGCGCCGCGCAGGGACGCCTCGGTGAAGGCGAAACGTACGGCTTCCTCGGAGGCGGACGAGTCGTCGACCGCCAGCAGGACGGGACCCGCGGGGCGTGGGCGTCCCCGTACCACCAGCACGGGACAGCGGCCGTGTGCGGCGAGGTGCCCGGACGTGGAGCCCAGCAGCAGGCTGCTGAAGGCGCCCAGACCGCGGCTGCCGACCACCACGAGCGAGGCCGAACGCGAGGCGATCTCGAGCACCGTCAGTGGCTCTCCCACGGTGACGTCGCGGGTGATGTCCACCTCGGGTGCCACGCCGCGGGCCCGCCGCTCGGCCGCCGCCAGTGTGCCGTCGAGCAGCTCGCGCACCCCTGCCCCGGCGGGGTTCCACGGTGGTCCCCCGGCCGGGAGGTGTGAGGACGAGCGTCCGAAGGCGTGCACCAGCCGCAGCTGCGCCCCGCGGACGGCGGCCTCATGGCTCGCCGCCTCGACCGCGTGCAGACTTGACGGTGAACCGTCGACTCCCGCCACCACCGGCTTCGTCATGGTGGCACTCCTTCCTCGGGGAGGGGCTTCGGGCCGTTCCCCGCGCGGGCGGCCGGCGGGGATGCCGCCCGGAGGAGTGCGCCCGGTGTCACGACGGTCCCGGTGCCGTCATCCAGCGCCACTGGGTGAACTGTTCCAGGCTGGCCGTGCCGCCGATGCGGGCGCCGTTGCCGGAGACGCCCATGCCTCCGAAGGGGGCGTTCGCGGCGTCCTTGGCGGAGACGTCGTTGATGTGGACCATGCCGGTGCGCAGCTGCTCGGCGACAGCCCTCGCCCTCGGTACGGAGCCGGAGTGCACGGCGGCCGCCAGACCGTACGGGGTGTCGTTGGCGATCTCGACGGCCTCCGCGTCGCTGCGGAAGGGCACGACGGGGGCGACGGGACCGAAGATCTCCTCCGTGTACGCGGGCATGGCCCGGTCGACGTGGTCCAGGACGGTGGGCGGGTAGAAGAACCCCTCGCGTCGGCCGCCCGTGAGGACCCGCGCCCCGGCGGCGACGCTCTCGTCGACGATGCGCTCGATCCGGGCGGCCTGCCCCACGCTGATGACTGGGCCGACGCCGACACCCTCCTCACGGGGGTCGCCGACACGTACGGCCCGCGCGTGCCGGACCAGAGCGTCGGTGTACGCCTCGACCAGGTCGGTGTGGACCAGATGGCGGCCGGCCGCTACGCATGCCTGCCCCTGGTACCCGAAGGTGCTCACCGCTCCGGCCAGGGCGGCCGCCTCCACGTCCGCGTCCTCGAGCACCACGAGCGCGTTCTTGCCGCCGAGCTCGAGCAGGACCCTTTTCAGCCCTTCACCCGCCACACGGGCCACCGCGCGCCCGGCCGCCGTGGAACCGGTGAACACGACCATGGCGACATGAGGGTCCGCCGCGATCGCCTGCCCGGTCTCAGCGCCGCCCGGCAGGACGTGCAGCACCCCGTCGGGCAGGCCGGCGTCCTCGAAGAGCCGGGCGACGAGGACGCCCCCGGACACCGGCGTGAGCGGGTCGGGTTTGAGCAGCACGGTGTTGCCCAGCGCGAGCGCGGGCGCCAGCGCGCGCATCGCGAACAGGAGCGGAGCGTTCCAGGGATTGATGACACCGACGACACCGAGCGGCACCCGCCACGCCAGACTCGTGCCACCGGGGGCCTGCGGCGCCAGAACCTCACCCCGGGGCATCGAGGCGAGTCCGGCGGCGTGCGTCAGCTGGGCGAGGGCGGCGGCGATCTCGTAGTCGCCCTTGGCGGGGACGCCGGCCGACTCCCGGACGATCCACTCGCGGAAGGTGTCGCTGCGTTCCCGCAAGGCGCCGGACGCCCTGAGCAGCAGTTCGACACGATCAGAAGGAGCAGTCGCGGCCCACTCCCCGGCGGCCCCGGCGGCCCGTGCGCCGGCCCGGGCGACGTCCGCGGGCGACGCGATGCCGACGTCGGCCAGTGTCTCCCCGGTCGCCGGTTCGATCACCTGACGGGTACCGCCCTCGGATTCTCGCCAGCCCGAGCTGTAGATCTTTCCGGTCCACTCGGCCCGGTCCGGCCACCTCTCGCCGATGACAGCCATGGATGCCACCCTCCGTCCGGGACCGATGCCGCCGCCCTGCCGTGAGGACCGCCGCCCCGCCACGAGGAGCACGTCCTGCTGAGGACCTGTTCGCGCGCATCTGTCACGCTTGCTATCTAGTGTCATGAAAAGTGAAGGTGCGGCGCACCTCGGGTTCAGGGCGCACCCCGGCGGACGGCCCCAGGCGGGAGGCGGGATGAGGTCATGATCGGATCCGCGTCCGCCCGGGACGAGGGCCCGTCGGGCGACGGGTCGCCGGAACGCGTCGACGAGGCGGCCACGGCCAGGGTCGTCGTCGACGGCCGCGGTGTCGTGACCGCGTGGAACGAAGGGGCCCGGCGGCTGCTCGGGTACCGGGCCCCCGAAGTGATCGGCAGGAGTGGGGCCCGGCTTCTCGCGGACACCGCTCACCCTCACGTGCCGGACTCGCTGACCGGCCTGCGGAGGTGGAGCGGGACCGCCACCCTGCTGCACCGGGACGGTCACCGGCTCAGGGTCGCCCTGCTGGCCCATCACCGGGAGAGCGACGGAGACGACGACTGGCTCCTGGTGTCTCCGGCGGCCCGGCCGGCACCTACGCCGCTGGACGACGCGTTCGTGCGGCGCAGTTTCGCGCAGGCTCCCTACACCATGGCCCTGTACGACACCGGACTGCGGTTGCGCTGGGCGAACGGGGACATGGAACGTGTGATGGGCCTGTCCGAGGCGGAGATGCGCGGTCTTCGGGTGACGGAGATCGTCCTCGACCCGGAGAGCGAGCGGACCGAGGAGGGCATGCGCACCGTGTTGCGGACCGGGCGTCCCCACGAACTCGGAGCCGCGCTGCACCTCGCAGGCCAGGAGCAGGAAAGCGTGTGGTCGGTGTCCCTGGTGCCGGTGCGCGACTCCGACGGGCGACTCGAAGGCGTCCTGCTGTCGGCGCACGACGTCACGGAGCAGTTCCTCGCACGGCAGCGACTGGTTCTGGTGGACGACGCCAGCCTGCGGATCGGCAGCACCCTGGACCTGCCCCGTACCGCTCAGGAACTCGCCGACGTGGCCGTCCCCCGGTTCGCGGACTTCGTCACGGTCGACCTCCTGCCGTCGATCGAAGGGGGCGAGGACCCGCCGCAGGGTCCTCCGCACGGTCCGGTGATGATGCGCCGGGTCGCCTCCCGGTCGGTACTGGAGGGCTGCCCCGAAGCCGTGGTGCCGCTCGGGACGGTGGCGAACTACCCGGAGCGTTCCACAGCGGCACGCTGCCTGGCGGAAGGTCGGCCGGTCATCGAGCACATCACCCCCCGCGCACTGGAGGATCTGGACCGGACGGCCCCGCAACGGGCCGCACGCATGCGGCAGTTCGGATTCCACTCGGTCCTGGCCGTGCCCATGCGCGCACGTGGTCTCACCCTGGGAGTGGCCACGTTCTCCCGCCATCAGCGGCCCCAGCGCTTCGAGCAGGACGATCTGCTGCTCGGTCAGGAGATCACCGCCCGCGCCGCCGTGTGCATCGACAACGCCCGCCGCTACACCCGCGAGCGGGACACCTCGCTCACCTTGCAGAACAGCCTGCTGCCGCAACACCTCCCCGAGCAAGCGGCCTTGGACGTCGCCTCCCGCTATCTGCCCGCCAGCGCCCGGGCCGGTGTGGGCGGCGACTGGTTCGACGTCATACCGCTCTCCGGTGCCCGGGTCGCTCTCGTCGTCGGTGACGTCGTGGGCCACGGCATCCAGGCCTCGGCGACCATGGGGCGGCTGCGCACCGCCGTGCGCACACTGGCCGATGTCGACCTGCCCCCCGACGAGTTGCTGACCCACCTCGACGACCAGGTCAACCGCCTGGCCGGCGGGCGGGACAGCACGGCGCAGCTCGACGGGGCCATCGGCGCCACCTGTCTGTACGCCGTCTACGACCCGGTCTCCCGCCGCTGCACCATCGCACGGGCAGGCCACCCCGTGCCCGCCCTGGTGACACCTGACGGCACCGTCGAGTTTCTCGAAGTCCCAGCAGGGCCACCTCTCGGCCTGGGCGGCCTGCCCTTCGAGTCGACCGAGCTGGAGCTGGCCGAGGGCAGCCTTCTCGTCCTCTACACCGACGGGCTCGTGGAGACCCGCGGCCGTGACATCGACGAAGGAATCGCGGCCATGCGCCAGGTGCTGCGGCGACCGGCACATGATCTGGAGGCCACCTGTGACGCCCTGCTGAGCAACCTCCTCACGGACCGCCCCTCCGACGACGTGGCGCTCCTCGTCGCGAGGACGCGAGCCCTCGACGCTTCCCACGTGGCGACCTGGCCGGTGTCGCCGGATCCCGCCGCGGTCGCCGAGATGCGCAAAGCCGCCTGCCGGCAACTGGCCGCGTGGAACCTGGACGACGCGGTGTTCGTCACCGAGCTGGTCGTCAGCGAACTGGTGACCAACGCCATCCGCTACGGCCGCCCGCCCATCGAGCTCAGACTGATCTACGACCGCACCCTCATCTGCGAAGTCTCCGACGGCAGCACGACCGCACCCCATCTGCGCCGGGCCCGCACCTTCGACGAAGGCGGACGCGGCCTGCTTCTCGTCGCCCAGCTCACCCAGGGCTGGGGCAGCCGTCAGATACCCAACGGCAAGGTCATCTGGGCGGAGCAGTCACTTCCCGACGACTGAACCTGTAGGTCAGGACCTGACCTACTGCCCCCATAGCTTCGGAAGGAGCAGCACCCACTCAGGAGGAAAGCGGATGACCGTGAAACCGATCCCGGACGGCTACCACACCGTCACGCCCTGGATCATCTCGCGCGACACGGCCGGGCTGATCGACTATCTGAAGGAGGCGTTCGACGCCGAGGAGATCGCTTGCGTCGTCGGCGAGGACGGCCGGATCGGGCACGCGGAGGTGCGGATCGGGCTCGGTCGTCATGCCCTTCGACGCACCGCCCAACTGGCCGCCGACGCCCGCCTTCCTGCGTCTCTACGTGGAGGACGCCGATGCCGCGCACCGCAGGGCCGTCGCGGCCGGCGGCACGTCCGTCACCGAGGTGACGCATCTGTTCTTCGGCGACCGAATCGGGCGGGTACGCGACCCGCTGGGCAACCTGTGGTGGCTCCAGACGCGGGTGGAGGACGTCAGCCCGGAGGAGATGGAACGCCGCCTCCACGACCCGAAGTGGACCGCAGCGATGGCGTACGTCCAAGGCGCCGACTTCTTCCCGGGGGCAACGGGTGACGCACAGCAGGACACGGCCCGTCGGTGACGGCCCGGGACCGGTCCTCGGCGCACCGACTGGGCGGCGGCTCGATCAACCCAAGGCGGACTCGGGCCGGTTGAAAGCCGTCGGCCCTCACACCCATTGATGTGTCGATGAGTTGGGATGCCGGTACGGGACGGGCGCCCGCCTCCTTGACCTGAAGTCCGATTGAGCTTCTAGCGTGTCCGGGAGTTGATCTCTGACGGCGGGAGAACGCGCTCATGATCCTCGTGACCGGAGCCACCGGACATATCGGCAGTGCGCTGCTGAGGGAGTTGCACGCATGCGGTGCGGGGCCGGTGAGAGCGTTCACCCGTGACGCTTCACGGGCGGCGTTCCCCGAGGAAGTCGAGGCCGTGGAGGGGGACTTCGCGGTGGCGGAGACGTTGAGGCCCGCTCTGGGCGGGGTGCGCTCGCTGTTCCTCCTGTCGCGTACGGGCCCGGACGCGGACATCCTCGCGGCGGCCCGGCAGGCGGGTGTGGAGCACGTGGTGCTGGTGTCGTCCATCACCGTCCAGACCCATCCGCACCTGGGTCCCGCCGCCGACAACCTGGCGGTCGAGCGGCTGCTCAAGGACAGCGGCATGGACTGGACGATCCTCCGGCCGACGCAGTTCGCCTCGAACGCCTTGATGTGGGCCGGGCCGATTCGGGACCGTGTGGCGGTCCGCGCGCCGTATGCGGACACCGGGCTGCCCACGATCCACCCCGCGGATATCGCCTCGGTGGCGCGGGCCGCGCTGACCGAACCCGGCCACCGGGGGCGGACGTACGCCCTGACCGGTCCGGAGCCGGTGACCGCCCGGCAGCAGGTCGATGCCATCGCGGCAGTGCTCGGGCGGGATGTGCCGTTCATCGAGATCAGCCGGCGGGAGGCCCGTCGTGGGATGGCCGCGGTCTTCGGGGAGGAGGCCGCGGACGCGGTGCTCGATGTCACGGGCGGAGACGTCAATGACGAACTGCTGGCAGTGCGCGACACGGTGCCGCAGATCACCGGTTCCCCCGCCAGGCCGTTCCGGCGGTGGGCCGCGGAGAATGCCCACAGGTTCCGCTGAGCCGGCCGGCCGGTAGGAGTCCCTGTGCTATTCAAGGGCGATGACGCTGATCAAACCCTGTGGCCGGCCGTTCGACGCGGTGCTGTGCGACCTCGACAACGTGATCCGGTTCTATGACCTGACCCGGTTGGCGGGGCTGGAACAGCTGGCCGGATTGGCCGAGGGGACCACCACGAGGGTGGCCTATGCGCCGGAGACGGACCTGCCGCTGCTCCTCGGAAAGATCGGCAAGGAGGAGTGGGTGGAGACCATCGTGCGGGGTCTGGTCTCTGCGGTCTCGGAGCCGCAGGCCCGTGAGCTGGGAACGGCACTGGCCGAGGCGCCCTTCCGGGCTGACGACGTGGTGGTCACGATGCTTCGCCGGATACGGGAACACATGCCGCTCGTCCTGGTCACCAACGCGACCCTGGAGCTGGAGAGCGACCTCGAATCCCTGGGACTGTCCGACCTGGCGGACCATGTCGTCAGCAGTGCCCGGGTCGGAGTGGCCAAGCCCGACCGCGAGATCTACGAAATCGCCGCCGCGCGAGCGGAGACCGGTGTCGAGCGTTGCCTCTTCGTCGACGACCGGCTGGAGAACGTCGAGGCCGCTGTGGCGCTGGGCATGACGGGTGTGCACTATCGCGAGCCGGAGGATCTGCGCAGGGTGCTGGCGTTCGCCCTTGAGGATTGAGGCCGCACAAGATCACCTGAAGTGCAGGTGGGCCGGCCTCCGTGCGGCGCAGTACCGGTGGCAGTCGGTCCAGATCGGGGCCGGTCTGGACCTGCCGCTCGTCCCACCAGGTCGCGCCCGCGTCGCGCAGCGGACCGATGACGTCCCTGGCCTTGGCCGCGTCCTGGGGTGTGGCGCCGCCCAGCACCAACTCGAAGGGGCGCTCGCTGCCGGCCTGCCGGTGCTCGCGCAGGTATGCGGCCACCTCTCGGACTTCGGCCACATCCGGCACGTGACCATGCCGGGCCGTCTCGAAGAGCGGTACCGCGCCGTCCCAGCGGGCTGCCCGCCGCATGGGCGGGCGGCGTGGCCAGAATCCGCCGATCCACACCGGTGGGCCCGGCTGTTGCACGGTGGCGGGCAGCAGCGTCACGTTCTCGGCCGCGTAGTGCCGGCCGTGGTGGTTCACCGGTTCGCCGGTCCAGAAGCGCCTCAGCAGCTCCAGCCCCTCGTCCAGGCGCTCGGCGAGCCGGCGCGGGTCGGCGGTGTCGCCGAAACTGTGGTACTCGTCCTCGACCGGACCGCCCAGACCTGCGGCGAAGGTCCCCCGGCCGCCGCTGAGCCGGTCCAGGGTGGCGACTTGGCGGGCGAGTTGCTGCGGACGGTAGCGGGGGACCGGCGTCAGCAAGGTGCCCAGCCGAATGCGTGAGGTCGCCAGCGCCGCCGCGGTCAACAGCATCCACGGGTCCGCGAAAGGACGGCCCTGGTGATGCCGGTGCAGCACATGGTCCCAGACGAAGAGCCCGTCCCAGCCGGCCTGCTCGGCGGCAGCCGCGACGGTCGCGACGTTCCGCGGGTCCGCGAAGTCCCCGAAGTTGGGGATGTTGATGGAGAAGCGCATTCCAGCAGGATGTGCGGTGGGCGGCGAGGACACCATCGGATGCGTCACCAGGAGCCGCGTGAAAGGGAATTCAGCCCCTGAGGTGGGCCCGCTCCGGCTTCCCGGTCCGCGGAAGATCACGCATGCGGCGCATCGGGCTCATGGCGAGGATGAGCCAGGAGGGCGCGACGACACCGGTCATGATCCACATGGCCGGCCGGTACCCGACGGCATCCCCCAGCATGCCGCCCAGCAGGGATCCGAGCGGGATGGTGCTGTGGTTGATCATCATGGCGGTCGCCACGACCCGGCCGAGCATGTGCGGCGGGCAGTAGGTCTGCCGGAAGGTGCCCACCACGATGTTGGCCACGGAGACCCCGATCCCTACGAGGAAGGACCCCGTCGCGAACAGCAGCAGCCCCGGCCCTGCCGTGGTCATCGGCAGCAGCAGCACGAACGGCGAGGTGGCGAGCTGCAGGAGAAGCAGCCCTCGCGCCGTGCCGAAACGCCGGGTGAGACGGGTGGCCACCAGCGCGCCGACGATGCCACCGGTGCTGCCGCTGGTGAGCAGCAGCCCGACCAGGCCCGCGTTCAGCCCGATCGTGCGGACCAGGAAGGCGACCTGGACCGCCTGATAGCCCATCAGCGCCATGTTGATCACGGCGCCCCAGGTGACCATCGGCCGCAGGTACCGGTCCCGGCCGACGAAGCGGAGCCCTTCCGCGATCTGCCCCCGGAGAGAGGCACGTGCCTCTTCCGGAGCACTGTCCGGCTCGACGACGCTGATCCGCTGCAAGCAGACCGCCGAGACCAGGAACGTCACGGCGTCGGCCACGAGCGCGGTGACCGCGCCGAGTGCCTGGGCCAGGAGCCCTGCCACTCCCGGTCCGGCGATCTGGGTGGCGGCCTCGCTGCCCTGCAACTTGGCGTTGCCCTCCAGGAGGTCGCGGCCATCGAGAACGACGCGGATGTACGAGTGGTAGGCGGTGCTGAAACACACCGACGCCGTACCGCAGACCAACGCGACGACGACCAGTTGCCCAAAGGTCAGCGCGCCGAGCCACGCCGCCGACGGGACGCTCACCAGCGCCGCGGCGGCTGTCACGTCACACGCCGTCATCAGTGGTCGTTTACGCCTCCGGTCCACCCATGCCCCTACCGGGAGACCCACGAGCAGCCACGGCAGCCACACCGCCGCGGTGAGCAGGCCGACAGCGGTGGAGCCGGCGTCCAGCCCCACGACCGCGATCAAGGGCAAGGCCACCACGGTGATGCTGTTGCCCAAGCCACTCACGGTTTCGCCCACCCAGAGCAGGCGAAAATCCGGTTGGCTGAAGACTCCCCAACGCGGTCGGGGCCGGTCCGACGTGTCATTCCTCGCGTCCACCCGAGGCATCATGCCGTGGGCCACCGCATCCGCCCACGGTGGGCAGCCGTAGCCGCTCCGGCGCCTGGTGTCCCAGGTGCTTCGGTGTGGGGCGCCCCCGCTCCCTGAGCACTCGTCACCTGTACGGCACAACCGTGTGGGCGCGTTGCGAGTCTTCTGATCGATCACGTCGTGATCGAAGCCACGAGGAGACCATCATCAACCCCATACGCAAGACCCTGATCGCCACCGCCGTCGTCGGTGCCGTACTCGCGGGCGCGGCCGCCTGCGGAACGGTGGAGCAGCTCTCCGCCGGCCAGAAGCTCGACCGGGCCTTCGAGGAGCTCGGCAAGAAGAAGACACTCTCCTTCGAGCTCGACCTGGACACGGACGTCGCGTCCTTGAAGGCGCTGGACGCCAAGTCCGACCCCGCGCCCGGTGACGAGATCCCGGAACACGTCGCCGAGTTGCTCAGTGGTGCGAAGATCACTGTGACCGTGCAGTCGAAGAAGCCGCTCGACGAGTCCGGTGAGAAGGACCTCCTCGGCACGGCCCTGAAGGTCAGCACCCCGGACGGCGAACTCGCCGAGTACCGGGTGATCGGTGACTTCACCTACGTCCGTGCCGACATGGCCGCGATGGGCGAGATGGCGGGCAGCCCTCTGCCGGACGCAGACGATCTGCCCCCGGAGGCCGGGGCGATGAAGGACGTCATCGAGGGCAAGTGGGTGAAGATCAACACCAAGGAGATGGAGAAGGTCACCGGCGAGAGCCGGAAGGCCAGGGGCGGTCCCGCGCCCGCGCCGTCCCTCGACGCCAAGACGCAGAAGAAGCTCGTGAAGGCCCTCCGGGGGGTCATCGCCCGTGAGGTGAAGTTCAAGACGGCCGACGGCGGGAACGGCACCGAGCACGTCACGGCGACGGCCCCCTTGCGCACGCTGGTCACCGAACTGTTCGGCGAGATCCGCCCGCTGGTGAAGGACCTGCCGCCGGGCGTGGAACTGCCGACGGACAAGGACCTGAAGGAGGCTCCCGACGCCAAGGTGACGGCGGACTTCACGCTGAAGAACGGCGAGCTGTCCCAAGTGGAGGTGGACCTCGCCGAGCTGGCCGAGAGCGCCAAGGTCAAGAAGCTGGGCCTGACCCTGCGGATGCGCGAGGGCATCAAGCCCACTGCTCCGGCCGGTGCCACGAAGCTCGACCTGGACAAGCTCATGAACGGCTTCTTCGGCGGCGCGGCGATGAGCGACGCCGGGTCGGCGTAGAGCGGGGACGGCGTGGGGGCCGGTCGTGTTGTTCGGACGTGCGGCCCCACGCGTCGGCCGCGTAGGCGAGGGACCGCCGACACCCCACCGTCCGGTGCTGGTCGGCCTCTGCGCTCAGTCGGGTCCTGTCCAGTCGAAGGGGAAGTACTTGCTCGACTTCCCCGAGCGTTCCCAGGAGAAGCCGAACGCGTCGGCCCTGTCGGCGGTGGCCCGCCCCCAGGTGGCGACCTGGCCCGGCCCGACCTCGGCGCCCGGGGCGTTGTGGACCTGGACGCGGGTCCCTTCCGATGTCGTCGGGCCGGTGAGCGCTTCGGCGGTGGCGGTGACCCGGCCGGGGATCTCGGCTCTCCAGGTGGCCAGATCCTCGTCGATCTTCACGCGGATCGGCGCGAAGTCCATGCCGCGCATCTCGGGCCGGAGCATCTGGCCGAACTGTGCCGGCCAGCCTCCTGCCTCGCCGCCGAACACCGTCCCGAGCGCGGCGCGCTGCCGGTCGTCGGCTCGTTCGTCGAGGAAGACCGCGGCGTACGCGTCGGTGTGCTCGCCGGCCCACACGTTGCCCACGAAGGCGCCCAGCATCAGGACGTTGAGACCGTCGAGGCGTACGTCGCCGTAGTTGCCCGCACGGATGTGCCAGACCAGCACGCCTTCGCAGTCACCGTAGGTCGGGG
The DNA here is from genome assembly GCF_042955185.1 of Streptomyces sp. NPDC012474. Taxonomy (NCBI): domain Bacteria; kingdom Bacillati; phylum Actinomycetota; class Actinomycetes; order Kitasatosporales; family Streptomycetaceae; genus Streptomyces; species Streptomyces sp. NPDC012474. Next base: position 151,160 of record NZ_JBIBEP010000018.1, read on the forward strand.
GCTGCGCGAACGTGCAGGGGCACGGTATGGCGCATTTGCACACGTCGAACCAGTCGCCGGCCAGATGCCAGCGGGTCCCGGTGCCGTCCTGTTCCGTCATCTCGCTTCCCTCCCGTCGAGCCGGGGGAGCTCCTCCGGAATGGCGAGACCGCACGTCCCGAGCCGCACGCGGATCGCGAAGCGGCCTTTCTTCCAGCTTGCCGCGGACACTCACATGTCGTCCATCGACGGCGCAGATTCCTGCAGCCCCAGCGAGTCCTGGAACGGCGCCAGCGCCGCGAGGACGAGGAAGACAACACCCACCACTCCCGCCAGCAGCGGCCCCCTGGACCACAGCTTCTCCACGAAGATCACAACCGCCAGTCCGGCCATCGCCGCCACGTTCATCACTCCGAGCGGTATGAGGACGACCATCAGTCCCGCGCAGCAGCCGACGCAGTAGGCGCCGTGGTGGAGGCCCACCCGCAGATCGCGGGCCGGCTGCCGGAACCCGGAGTAGCGCACCAGCTGACCCATGGGGTCACGGCAGTGCCGCAGACAGACGTTCTTGAGGGGGCCCAGCTGATAGAGGCCCGCCACCAGGAAGGCGACCGAGCCGATCCAGCGTCCCGCCGCCGGATGATCGCCCACCAGGTTGCCGGTGAGGTTCAGAGCCACGTGGGCGAGCAGCCCGAAGGCCGTCCACACCAGCAGGTACCCGACCAGGAACTCCACGGTGCGCCCCGCCCGGCTCCACCCGGACGTCTGCCGCCCGATCCCCCGCACCCAGGTGAGGGCGACCGGTGCCATGGAGGGCAGCATCATGGCCGCCATCATCGTGACCCAGAGCAGCAGGAACAGCGGCAGTGCCAGCCCCATCGTGCCGGGTTCGGCTCCCATGTCCCGGGCCTGCGCGACGGTCAGCACCCAGGCGGGCACGGCGATCAGGACGACCAGGGACCAGGCGACCACGAGTTCCCGCGCCGGCATCAGCCCTCCGCCCGCTCCGGTGGGCGCGGGCGACCTGGCGGAGAGGAGGACGGAAGTCCGGAGATGCCGCATCGGTGCACTCCCTGCGTACTGTCCCAGGACAGCACGCCCCCGCCGCGCCCGCGACTCCGACCTTTCTCGCGCCGACAGCCGGTACGCATGCGGTGGCACGGTGGCACGGTGGCGACCGCGCCCGGCGACCGGGGGAAAGTCCGTGGTCGTCGCGAACTGTGGGACGATCGCGGCCAACCGCTCCTCGTTGGATCGTTCAACCCCGACGCACGCGTCGTTCCCCGCACTCCTGCCCCAGGAGCGGATCCGGACTCGGCATGCAGAGAACGCAACAGTCCAGTCGCAGGCGGCATACCCGGACTTCTCGTCTTTGCTCTTCACGCCGGCCAAGAGAACGGGCCGTGTGATCCCGACGACCCATTCGGATCATGCGTTCATCAGCGAGGATATTCCAAGTCCGCCTACGAGGAGCAGATCATTCCGTCTACGGGAGAGCTTTGCACTCCAGTCGTTGCCTAATCAACATTCGAGGAATGATCTACTTCCCCAACTGGGTCGACATGCAGAGCCCTTGCGCCAACTCCATACTCCTGACAGGGTTCGGGAGTCGGTTCTCGGCATTGCGTCACGGGGGAGACTCGATGTTGTACATCTTTCCGATGGCCCATGAAAGCTCTTTCTGTCCACGGCCGGTGGCCGGCCCCGCTGCCTGACGCCATCCGCTCCGGATGAATCTCACGCCAGCCGGTAGGCCCACTGGGGAGGAAGAGCGATGGACGGTGTCTCCGCATCCGTACAGAATCCGATACGACAACACTTCCGTCACCCGGATTCCTACTTCGGCGGACTCTTATCGGAGATCACCCGGGTACCGATCAGCCGCATCGTGGTCGTGGGCTCACTCCGCACCGTCGGGGAGGATCCACGGCACATCAATGCGCTCGCCGAGGTGTGCTCCGCACTGCCGCCGATCGTTATTCACCGCAGGACGATGACCGTCATCGACGGTGTGCACCGGCTCAGGGCGGTGGAGAACAGCGGTGCCACGCACATCAGTGCCGTGCTCTTCAACGGCGACGAGCGAGAAGCCTTCGTGCTCGCGGTCAAGCTGAACAGCAACCACGGACTGCCGCTCTCCCCGGCCGACCGCAAGGCCGCCGCCCTCCACATGCTCGCCGATTTCCCGGAGTGGTCCAACCGGCGGCTGGCGGGGGTCGTAGGCCTGTCGGACAAGACGATCGCAGCGCTCAGGCGGCGGTCGGGTGCGGAACTTCCGCACCCGACCGCCGTACGACTCGGGCGTGACGGGGTGGCCTACCCGCTCGCGGCGGGCGAAGGCCGCAGGCGCGCCCTGACGTACCTCGCCGCGCATCCCGACGCGTCCGCGCAGGAGGTGGCGCGCGTCGCCCACATTTCGCTCACCACGGCGAAGGACGCGCGAAAGCGGGCGCGCACCGTTCGGGAAGAGCCGCAGGCGACGGTGCAGCAGAACCCCGGGCCGGCCCAGGAGCGCGAGGCCGTCGGCCGGCCCCCGATCGGGAAACGTCCCAGGGAGCAGCCGGTGAGCACAGACCCCGCGCCGGCGGTCCGGCGGTTGCGGGCCGATCCCTCACTTCGCTTCACCGAGGTGGGCCGCAAGCTGCTGCGGACACTGGACCCCTCGGCCCCGCAGCCGCACGAGTGGGCGGCGATGGCGAGCAGCCTCCCGATCCACTGCGCGCCCCTGATCGCCGAGCTGGCACGGCACCACGCCGAGAGCTGGCAGCTCCTGGCGGAATCCTTGACGGAGCGAATGAATTCCCGGGACGCTGACGTGTAGCGTCCGGCCGCTTTCAGACGGACTCGTTTCCAATGCCTTTGTTTCGGCGCCCCGGTTGAATCCGTCGACATCGCCTTCCTGCTCCTTGCGAACTTGCCGCAATACGCGGGGTTGCCGTATTCGGCAACACTTCCACCATGTCGACGTCTGTTTCGATGGAGTTCCTGCCGGTGGTTTCCGGAAGCTGATCAACCGGAACTGACCCACCCGATGAAAGATGCAATTGTTGAAGTTTCGACCTGAGGTTCAAACGGTTGCGCGGCGCTCGATCGCTTCGTACGATGACGCACACAATGTGAAGCGGGGGAGCGGGGGGAACGTGACTTCGTATAGCCCAAGCCGTGTTGGGCATGAGCAATCGCCCGTGCCTCAACCCGGTATTCGTAGCGATGTGGAATTACCGGAAATGCCGACCCATTGGTACAACTTCCTGGGAGACCTGCCCGGCCCTATGCCCGTGGTCAGGGACTCCGGAATCCCTACCGCCGCGGAGATATCCGCACAGGTCCGGCCTCGAGTTCTCATCGAGCAGAACGCTCCTGACGGGCAATGGGTCGCGATACCCGAACCGGTCGTGGAGCGGCTGCGGCAATGCGGCAGGCCGACACCGCTGCACCGGGCACGCCGGCTGGAGAAGCACCTCGGAACGGGCGCGAGGATCTACCTCAAGCGTGAAGACGTCCTTCCCAGCGGCAGCTTCAAGCTGAACACCGCCATAGCCCAGGCGTACTACGCGGCCGAGGAAGGGCGGACCACCCTCGTCACCGAGACCGGAGCGGGCCAGTGGGGCATGAGTGTCGCCCTGGCGGCGAAGATGTTCGGTCTGCGGGCCGAGATCTTCATGGTCAGGTGCTCGCTCGACCAGAAGCCCTACCGGCGTCACTACATGGAGCTCCTGGGAGCCGAGGTCCGGCCGTCGCCGTCGACTCACACGGCGATCGGGCGGAAGATCCTCGGGGAAGTCCCGGACCACCCCGGCAGTCTCGGCACCGCGATCAGCGACGCGATCGAGCATGCCCTGGGCAAGCCCTCAGCCGCCTATCTCGCCGGCAGCGGGATGCCGCACGTGTACCTCCATCAGACGCTGCTCGGACTGGAGGTGGCCAAGCAGCTCAGGGAAATCCATGGCGAGGACCTGGGCGTTGACGGGCGCGGCGACCACCTCATCGCGTGCTCGGGAGGCGGAAGCAACCTCTGCGGTCTCATCGGCCCCCACCTGCGGGCCAGGGCCGAAGGAGCCGATCTGCGCTTCCTGGCCGCGGAATCCACGGCGGCGCCCCGGCTCACTCAGGGCGTCTACGAGTACGGTCGCACCGACCTGGGCGGATTCACGCCTGAGGTACTCGGCTACACGATGGGGGAGAGCTTCATCCCACCGCCGAACCACGTCGGTGGCCTGCGCAACCACCACAGCTCCGCCCTGGTCAGCCTGCTGCGACGGGAGGGAGTCCTGGACGCCGTCGCCTTCGACCAGCGGACAGCGCTGGAGGCAGGCCGGCTCCTGCTGCAGACCGAGGGCCTGCTGCTCGCCCCCGAGGCCGGCCACGCGGTCGCCGCGGCCCTGGACGTAGTGGCCAAGGCCGACGCGCAGAATCTCGAACCGGTCATCGTGGTCCTGGCCAGCGGCTCAGGCTTCCTCGACCTGCAGGGATACGGCGAAGTCCTGCTCGACGCATAGCCGCACCATCGTTCACGGCATCTTGCACCTTGCGATTGGGAAGCCACATGCGCTTGGCGACATTTCAGCCCCAGCTCGGCGATCATTGCGAGACGACCACCCTCAGGAACATGATCCACCATGCCGGCGCCGGCATATCCGAACCCATGCTGTTCGGCCTCGGCCAGGGGATCGACTTCCAGTACTGGGATGCTCCGGACCCTGGACGCGGTGCGCCGATGCTCACCGGCCGGATCGAGCCCGCCCTGGTGTCCCGCAACGCCTGCTCGGCCCTGGGTGTGGAACTTCACCAAGCGCAACCACCCGACCCGGAATCGGCCTTCGCCGCGGCGGTGGAGCTCCTCGACGCGGGACACGTCGTGGGCATGTCCGTCGACATCTTCCACCTCGACTACTTCTCGTCCCGTAGCCACTTCGCATCGCACTACATCGCCCTGTACGGGCTCGACGACTCCCTCGCCCACGTGGTCGACACCGGTCAGCAGGGCGGCGCGCAGACACTTCCGACCGAGTCACTGCGCCGCGCCCGCGCCTCCCGCGAAGGATTCATGCCATCACCCCATCTGCACCTGTACATCGAGCAGTTGCCGGCACGGCTGACCACCGACACCGACGCCGTCCTGCGCGAGGGGATCTGGAACGCCATCCGGCTGACCGCCGAGCGGATGACCGGTGACCGCGGACCGCGACACGGCATCGGCGCCCTGCGGCGGGCAGCTTCCGAGATCGCCGGATGGAGCGACACACTCGCCCCCGCGGACGAGATGGTGCAAGGCGTCGGCCGCTTCTGGCGCTTCGCGGGAACCGGGGGAGCGAACTTCCGGAAGCTCTACCGTGCGTTCCTCATCGAGGCGCGGCAGCTGTACGGCGACGGTGAACTCGACCCGTTCGTCCGCGACTTCGGCGAAGTGCAGCACCAGTGGGACGAGGTCATCGACATGCTGATGGCCTACCGCGGCGCGGACGACGGGCGAAAGCAGCTCGAAGCCGTCGCGGCCCGGCTGGACGCGATCGCCGACGCCGAACAGGCCGTCTTCGAAAAGCTGCTCGTGCCGGCCGCCAAGCGGGCGGGTGAGCCGGTTTGACCGTCACCCGGCTGAAGTCCGTCTGCCGTATGTGCCACGGCGGATGCGGCGCCATCGTCGAACTCGTGGACGGCGTTCCCACCGACATCCACGGAGACCCGGACAACCCGACGAGCGAGGGCTACTTCTGCATCAAGGGCAAGGCGTCGCTCGACCTGCTGCGCAGCCCGGACCGGCTCACGACACCGCTGGTACGGACCGGTCCGCGCGGCTCCGGGACGTTCGAACCGGTCAGCTGGGAAGCCGCCCTCGACCGGATCGCCGGCGAACTCGCCGCGACCATCGGCCGGCACGGGCCCGAGTCCGTCGTCCTCGGCCAGGGGACCGACCGCAACTACCAGGAGTGGGTGTTCCGGCTCGCGAACGCGATCGGGACGCCGAACGTCGTCGGCCCGGCCCACGTGTGCTTCTACCCGCGGGTCATGGCCTCGATCATGACGTACGGCGCCTTCACGTTCTGCGACTACGACGGCGATCCCGAGGTGGTCCTGCTCTGGGGCAGCAACAAGCCCAGCACCCACTCGGACGGCGTGATCGGCGTCAAGCTGCTGCGCGCCATGGAACGGGGCAGCCGCGTCGTCACCGTCGATCCGCGACGGACACAGACCGCGGCCCGGTCCGCCCTGCACCTGCCGGTCCAGCCCGGAACCGACTGCGCACTGGCACTCGGCATGATCAAGATCGTCATCGACGAGGGCTGGTACGACCACGACTTCGTCGCCGCGCACACCTCCGGGTTCGCCGAACTCACCGAACACGTGAAGGCGTACGACACCGAGCGGGTCGCGCGGATCACCGGACTCACACCCGGGCTCATCCACGAGGCGACCCGCACCTACGCCCTCGCGTCACGGGCGTGCATAGAGGCCGGAACCGGTCTGTCGCAGAACGAGAACTCCTTCGACACCCACCGCGCGATCGCCATCCTCGCCGCCATCTGCGGCAACATCGACGCTCCCGGTGGCGACGTGATCTGGGAACCGATGCCGATCGAGGGCCGGCGTGCCTTCCCGCGCCCGGACCTGCTGCCCGAGGAACAGGCGAAGAAGCGGATCGGCGGCGACAAGCACAAGATCCTCTCGATGTCCGGCTGGGTCGCGCCGGGAGACCTGCACGAGGCCATCGTGACCGGGGTTCCGTACCCGGTCACCTCGATGGTGATCTTCGGCAGCAACATCCTCGCCTCGCACGAGAACACCGAGCTGGTCCGCGAGGCGATCGGCAAGCTGGACCTGCTCGTCGTGTGCGACCTGTTCATGACGCCGACCGCCCGGCACGCCGACGTGATCCTGCCGACCTCCAGCTGGCTGGAGCGGGACCAGATCGTCGAGTTCAACTCCTACATCGCCGCCCGGCAGAAGATCGCCACGGTCGGCGGCTGCCGCTCGGACGAGGAGATCATCCTCGAACTCGCCGCCCGGCTCGGCCTGGAACGGCACTTCTATCCCTCGCTGGAAGCCGCTCTCGACGCCAAGCTGGCCGGCATCGACCTCACCTGGGAACAGTTCACGAAGATCGGCTACATCCGGAACGAGAAGCGGTACCGCAAATACCGCGACGGCGGATTCGGGACCCGGTCCGGACGCGTGAACCTCATGAACAACGGGCTGCGGGCCATGGACTACGAGCCGTTCCCCGTCTTCCGGTGCCCACCGGAGGCGGACCCGGCCCTGCCGTACGTGATGACCAGCGCCCATCCGCGCCAGTTCTACAACACCGAGTTCCACCAACTGCCGACCACCGCGCGCAGCCAGACGACGCCGCGGGTGACCGTCCATCCAGACACCGCGCGGCGGGAGGGGCTGACAGACGGCGAAGAGGTGGACCTCTTCTCGCGGGCCGGTGCGCGCGGGGTGCGCATGACGGTCAAGATCTCCGACTCCGTCGCACCGAACGTCGTGATGGCGGACGCCGGCTGGTGGTATCCGGGGGAGCCCTCGACCGACGAGTCGCTCAGATCCTCGGTCAATCTCCTGACGACCAACGACCGTTCCGACGTGCACATGGGGAGCGCGACGATGAGAGGTGTAGCAGTGGGAATACGGCGACCGGAGCCGGACCGTGGCTAGCGCGCGGGGCACCGTCGCCGCCCGGGTGCCGGAAACCGACGAGGGCCTCCAGGGCGACGAACTGGCCCTCAAGTACGACGAGATGCAACGCCACATCCGGGACAACGGCTGGCTCCAGGAGAAGATCGACGACATCCTGGCGGCGGACATCCGCTCCGGGGAAGTCCTGGAGCTGGGATGCGGACCCGGCTACCTGGGCCTGGAATGGCTCACCCAGGCCGATGACTCCGCCAGGCTCGTCGGCCTCGACATCTCACCGGCGATGCTCCGGCGGGCGAGCGCCAACGCCGCCGGATACGGCGTCGCCGAGCGCTGCGCCTACGAATGCGGCACCGTGCTGGCCCTGCCGTTCGAGGACCACCGCTTCGATCACGTCATCAGCGCGTCCTCACTGCACGAATGGGCCGATCCGGCGACCGCCCTCACGGAAATGCACCGCGTGCTCAGGCCGGGTGGCCGCTACTGCGTCTCCGACCTGCGCCGGGACGTCGACCGGACGACGTTCCAGTTCATGAAGGCGAACATCGCGGCCGACATGCGCCCCGGCTTCCGCACCTCGATCCGGTCCTCGTACGTCAAGAGCGAGATCGAGGAACTGCTGCGAGGCACCGCGCTCGACACGGCCGTCGTGACGCAAGTGCAGATGGGGATCGTCATCACGGGCAGGAAGGAAGCGCCATGAACGCACTCGCGGGAAGTTCACCGGCCATCACCGCCACGCGCGACGGGCGCTTCCCCGACCGCCACGGCTTCGACCGCTCCTGGGAAGAACTCCTGCAGACGTCGAGTACCTGGCGGAACCTGGACTGCGGGCAGTACCTGTCGGCCTGGTGCGGATACGCACCCGGCCACGTCGTCGAGAAGTTCGCCGGAGTCAACCACGTCGGCGTCTACATGGGCGACTACGACAGCGACGACCAGGTGTTCGGCTGGAACGCCTACCTGAACGACCTCCGGGCCTCCGGCGGGATCACCACCGTCGAGATGGGGCCGTCGTACATCTCGCCCCGGCAGTACGGAACGCCGGGATGGTGGAACTCGATCACCCTCGCCGACGGACGCGTCATCGAGATGTTCGCGTGCCGCCGGTTCGGCCCCTGGGCGGACCGTTCCGCCGACGAACGCGGACGTCTCATGTCGCACGTCGCCATCGACGTGCACACCGACGCCGACGTCCGCTACCTCCTGGACGTCCTCGACCGCGATGTCGACCACCTGGAGAACATCGCGTTCACCGAGGCGGACGAACTCGGCCACACCTACGGGCACCTGCGCAACAACGACAGCGGGTCCGTGCTGGAGATCGTCCACGAGGCGCCGCGCGGCGGAACGGGGCACGGCGATGGCGGTCATTGACATCTCGCCGTACTCCGGTGACCACTGCGAATCCACCGCGCTGCTCAACATGCTCCGCAACCACGACATCGAGCTGAGCGAGCCGCTGATCTTCGGGCTGGGACAAGGTCTGTCGTTCCTGTACTGGCACTCCAAACAGATGCCCAACCCGTTCCTCGCCGGCCGGGTCAAGCCCGACCACCTGATGCGCAACGTGGCAGGCGCGCTATCGCTCCAGCTGGGAGCGCAGGAGACGTCCTCACCGGCGAAGGCCGAAGCCACCCTGATCAACGCCCTCGACGAAGGCGACGTCGTGGGGCTCAAGCTCGACCGCTACCACCTCGACTACGCGCGGGAGAACCACCACTTCGCCGCACACTACGTCGCCTGCATCGGATACGAGGACGACAGGTTCGTCGTCGTCGAGACCCGCTCACTCGGCGTTCAGTCGACGTCGCGGGAGAGCCTGGCCCGGGCCCGGTCCGCCAAGGGACCGATGTCCTCACGCAACCTGTCGGTCCGGGTGGACCCGCGCGGATACGACGAGTCGATCCTCGCGAAGGCCTGCCAGACCTCGATCCTGGCCACCGCACAGGAGTTCCTCAGTCCGCCGATCACCAACATGGGATTCAAGGGCATCGCGAAGACCGCCTCGCTCATGCGTGGATGGCACGACCGGCTCGACCGACCCGTCGAGGCGATGGGCCTCGTCGGCACCAGCATGGAGGAAGGCGGCACGGGCGGCGGACTCTTCCGGACGCTGTGGGCGCAGTTCCTCGAAGAGGCGCACGAACTGACCGGCATCGAGGCCTACGACGCGGCCGCCGTCGAGTACCGCCGCATCGCCAGGCGCTGGACGGACGTGGCGGACCTGCTGCGCGAGGCCGACGACGCCGGTGCCCGGCGATCACTCGACGAGGCCGCGGCCATCGTCGACGCCCTGGCGGCCGAGGAGCGCACGGCGATGACCCGGCTGGAGGAGGCGTCCCGATGACCACCCTCGCCCGGCCGACCGGGCACGACCCGCGCAGCAGGCTGCGCGACACCCTCGTCTCCCGCGTCGACATCGCGCGGAAGGTCGCCGCCGTCACGTCACTGGACCGGAAGGCGCTCGACGCGTGGGCCGCCGAGGCGCTCGCCGCGACCGTGGAACACGCCTGCCGCAACTCGCCGTTCTACGCCGGCCTCGTCCCGGCCGAGGCCGCCCGGGCGGTCGTACAGGGCCGCCCGCACGCGTTCGAGGCCCTCCCCTTCACGACGCGAGAACACCTCTCCGCCGCCTACCCGCTCGGCATGCTCGCCGTGCCGCGGCGGGAGGTGATCCGGTTCGACGAGAGCTCCGGTACCGGCAACGGGCGCCCGATCGCGGCGTTCTTCACCATGGCGGACTGGCTGGAGAACAACCTCACCGTCGCCGGGCTGCTGGCAGCGGTGCTGGACCAGCGGGACGTCGCCGCCATCGCCGTCCCCTACGAACTGGCCGGGGTGGGCCAGGACCTCGACCGCGCCATAGAGATCCTCGGGTGCACCATCGTGCCGCTCGGCGCGGCCTCCCCGTCCTGCACCCCGGACCGGATGGTCGACGCCCTGCTGCGTTCGGGCGCGACCACCCTGGTGTGCTCCGGAACGCGCGCCCTGTTCCTCGGCGAGATCGCCCGCCGCCGCGGCATCGACCCGCGGCGCGACCTCGCGGTCACGAAGATCCTCATGGCGGGCGAGGGCGCCTCTGCGGCCAAGAAGCGGCGCCTGGCCGATCAGTGGGACGCCGTCGCCTACTCGATGTTCGGCATGACCGAGACCAACACGCTGGCCATGTTCTGCCGCGAGCGTGAGCTGCACCTGGTCGAGACACGGACGTTCTTCGAGGTGGTCGATCCGGGATCCGGCGAGCGGCTGCCGGACGGCTCCGTCGGTGAGCTGGCCGTGACGACGCTGGCGAGCCGGGCCATGCCGCTGCTGCGCTACCGCACCGGTGACGTGTGCCGGATCGAGGCGGCGCCGTGCGGCTGCGGATCCCCGCTGCGCAGGCTGCAGCATCGCGGCCGGATCGGTGACCGGATCCCGGTCGGTGACCGCTGGACGTCCCAGCTGGAGATCGAGGACATCGTCCTCGGCGCCATGACCGCCGGGCCGTACTACTTCGCCTTCGACATCGACGGGGACGTCCTGGAGATCGCCCTGCCGCCGTCGGACGCCGACGACGCGACCCGGGCCTCGATCGCGGCCGGTGTCCGCGACCGTCTCGGAGCGTCCGCGCGATTCCGGCCGCTGGACACCGAGCGGTTCGAGACGGCGCTGCGGACCTCGGCCAAACCGACGATGCGCAACTTCAGTGCCTACGGGGGAGGAGGGGCCGCCGGTGAGGGTTGAACTGCCGCTTCCCACGCGCATGCCGGTCGACGGGCGCTTCGAGATCGATGACACGTGCATCGACTGCAAGCTCTGCAACGACCTGGCGCCCGACAACTTCGACGCCGACCTCGACAACGACGTCCACTACGTGTGCAAACAACCCGAGACACCCGACGAACTGGAGCGGGTCCTCGACGCATTCGAATCCTGCCCCACCGAATCGATCCGGTACTCAGCGGCACCTAGCGGGGAGTGATGGCGCTATGTCAAGCCTGGACGATCCAGTAAAAGCCGACATGTGCGCCGGCCGACGGCAGATGACCGAACTGGGACCGGTCGCCGAGAGCTACGACCAGCTGCACCGCATCGACCTGCTCGGCGAGGCGCGGGCCGCACGGGGAGTGCCGGAGGGCACGTACGACTCGACGGTGTGCGCCGTCCTCCAGGCGTCGGAGGTGTGCCTGCTCAACCTGGCCCGGCTGGCGCGCAGGACCCAGGCGTGCCTGCTGGCCGGCGACATCCCGGCCGCCTCCCGCTACGTCCAGTGGGCCGTCGGCTTCCACAGGTTGCTGCGCGGGCTCGGCACCGTGACGTTCGGCGCCCGCGGCATCTTCGGGGCCGGCGTGTCCGCCGGGGCCACGACCGTGAGCGTCTCCGAGTCCTCCGGCTACGCGGCCTACGTCGAGGCGCTCCGGGGGCTGGAGGACGTCGCCAAGGGGTCGCTGCTGGCCGGTGCGCCCGAACTGACCCGCTCCACGATCGCCACCCAGAGCATCGACGACTCGCTGTACCGCGTGCTGCACGGTATCCGGACCGGCTGCCACGACGCGACCAAGTGGGAGAGCGACCTCACAGCCGTACCCATCGGGGTGAGCCGGAGCACCGACGAGCTGATCTCCGCCGAGACGCTGGCGCGAGCGGTCGCCGCGACCGAGCTGAACGCGGACACCCTGCACGGCGAGTTCGTCGCCCTGCACCAGGTACCGGAGATTCTCTGCGCCGAGGCGAACGACCACCTGGAGGTCGCGATCCGGGCCATCCGGGCCTCGGCCCTGAGCCGGGCGGCGCAGCACCTGACGGCCTGCCGGGAACTGCTCGGTCCGGTGGTCGACGCGCAGCGGGTGATGGCCGAGCACCTGGCAACCGGGGAGTACCACGGGTTCCGGACCAACCTGGGACCCGCGAGCGGCACGCACTCGCTCTCGATCAAACAGCACATGTTCCGCGACCTGTTCAAGCACATGTGGAACGACCTGGAGACCTGGCTGAACTCGCTCGGGGAGGCCTCACTGGAGGAGACCGTCCGGGACATCGACGCACGCCGCCACGACGACCCGGAGGCATGGCTGCGGCACACCGTCGTCGACCAGGCGTTCAAACTGCACTGTGCTCACCAGCAGTGGCGGCACGAGCACCTGCACATGCCCCGCAACTGCCTGGGCAGCGGCGGCACCAAGTCCATGATCGGCATACCGGACGGGCCCCAGGCGGTCTACAAGATGCGGGACGCGGCCAACGCCCAGCACTCACTGGCCGTGATCCACCGGGCACGCCGCACGCCCCTGGCGAACGCCGTGCCGGACTCGCCGCTGGCCAAGCTCATCACCGATCCCAGCTCCCTGGACTCCGAGTTGATGCGGGTCGTGGGCGAGGCGACACGCGAGTACTTCCCCCAGGTGCAAGAGCAGAGCTACCAGCCGTTCCGGTCCGGTGCGGCCGAGCGGAACCCGTAGGAGCGCGGACGGTGACCACCACAGGATCCAAACCCTCTGACAGCGTCATGCCCCCCGACGAGATCACCCTGCTGCCGGGCTCCTCCGGCGGAGCCTGGCGAGGGAGCGAGTACGTCGCCAGCCTCAAGGACGAGCGGGAGGTCTGGTGCGACGGACGCCGGGTCGACGTGACCGGCGACCCGGGCTTCCGGCCCATGCTGTCCACGCTGGCCGGCCTCTACGACGCCCAGCACCTGCCCGGCCGGGCCGAGGAGATGCTCCACCGGTCGGACACGTCCGGCAACCTCGTCAGCCTGTCGTACCTGGCGCCGGCCGACCGGGACGGCCTCAGCCGCAAGTGGGCCAACTCCCACCGGTGGGCGGAGGCCTCCTACGGCCAGCTCTCCCGGATACCCGACTTCATGTCGAACGTCGTGGTCGGCCTGTACGACTACCGTTTCGAACTGGCCGAAGTCGACCCCGAGTTCGGGCGCAACGCCGAGAACTACTACCACTACTGCCGCGAGAACGACCTCACGCTGACGCACGGCCTGGGCGACCCGCAGATCGACCGCTCCTCGACCCCCGCCGACCGGCCGGAACTGGGACTGAGGGTGGTGCGGCGCGGGGCCGACGGCATCGTCGTGCGGGGAGCCAAACAGATCGCCACCCTCGCCCCGTACGCCCACGAAGTGCTCATCTACCTCTCTCCCGCGAACTACCTGCGCGAAGACCCCAGCTACGTCTGCTGGTTCGCCGCTCCGCTGGCGACACCGGGCCTTCGCGTCCTGTGCCGCAGGTCGTACGCCGACGGCTCCGGCGGCCTCTCGGCGCGCTTCGACGAGCAGGACGCCATGCTGGTGTTCGACGACGTGTTCATCCCGATGAACCGGGTCTTCCTGCTCGACGACTCCCAAGCGGCCGTCCGCGGGTTCGGCGAGCTGAACAAGTGGTCCCTCTACACCGGTCAACTGCGCTACTACCACCGGCTGCGCACCCTGCTCGGGGTCGCGTCGCTGCTGGCCCAGGCGATCGGCGTCGACAAGTTCCGGCAGGTCACGGATCTTCTCGGCGAACTCACCTCGTACGTCGAGATCGTCAGGCTCGGCCTGGCCGCGATCGACGCCGAGTGCCGGCCCACCTCCTCCGGGCTGCTCGCCCCCGGCTCGACGGCCGCGCTCGACGCCGTCGCCGGACGCTTCTCCACGCGGGGCTCCGAGATCATCCGGCAGATCGGCGCGTCCGGACTGATCATGCAGCCCTCGGACGCGGACCTGGGCACCTCGGAGCTGCGCGCGGTACTGGACACCTACATGTGCGGGCGCGAGATGAGCGTGGACGAGAAGTCCCGGATCTTCCGGCTCGCCGCCGATCTGGCCGTCGACCGTTTCGGGATGCGCCAGGAGCTGTACGAGACGTGGAACCGCGGTGATCCCGCCCGGGTCCGCTCGATGCTCTATGCCCGATATCCCGACCTGCAGCGCTGCGAAAACCAGGCCCGCGATCTGGCCGAAGGGCGGAACGACACCACATGAGTCTCGACAGCATCCGGCTGGAGGGCGTCACGACCCACAACCTCAAGTCGGTCGACGTCTCCTTCCCCAAGGGGAAGCTGGTCGTCGCCGCGGGCGTCTCCGGGTCGGGCAAGTCGTCCCTTGTCATCGACACCCTCTTCGAACACTCGAAGACGCTCTACCTGGGGGCCCTGTCCAGCAAGTCCCTCGACATGGGCGACGGCGACTACCAGTTCGACCGGATCGCGGGGACGCAGCCCCCGGTGGCACTGCGCCAGCGTGACGGCGGCTACTCCAACCCCCGCTCGACCGTGGGGACCCTCACCGGACTCGACGGGCTGTACCGGCTGTTGTTCGGCGCAGGGTCCCGGCCGGTCTGCCCGGCCTGTCTCGGCCCGACCGGCCCGGACCTGTTCTGCGACGACTGCGGCTGCTTCGCCGAACCGCACTCCGCGAAGCACTTCAGCCCGAACCGCAAGGAAGGCAAGTGCCTTCAGTGCGACGGCATCGGCGAACTCGTCGGCTTCTCGCTGGAGAAGATCATCCCGGACCGGTCGAAGACGCTCACCGAGATCTGGGACGGTGCCGACCCCGGAACGTTCGCCGTTCCCAACGTGCGCAAGGCCTTCGAGGCGATGGCCGCGGACATCGGCCTGGACCTCGCCCTGCCGTTCGAGAAGCTGAGCCCGGAGCAGACCGAGCGGGTGCTGCACGGTTCGGACACGATCTACACGCTCAAGATCCGCAAGGTCACCAACGACTTCCGCTTCGAGGGCATCCTCGGCTTCCTGGAACGCGCGTACCGCAACGCGTCGTCGGCCGCCCGCAAGAACGCCTTCACCAACTACCTCGGCCGGGAAGTCTGCCCCGCGTGCAACGGAGGGAGGCTGCGCCCCGAGTCGCTCAGGGCGACGGTGGCCGGGCACACCTTCCACGACTTCCAGGGCGACGAGCTGTCGCGTTCGATCACCCGGTTGCGCGACGGGCTCGCCACCGGCGACGTGCCGGCACAGGTCCGCGAGCTCGCCTCCGCGATCGTCAAACAGAGCGCGAACATCGAGGACGTCGGCCTGGGACACCTGCAGCTGCAGCGGCCGGTCACCACCCTCTCCGGCGGCGAACTGCAGCGGCTGCTGCTGGCGCAGCATCTGGCCAGTGACCTGACCGGGGTCATGTACGTCCTCGACGAACCGACCGCCGGTCTGCACGAGGCCGACACCGGGAAGATCCTCACCTCGCTGCGACGGCTGCGCGATCTCGGCAACACGGTCATCGTCATCGAGCACGACGAGTCGGTGATCCGTGCCGCCGACTGGATCGTCGAGCTGGGGCCCGGAGCCGGATCCCGCGGCGGCGAGGTCGTCTTCGAGGGCCGGTACGCCGACCTGCTGGCCTCCGGCGACTCGCCGACGGCGACAGCGATGGCGTCGGACGGGCCGTCGCGCACACGGACCGACCTGGCCGGCGCGCCCTGGGCCG
This sequence comes from Streptomyces sp. NPDC012474, assembly GCF_042955185.1. Lineage (NCBI taxonomy): Bacteria > Bacillati > Actinomycetota > Actinomycetes > Kitasatosporales > Streptomycetaceae > Streptomyces > Streptomyces sp. NPDC012474. The sequence continues at coordinate 167,184 of NZ_JBIBEP010000018.1, forward strand.
AGGTACGGGCCATCACGCGCAACAACGTGGTCGACCAGTCCGCGAGGTTCCCGCTCGGCGCGCTGACCTGCGTCTCCGGCGTGTCCGGCGCGGGCAAGAGCTCCCTGGTGGCCGGCCTCCACGCAGCGGTCTCCCGGACGATCGCCCAGCGGGCGACCGGCGGGGCGGCCGAGAGCAACGGCGTCCAGGGGGTTGAGGCCCTCGACGACGTCATCTACGTCGAGCAGCGCCCGATCGGCCGCTCCAGCCGGTCCACGCTCGTCACCTACATCGGCGTCAGCGACCACATCCGCGACGCCTTCGCCGGCAGCGCCGACGCGGTCGAACGCGGCCTGGGCCGCGGCGAGTTCAGCCCGAACGTCGCCGGTGGCCGGTGCGAGTCGTGCAAGGGACTCGGACTGGCCGAGATCGAGATGACCCTGTTCAAGAGCGAGTTCATCGTCTGCCCCGAGTGTGAGGGCCGGCGCTTCCAGGAGCACGTCCTCGAAGTGCGGCTGGGCGGCAAGAACATCCACGACGTCCTGTCGATGACCGTCGAGGACGCCCTCGAATGGTTCGACGCCAAGAGCAGCCCCAAGGTCGTCCAGGCGCTCGGTGTGCTCAGCGAGTTCGGCCTCGGCTACCTGCAGCTCGGTTGCTCCACGACCACGCTCTCCGGTGGCGAGGCACAGCGGCTCAATCTGGCCGGAGAGCTGCTCAAGCAGCGCCGCAACCGCACGCTGTTCATCTTCGACGAGCCGACGCGCGGCCTGCACACCGCGGACATCCGGCACCTTCTGGCCCTGTTCGAGCGGTTGATCTCCACGGGCAACACCATCGTGGTCATCGAGCACGACGTGAAGGTGATCGCCATCGCCGACTGGGTGATCGACCTGGGGCCGGGCGCGGGCCGCGAGGGCGGCCGGGTGGTGCACAGCGGGACGCCGGAGGACCTCGCGTATAACCCGGCCAGCGTGACCGGCCGGTTCGTCCGCCGGCTGCGCGACGAACCCGCCGCGACGCCGGTGCCCGACCTCGCCCGGAGCCCGCGGTCCCGTACGGCGCCGGACCTCGGGGTCATCGGCGAGCTTCTGCCGCGGGCCGTGACGGTGGTCGCCGGCACGGCACGGCAGTCCGAGCGCAACGGTCCGACACCGTACGGACTGGTGATCGGCTCGCTCACCGTCGTATCCGACGAACTGGCCCTCATCGGCTTCCTGGTGCGCTCGGGCAGCACCAGCTGGAACGCCATCGCGGACACCGGCCGGTTCTGCGTCAACATCCTCGGCGAGGACCAGCACGACGTGTCCGACGCCTTCTCGCAGGGCAGGCCGGACAGCCGCTTCGACGCCCTGGCGTGGACACCCTCCGCCAACGGCTGCCCACGGCTGTCCGGCGCCGTCGGCACCATCGACTGCAGCCTGAAGTCCACCTACCGGATCGGCGACCACGAGTTCGTCCTGGCGACGGTCGTCAGCGTCGACATGGAGACCGGCACCGACAGCCGCCCACTGCTTCGCGCCGAACGGGGCGACAGCGCTCTCGACGACTACGGGTGGCGCCGGTTCGCCCGGGAAGCGGAGGCCAGGTGACGACGACCACGTCCATCGCCGCGCACTACGAGCAGTTCCTGGAGTTGCTCACCCGCGATCCGGTGCCGGCCCCCACCCCGGCGGACGGCCGTGAACCGGTCCGCGCGCGCTACGGCGAACGGGTCGACGCCTCGGGCGGATCACAGCCGATCGTGATGACCCGCGACGAGTGGATCCTGAACCAGATCGACCTGACACTGGCGCTGGGCCGGCTGCTGACCGAGGACGACGTCGTGGTCTCGGCCGTGCCGTACGAACTGTCGTTCGTCGGCGCCGAGGTGGACCGTGTGATCGAGATGGTCGGCGCCTCGGTGATCAGCGTCGGGACGAGCGGGACCATCTGCCCCATGCCGCGGCTGCTCGGGCTGATCGAGCAGTACGAAGTGACCGCCCTGGTGTGCTCGCCGAGCTTCGCCGCGGAACTGGCGAGCCTCGCTCTCTCACTGGGGCGGCGGCCGCAGGACTCGACGATCCGGACGATCATCTGCGTGGGAGAGGCCTGCTCCACCGAACGCCTCGACCGCATCGGCGCCGCCTGGGCCGCGCGGACCTCCGCCCTGTACGGGACGCCGTCGACACCGACGGTCGCCGTCGCCTGCGACCACGGCGCCCTGCACCTGTGCGACGACCGGCTGCGGGCGGAGGTCCGTGGCGGCCTGCGCGGGGAACTGCTCCTGGACGGCTCACCGACCGGCGAACTCGTCGAGCTGTGGCCGGCCGACCGCCACTGTGACTGCGGTTCCGCCAGCCGGGTCCTGGTGCCGCTCGGCAGCGCGGCGTCGGCGGTTCGCGGACCGGACGGGCTGGTCTCGACGCTGGACGTGGAGCGGATCGTGTTCGGCCACAGAAGGCTCGCATCGCACTTCGCCTGCGCCGTCCGGGACGGCACCTTCCATGTGACCTGCGCCGTGGCCGGCCCTCAAAAGGTCGACCCGGGGGCGATGCGGCGTGCGATCCGCAGCGGCATCGGCGAGGCGCTCGGAGTCGAGGCCGAGGTCACGGTCGTCGGCGTGCAGGACTGGAGTACCGCCACGTCATGATCCGCACCCGGTCGCGGCACGCAGCCGCCGCGGCCGATCCACCGGTGGCATCCCGAGGAGACAAGACGCATGAGGGTAGCGGTAGTACAGACCCAGTGGGTCGACGATCACGAAGACGGCCTGCGCAACGCCTACCAGGCGATCGAGGACGTCTGCGGTGCCGGCGACATCGACCTGGTGTGCTTTCCCGAGTTCCTGCTCGGCCCGCCGTGGTACATGCCGGGGCAGGACGGCCTGAAAGGGCGGACCGACACTCCGATCCCCGGGCCGATCGTCGACGGCTTCCAGTCCCTTGCCCGCAAGCTCAACACACACATCCTGCTGGGTTCGCTCGTCGAGGACCTGCAGGACGGCATGTACCGGAACACGTCCCTGCTGATCGGCCGGCAGGGCGTCATCACCGGGCGCGCCGTCAAGGCACACGCCTTCGGCAACGAGATGGTGGTGTGCCGCCAGGCCGACTCGCTCGGTGTCCTGTCGACGGAGTTCGGACAGATCGGCATCGCCGTGTGCTCGGACTTCTGGATCCCAGAGGTGGTCCGCCTGCTGGCGCTGGCCGGCGCGCGCACGATCTTCGTGCCGGGCGGAACGCTGGGGCAGAACCAGCCGCTGATGGTGAACGCCCTGCGCACGGCGGCGTACCTGAACGGCGTCAACATCGTCTACGCGAGTTCGGTCGGCGTCGTCCGAGGCAAGCGCGGGGACCGGCTCGTGGAGATCCACTTCGCCGGCACCAGTCTGGTCGCGAGCCCGGAGGGCGTGCTCGCGCAGGCCGGCAGCGACGAGCCGGAGACCCTCGTCGTCGACCTCGACGAGCCCGCGGACGGCGACGGCCGCCGCTGGCAGCAACTCCGCCGGCCCGACGCCTACCAGAAGCTGCTCACCCCGTACGCCGGAGCGGACCGGGATCTCGCGGCCGAACTGCGGGCGAGCCTGACCGGGGGCGGCGGCCCGGACCGGGTCCGGCCCGCCGCCGCGACCAGCACACATGAGGGGACTCGTTCGTGACCATCTTCGTAGGGCAGCACGCCCGCCGGGCGACCCCTGAGGCGACGGCCTCGGCCGTACTCGACGATCTCGACAGCCGGGTGACCGACGAGGCGTCGTTCGTCGTCCTCCCCGAGAACGTGTTCACCACCGGCGGCGACGTCCAGGAGCTGCCCCGGCGGCTGCGCGAGGAGTGCCTGGACCGGCTGACGGCACTGGCACGGACCCGTGGCACCTACGTGCTCACCGGCTCGTGGGCGGAGACACGGCCGGGCGGCGGACGGGTGCAGGTGACCAGGCTGCTGGACCCGGGCGGCTCGGAGTGCGCCCGGGTGGAGCGGCCCGTCCTGCCCGACGGGACGACCGGAACGGGCGACGACTTCCCCGTCGTCGAGACGCCGTTCGGGCGCGTCGGGGTGCTCCTGGGTCCCGATTTCTGGCTCGTCGAACCGCCGCGCATCGAGTGCCTGGCCGGTGCGGAGCTGCTGCTGGTGGCCGGGTCCCTCGACGGCAGGCAGCAGGCGTCGCAGCGCGCCGCGGTGTGGGGGATCGCGACCCTCAACACCGTCGCGGTCGCCTTCGCCGGTTCGCTGAGCGAACGCTGCGGCGGGGGCAGTGCCGTGGCGGTGCCCGAGGGTTTCGTCGCCGAGGCGGGCGCCGACGAGGGTGTCATCGAGGCGCCCTGGGACGTCGAGAGGATCCGGCACCTTCGCGAACCCGACCTGCGCTTCCAGCAGACCCTCTGGTTCGGGCTGTGGGCGCGCCGGACGGAGCTGTACACGGACCTGACGGCGCAGGTGAGTTGAGATGCGCAACGCCGGTGAGTCCGCCTCCGACGTCCGACGGCGGATCGCGACGGAGATGGCGGACGACGTGCCCTGGAACAGGGTGCTCAATTCCATCTGCACCGAACCCCATCCGCTGGGCGTCGAGATGGCGGCCGCCGCGGCCCACGCCAACCTCGGCGACGTGCGCATCTTCCGCGGCACCAAACGGATCGAACGCGAGGTCGTCCGGCTGCTGCTCGATCTGATGGGCAACCCGGGCGGGTCGGGGAGTCTGGTGTCCGGAGGCACCGAGGCGAACCTGATCGCGCTGCTGGTGGCCCGCGAGTCGGCGCGCGCCCGGGGACGGCTGACCGACCGGCCCGAGGTGGTCGTCAGCAGCACCGTGCACTTCTCCTTCACCAAGATCTTCGGCCTGCTGGGGCTGACCCCGGTCGTCGTACCGGTCGACGACTCCCTGCGGTTGCCGGCCGACGAGGTGGCCCGGCGCATCGGCGAGCACACCGTCGCGGTCGTCGCGACCGCGGGCAGCAGCGAGTTCGGTGTGGTCGACGCGGTCGACGAGATCGGACCCGTGGTAGCGGGACGCGAGGTGCACCTGCACGTGGACGCGGCCACCGGCGGCTTCATCATCCCCTTCGCCCGTGAACTCGGCCACGACCTCCCGCAGTTCGACTTCAGCGTCGACGGTGTCGACTCGATCACCATCGACCCGCACAAGTACGGACTCGCCAACGTCCCGGCGGGAGCGATCCTGTTCCGGGGCGCCCAGGACGCCGGACGCTTCGCCGTCGACTCCTTCTTCATCGACACGCCGGTGCACAACACCCTCCTCGGCACCCGCCCCGGCTCCGCAGCGGTGTCGACCTACGCGGTGCTGGAACACCTGGGGCGGGACGGATTCCGCGACCTCACACGGACGAACTACGAGGTCACGCAGTACCTGGTGGACGGGTTGCGCGCGGCCGGGCACGAGTTGTTCACCGAACCGCAGCTGAACATCGTGGTGGTCAGGATGGCGCACGCGGTCCGGGTCTCGCAGCTGCTGGAGTCGAGGGGCTGGATCGTCTCCACCTCGAAGCGCTTCGGCGAAACCCTGCGCCTGGTCGTCACCCGGCACGTGACGCCCGAGATGGTGGACGAGTTCCTTCCGGAGCTGGAGCGGGCATGCAAGGAAGCCACCGCAGAGGCGGCGCCGCGATGAGCCTCTTCCGTGGCACCCGGACCCGGCTCGCCGCCCTGCAGATGCGGATCGAGCCCGGGCAGCGGGACGAGAACCTGGCGCGAGCCGCCAAGCTGCTCTCCACCGCGCGAGAACGCGAGGCCGACCTCGCGTGCCTGCCGGCGACGTTCGCCACCGGCCTGAACTTCCCCACGCTGCGCACGGACGCGACCACCGAGGACGGCCCCGTCGTCGAGTTCCTCGCCGAACAGGCCCGCACCCTAGGCATGCACATCGCCGCGGGCGTGCTGCTGTCGAGCGGGCGGGACCTCTTCGACGCCGCCGTGCTGGTCGGCCCCGCCGGCGAACCGCTCGGCTGGTACCACCGCGCCTGCGTCTGGGCGGGCGAGTCCGAGTACATCTCCACCGGCTCACCCGGCGAGGTGATCGACACGCCTGTCGGGCGGATCGGCCTACAGGTGAGCTACGACCTGCGGTTCCCGGAGGCGAGCCGCCAGTACCTCGCCCAGGACGCCGACCTCGTCGTCTGCGTGGCGAACCTCTTCGGGCCGTTCTCGCACCCGGTGCGCTCCCTGTGCCGCGCGCGGGCCGCCGACAACGAGTGCGCGCTGGTGTTCGCCAGCGGGGTCGGCGAGAACCGCTTCGCGAACATGACCTACGTCGGCCGCAGCATGATCGTCGACGGTCTGGTGCAGGACGCCCGGGAGGACCAGGACGCGGACATTCTCGCCGAGGCCGCCCCGGGCAGCCAGGAAACGGTGATCGACACGGACGTGCACTGGCGGCAGCGGCGCAAGGTCCGCGCCGGCCTGCCCTTCCACGACGACCTGCGCTCGACCTGGACCACGATCCACGGGGGGCGCGCCTGATGAGGGCAACGCGTATCCAGCAGGAGTCCGGCTGGCTCGGCGACGTTCTCGGACTCGTCATCATGGACATGCGGCAGTTCTTCGACAACCGCCTGTTCGCGGTCTCGACGCTGCTGACGTCGGTGTCGATGGTGCTGGCCTTCGGCGCGGCGACCGACCAGATGGTGAGCCCGGCACCGACGGCCGCCAACTACTTCGGCTTCGTCTTCCCCGGCATCATCGGCGCCGGCATCATGTTCAGCTGCACCTACACCGTCGGCTACACGGTCATCATCGACCGCAACCGCCGCACGATCGAGGATCTGATCCTCTCGCCCCTGTCGTACTCGGGGTTCCTGCTCGCCCGGATCATCGGCGTGGTGCTCAAGTGCCTCTTCCAGTTCGTGCTGGTGCTCCTGCTCGGCGTCGGGGTCTTCGACGCCCGCATAGAGTCCGTGCCGCTGTTCCTGCTGGGCTTCTTCACCGCGTGCACGGCCTTCGCCGGGCTCGGGATCCTCATCGCGACGTACACCAACGAGATCTCCTTCCCGGCGGTCGTGAACATCATCGTCATCCCGCTCATGTACTTCGCCGGGATCTTCTTCCCGCTCGACAACCTCGGGAAGCTCGGCGACGTCTTCGAGAGGCTCCCCCTCTCCGTGCACGTCGACATCTTCCGCGCCGCCACCTCGCCGGACGTCTCGGCCACCGGGGCGTCGGTGCTGGCGGTGGCGTACTCGTTCCTGGCCCTCGGCATCGCCGCCTGGGCCTTCCGCAGGAGGATCGGCCATGGCTGACACCACGAGCACCGCGGCGCCGGTCCTGTCGGTTTCCCGGCTCGACCACCGGGTGAGCCCCGGATTCGCCCTGCGCTCCATCACCTTCTCGGTCGAGGCCGGCGAGGGCGTGGCCATCATCGGCACCAACGGCGCCGGCAAGACCACGCTGATCCGGCTCATCGCCGGACTGCTGCGCCCGTCCGGCGGCGAGGTGCGGATCTGCGGCACCCCGCCCCGCCGCTGGGGGCAGGTCGGCCGCCACATCGGGTACGTCCAGCAGGCCAAGGACCTCCCGGACGGCGTCAGCGTGGAGACGTACGTCAAACACCAGCTCAAACTCCGCCGGGCCGACCCCGCCCGGTACGAGGAGCTGATCGCCCTGGCCGACCTGGAGCAGTACCGCCACCAGTACGTGCGCAGTCTCTCCGGCGGCAGCCAGCGCAAACTGCACGTCATCTGCGCCGTGGCACACCGGCCCGACCTGCTGATCCTCGACGAGCCGACCACCGGCCTGGACCCGACGGCCCGCGAGACGCTGCTGGAGCTGCTGGGGAGCCTGAAGAAGGACGGCGTCGGCGTGCTGTTCGCCAGCCATCACCGCGACGAACTCCTCGCGCTGGCCGACTCGGTCGTGGTGCTCCACCAGGGCCGCCAGATCGAGGACGCCTCGCTAGACGCCGTCACCCGGTGGGGCGAGCGCTCCAGCCTGATCCTCGAGGCCTTCACCGAGGAGCACCTCACGCAGCTGCGCGACTGGGCCGGGCAGGAGGCGCAGGCCGGCGGCCCGGTCCGGTCCGTCCGCGCCGTCGACCAGGGCGTGCGGCTCGACCTGTCCGAAGGCGACCATCAAGCCACGCTGGCCGAGGTCGTCGCCCGGGCCCACACCGCCGGGCTCGCACTGCGCTCCGCGTCCTACTTCCAGCCCACTCTGGCGGACGTCGTCCGTTCCATCGTCGACCAAGTCGAACCGGAGGACATCGCATGAGCATCACCACCACGACCACGAGCATGCCGTTCTGGAAGGAGTACCCGGAGCGCGACAGCGAGTGGGTGCGGCAGTACCCGACGAAGCACGTGCCGGTGAACGAGGAGGAGGTGTTCGCCCGCAAGCCCATGGGCGTGTACGTCCACATCCCGTTCTGCAACCGGCTCTGCTTCAGCTGCCCGTACATCAAGCACCAGACCGACCGGGACCTGACCCGCACCTACCTGGACGCGCTGAAGACCGAGATCACCAACTACGCCGAGCGGCCCTACATCCAGGACCACGTCATCACCCTCGGCTACATCGGCGGTGGCACCCCGACCGCGCTGACCGCCCCGCAACTCGACGACCTGCTCGGCCACATGTTCAGCAGCCTGAACGTCGAGGAGGGCGCGGACTTCTCCATCGAGACCACCCCGGTCGACATCACCGAGCGCAAGGCCACCGTCCTGCTGGAACGCGGCATACGGCGCATCAGCCTCGGGGTGCAGACCTTCGTGCCGGAGGAACTCAAGAACATCGGCCGCCCCAACGACCCGGAGATGCTCAAGGAGAGCATCCGGCTGCTGCGCCGGTGCGGGTTCGAGAACATCAACATCGACCTGATGCACGGCATCAACGGGCAGACCATGGAGAGCTGGGAGCACAGCCTCGACGTCGCCATCGAACTCGGGGTCACCTGCATCTCGTTCTACACGTACATGGAGTTCGCGCAGATCTCCACCAAGCGCAGGAAGCTGCCGCCGGTCCCGGAGAAGGCCGTGGTCGACGACATGTTCCTGTTCGCCGCGGAGAAGCTCTCCAAGAACGGCTTCCTGGGCTACTACGGCGACTGCTTCGCCAAACCCGGCTTCCAGCCGAAGTACGGCGAGACGTCGTGGAGCGAGGACATCCCCATCATCCCGCTCGGCCCGACCGCCACCGGGCACCTGCGCGACCACTGGTACTTCAACGAGCCCGACATCGGCCGCTACATCCAGACGGTGATGGAGGGCCGGCTGCCGATCTCGATGGGCAAGCACATCACCAAGTCGGAGGCGATCCGGCGCTCGATGGTCCTCGGCGTCAAGGCCGGGCGGGTCAACCGGGAGCGCTTCCGCCGGATCCACGGCGTCGACTTCATGGAGATGTTCCGCGCCGAGATCGACGACCTGATCGAGAAGGAACTGGTCACCGCCGACGAGAACGGCATCGAGGTGACCGGCCCGAAGGGCTGGTACTACCTGGACAACATCTCCAAGGCGTTCTACTCGCCGGAGTACCGGCGCTACCCGCAGCACCTGGGAGCGGACATCTCCAACTTCATCTCCAGCCAGCCGATTCCCCTGCAGCTCACCACGCGGCCCACGAACGAGGAGGCCGGCTGTGACCACCACTGAAACCCGGCTGCTGAACCTGACCGACCGAGTGCCGCAGGCCTCCCCGCACGACGACATCGACAAGGTGCGCTTCTACGACCTCGGCATGCGCCGCTCCGCGCTGATGGCCTACAAGCGGCCCAGCGACCGCATCCTGGCCCACGTCCGCGAGGGGATGACCGACCTCGTCGAGGTCGGCTTCAACACCGGCCTGCTGTCCCTGCACGTGGCCGGCCGACTGCCGGACCTCGCCGTGTCCGGGGTCGAGGAGAACCAGAACCTCGTCGACGTCGCCGAGGACAACCTGACGCTGGCCGTGTGGGCGAACAGCGCCGGCGACGTGGAGTTCGAGATGGCCAAGCTGAACCGGCTGCCCTTCCCGGACGACTCCGCCGACATCGTCTTCTCGTTCTCCTCGCTGCACCGCTGGCGCCGGCCGGTCGAGACGCTGAAGGAATGCGCCCGCATCTGCAAGCCCGACGGTGTCGTGATCATCGAGGACATGAACCGGCACGCCGAGGAGGGGCACATCACCTTCATCCTCCAGTTCGTGAAGGAGGGCGGCGACGAGTTCATGCGGTCGCTGCAGGCCGCCTACACGCGCGACGAGGCGGCCGAGCTGCTCCGGGAGGCCGGACTCGCCAACTGGCAGGTGGTCGAGGAGGACCTCGGCCTGGTGATCTCCTCGCGTCCCCTCGAACCGGTGAGCACGTGATGCCCGGGACGAAGATCGCCGTGGTCCAGATGGAGTCGAAGCTCGGCAAGCCGGCCCAGAACCTGCGCCGCGCCGAGCACTACATCCGCGAGGCCGTCGAGCAGGGCGCGGACCTGATCTGCCTGCCCGAGGCGTTCTCCACGTCAGGCAACATCCTCGAAGTGGCCGACGTGTCGGTGCCCGTCCCCGGGCCGGAGACCGAGTTCCTGTGCGAGCAGGCGAAGCAGGCAGGCGTCCACCTCGTGGCCGGCCTGCTGGAACGCGGAGACGACGGCAGGTACTACAGCACCTCGGTCCTGTGCGGCCCAGAGGGAACGATGCTCGGCCACTACCGGCGCGTGCACTGTCACGAACTGGAGGCCCGCTACCTCTCCGGCGGATCGCAGTACCCGGTCTTCGACGTCGAGTTCGGGCGCATCGGCCTGATGCAGGGCTACGACATCAACTTCCCGGAGGTCGCGCGGGAGTACTGCCGCCGCGGGGTCGACATCATCGTGTGCTCCGCACTCGTGCCGGAGATGTTCGCGTACGTGGCGAACATGCGGCTGCCGGTCAGGGCGGTGGACGCCGAATGCATCGTCGCGTTCGCGTCCGGCATCGGCAACAACCTGTACGCCGGATTCGGCTACATGGGGCGCAGCCAGATCCTGGCCGATCCGCTGTTCCTCGAAGCCGAACGATTCGACTTCGTCGACGGCGACGAACGGATGGTGGACCTCGGCAAGGAGCCCGGTGTCGGCGTCGTCGAGGTCGACCTGGACCGTATGCGCCGCTACCGCACCAAGGCCACCCTGAGCGGCGATCTGCAGCCGGCGACGTACTGGCAGTCCTGACGAGAGTGAAGGCCCATGCGCGTACTGCTCATCTCCACCAACAAGATCCGGGTACCGCGGCCGGCGCTGCCCATCGGCATGGCCTACATCAGCGCCGCGCTCAAGCACGCCGGGCACCACGTCGACGTCCTGGACCTGCTCTGGGAGTCCCGGGAGCTCAAGGCCGTCCGGGAGAAGCTGACCACCGGGACGTACGACGTCGTCGGCGTCGCCGTACGCAACCTGGACAACCTGACGTTCATCGACCCGGTCTTCTTCGGCCCGATGACCGAGAAGATCGTCCAGTGCGTCCGCAAGTACACCAGCGCCAAGGTCGTCCTCGGCGGGTCCGGCTTCTCCGTCGAGCCGTTGTCGTTCTTCGAGTACGCCCAGCCGGACTACGGCATCGCGGGTGAGGGCGAGGCAGGCATCGTCCAGCTGCTGGACTACCTGGAGTCCGGCGGGCGCCTGGAGTCGATCTCGGGGCTCTGCTACCTCGACGACGACGGCAAGTTCTGCCAGAACCAGTCGAGTCAGGCGTTCGACCTGGGCGCGCTGGAGCCCGACCGGTCCGTGTACGACCCCAGGTACTTCGAGGAGGGCGTCTCGGCGGCCTCCGACCTCACCCGCGACCACCAGCCGGCCATCGAGACGCTGCAGACCAAACGGGGCTGCAAACTGTTCTGCTCCTACTGCATCATCCGCAAGACCGAGGGCAAGGGCGACCGGTTCAAGGACCCGGCCGAGGTCGTCGGAGAGATCCAGCGGGCCATGGCGGAGAACCCCGCCGTCCGGGAGTTTGAGATCGTCGACGCGACCTTCAACTACCCGATGGAGTACGCCGCAGAGGTCTGCGAAGAGATGATCCGCGCCAAGGTCGACGTCCCCTGGTACTGCCAGCTGACGCCGAACGCCGTCACGCCGGAGTTCGTGAAGCTGCTGCACGCGGCCGGCTGCATCCGGGTGGACCTCGGCACCGACGCACTCACCGACGAGGCCCTGGCGGACCTGATGAAGGGCTTCGACATGGCCCGGGTCCTGGAGATAGACCGCCTGTTCACGGCCAGCCCGATCGAGCACACCCACTGCATCTTCCTCGGCGGGCCGGGGGAGACCCCGCAGGCACTCAGGGAGTCGATCCGCTTCACCGAGCGGTACCTCAACCCGGCCCAGATCTACGCCAACCTCGGCATCCGGATCCTGAGCGGCACCAAACTCCAGCGCCAGGCGTACAAGGCCGGGATCCTGCGCGAGGGCCAGGGCACGTTCGTCCCCGCCTTCTACGTGGAGCCGGCGATCCTCGCCGACGGGGACACGCTGGACTTCGTCCGCAACGCCTATCTGAGCCACAAGAACTGGTACCTGTGGTGGGGCCTGGGCGGACAGAACCTGACGGACCGTTCGAAGGAGACCATCCAGGCCGTGGCCGACATGCAACAGGAGTACGAGTACGTCATGCAAGGCAAGCCCCGGCTGGAACGTGCGCCGAAGCCGCTCCCGGCCCAGCCGCTGAAACTCACGATCGGCACCCCGTGATCCATGTTCCATCCGCCGCGGACGAACTCGCGAAGACCCTCGCGGCCCGGGCCGACCCGGACTTCGCGGTCCGCATGCAGCGGTACTTCCCGCATGAGATCCGGGCGCTCGGGGTCGCGAATGCCGCGGTCGTCGAGATCGCCGACGGCTACTTCCGCGAGCGGCGCGACACTCCCGCGGCGACGCGGCTGCTCCTGGCGGAGGAGGTGCTGGCGCGCGCCGAGTACCACGAGGAGGTGCTGCTGGGCTTCGCGGTCCTGCACAAGGTCGCCAGGACCGGACTCGGTGCCGAGTTGCCGGACCGCTGCGAGCACTGGTTGCAGACGTACGTGTCCAACTGGGCGCAGTGCGACGACATGTGCCTGAAGCTGCTGTACCCGTTCTTCCTCGGGCACCTGGAGCTGATCCCGCGGACGCGTGACTGGGTCGCCTCGTCCTCGTCGTGGGCCAGGCGCGCGGCGAACGTGGCCGTCGTGAAGTTCGTCCGGCGCACCGTGGGCCGTACGGTCTTCGAGCTGCCCTTGTCGCACGTCTTCGACAACTGCGTCCGGCTGATGCACGACGACGACGTCTACGTGCAGAAGGGCTCGGGCTGGCTGCTCAAGGTCACCGCCGGGGTCCATCCCGACGAGGTGGCCGAGTTCCTGCGCACCTGGCACACCGAGATGCCCCGCGACACGTTCCGGTACGCGGTGGAGAAGATGGACCCGCGGCTGCGGCGGTCCTTGATGGAACTGGGACAGGGGTGACGCGATGAGTGCGACCGGCCGCTACGTCCACCGGCGGGGCCTCCACTGCGAGTCGGCCTGCCAACGCGCCGTTCTCGCGGCCGGCGGATACGACGTGGACGAGGAGATCGTGTTCGGGCTGGACGGGGGTTTCGGGTTCTCGTTCTTCCCGGCGAACGGCAACGCGCCGGACATCGTCGTCGGCAAGCAGGCGATCATGCCCCTCCGGGCGGCACGGCTGATGGGCGTCGAGGTCGCCACCCACACACCGAGGTCCGGTGCGGGTCTGGCCAAGCTGCTGGAGTCGGCGCCGGCCGTCATGACCCGGGTGGACCTCGGCCTGCTTCCGTACTGGGGTCTTCAGGGGCGTACCTCCTTCGGCGGGTACTTCGTCAACGTCGTCCGCCCGCTCGGGGCCGATGCCTTCGAGGTGTCGGACCCGGCGTTCGACGAACCCGCCTCGGTGAGCGCGGCCGAGTTGCAGGCGGCACGGTCCAGCCGCGACTCGCCGCCGCTGAACCCGGACTGGAAGGTGTACGTCTTCGGCGCGCCGCGGCGCACTCCGCAGCTGGACCGCGTCGGTCCCGTGGCGGTTCGCACCCTGTGCCGCGAGGTCCTCAAGCCGGGCAGCCGGAATCTCGGCATACCCGGGATGAAGCTGCTGGCGACGACGGCGGCGTCCTGGCCGGAGTCCAAACACGGCGAGGTCGAGGACGTGGACCTGGCCGGGCGCGTGGTGCGGACCGACGCGCTGGCGCGTCAACTGCTGCACCTGGGACGGCAGATCGAGTCCTTCGGCACCGGCGGCGGACTGTTCCGGCCGATGATCGGCCGCTACCTGAACAGGGTCGCCGACACCACCGGCGAGGCCCGCTACGCCGATGCGGCAGAGCAGTTCCTGGACAGCGGCCGGCTCTGGTCGAAGCTGGGATCCGCACTGCTGGCCGCCGGGACCGCCACCGGGCGCGACGATCTCACATCGCTCGTGGACGCGGTGGCGGACACGGCGCGGTCCGCGATGGACGTCGAGAAGCGGGCGCTCACCGCCCTCACCACTGTGTAGACGCGAGGTCGAGACATGCCCACCGAGGACGAGACCGTACTGATCCAGGGCCCGGCACGATGGAACGAGCATGCCCGCCGGCGCCGGTCGCAGGGCCCCTTCCGGCCCGACCTGCGCAAGGCGGTGCTGCACGGCGCCGACCTGCAGGGCGCGGAGCTGGCCGACGCGGACTTCACCGACGCGGTGCTGACCGAGTCGTACCTGATCTCCGCCGACCTGAGGGGCGCGAATCTCGAAGGCGCCGACCTGTGCGAGGCGTACCTCATCCTGGCCGAGCTGAACGGCTGCCGCCTCGTGGGAGCGAACCTGGACGGCGCGGACCTCAGCGGTGCCGATCTGACCGGCGCGGTCCTCGACCCGGGCTTCCGGCGGTCCGCCGTGATCTCGGACTACCTCACGATCTGGCCATAGCGAAAGGAGCTCCTCAAATGATCGTTCTGGGCTACAACGGATTCGGCAAGTCTGCGGAAATCTTCGGACGCCTCTTTCGCGCCACCGGCATCGACCGTCACCTGTTGTACGGCCATGACTCGTCCGCCGCCCTCGTCATCGACGGGGAACTGGTCGCCGCCGTCGAGGAGGAACGGCTCAACCGGGAGAAGAAGACATCGAGCTTCCCGGCCAACGCGATGCGCTGGTGCCTGGAATCGGCCGGGATATCCTTCGACGACGTCGACACGTTCGCCTTCTCCTGGCAGTTCTCCCAGGACGTGGTGAACAAGATGATCGTCGAGATCACCGAGGACCGCGCAGCGACCGTCGAGCAGAAGTTCGCGCGCCTCGAGCGTCTGGCGGAGACCCATGCGGCGATGTTCAGCGAGGCCGCGACCGAAGCCGACTTCCTTGAGCACACCGGTCACAGGCCGGCCCCGGAGAAGCTGGTCCGGGTCCCGCACCACATGGCCCATCTGATGACGGGATACCACCTGTCGGGCGGCGGGGACGCCGCGTTCCTCGTCAGCGACGGCCGCGCCGAATGGCTGTCGTCGATCATGGGCGAGGTGCGCGACGGCGAGGTGAAGATCTTTGACGACATGACCATCGACTCGCGGCATTCCCTGGCGATGCTCTTCTCCGTGGTGACGCGCTACCTCGGATTCGTCCCGAACAACGACGAGTACAAGGTGATGGGGCTGGCCGGCTATGGCGCGCCGCCCGAGCCGAACCCGTTCCTGGAGCACGTCGTGGAGATGCGCCCCGACGGCACCTACCGGATTCCCTACCCGGCGAACGCGGTCCCCGCCTACTACGAACTCTTCGACCGTATCTTCGGCGGAGACGCCGAATGCCGGGAAGAATTCGACTACCGCGTACGCGTGGCCAGTGCGGCACAGCACATGCTCGAAACGGTGACCGCCGGCCAGATCCGGACGCTCGAAACCCGCAGTGACCTCCCCCGCGTGATCTTCGAGGGTGGACTGGCCCTGAACTGCGTCAACAACAGCAAACTGCTGGAGCGTTCACGCTTCACCGCAATGGACGTCAGCTTCGGCGCCAGCGACGTCGGCGTGGCCATCGGGGCCGCACTGTTCGCCAGCGGCCGGTCCGGCACACCGCCCCGGATCAGCACATCGCCCTACCTGGGCCCGAGTTACGACGCCCAGGAGATCCAGGCGGCCCTGAAGCAGTACGCCGACCAGGTCGTCTGGCGAGAGCTGGACCCTGCGGACGTGCCGCGGGAGGCCGCACACCTGATGCGGGAGCGGTGTGTCATCGGGTGGTTCCAGGGGCGTATGGAGTACGGGCCGCGCGCCCTGGGCAACCGCAGCATCCTCGCCAACCCGAGGTTCCCCGACATCAAGGACATCATCAACGAACGCATCAAGCACCGCGAGCAGTTCCGGCCCTTCGCCCCCGTGATCCTGGAGCACCTCGCGGCCGACGTCTTCGAGCTCGGCAAGAAGACGTCCTCTCCCTACATGACCTTCGTGGTTCCGGTGCGCCCCGAGTACCGGGACAAGATCCAGGGCGCCTGTCACGTCGACGCCACCTCGCGGATCCAGACGGTCACCGAGCAGAGCAATCCGCTGCTCGCCGAACTCCTGCGTGAGTTCACGGAACTGACCGGGATTCCCTGCCTGATCAACACCTCGTTCAACGTCGCCGGCGAACCCATCGTCTGCTCGCCCGCGGATGCTCTGTCCTGCTTCCTCAAGACGGAGATGGATCATTTGTTCCTCGGCAACTTCCTGGTTTCGCGAATCTGAACGAGTGGACGCCTCCCTGATCTGGGCGCCCGCAATCGTACTTCGGGCGGTTGCGCTACGCTCTACGCGAAGGAAGGGAGACAAGAACAAGTGTCGCTTTTAGAGGAAGATCCGTACGTCGGTAACCACTGCGAGTCGACCACCCTCGTCAACTTGTTGCGGCAGCGAGAGATCGACTTGTCGGAGTCACTCGTCTTCGGGCTCGCCGGTGGTTTGTCATTCATCTACTGGCGGACGAAGCAGATGCCGACACCGTTCGTCGGTGGCCGCATCAAGCCCGACACACTGTCCGAAAACCTCGCGACTGCGCTGAACCTGCGCCTGTCCGTGCACGAGACGTCGTCGGTGAACCGGGCGCGGGAACACCTGCTGGCCGAGCTCGATTCCGGAACCGTCGTCGGCCTCAAGCTCGACCGCTACTTCCTCGACTACTCCACCGACGACTTCCGGTTCGCGGCCCACTATGCAGCCTGCGTCGGGTACGACGACGACCGTTTCGCCCTGGTCGAGACGCAGCCGCTCGGTCTGCAATGGGCCTCCGGCGAATCCCTCGCGACCGCGCGAAACGCCCGGGGGCCGATGAGTTCACGCAATCGCGCCTTCACGATGGATATCCCGAAGGGCGGCCTTCCCGACCTGGGTGAAGCCGCCCGTAAAGGCATCAAATCGGCGGCGGAAAAGTTCTTGAATCCGCCGATCTCCAACTTCGGATTCAAAGGCATGCACAAAGTCGCCGACCTGATGCCGCAGTGGCTCGACGACCTCGACTCTCCCGCCGACAGCCTTCCCGAGATCTGCACGATCATGGAGGATGCCGGGACCGGTGGTGGCCTGTTCCGCATGATGTGGGCGGAATTCCTGGCGGAGACCGCCGAAATCACCGGAACCGGCGAGTTCCAGGAGATCTCGGACGCCTACCGTGAGGTGTCGAAAAGGTGGACCGAGGTGGCCGGACTTCTGAAAGAGGCGGGAGAAGCGTCGTCGCGGGAAGCCCTCCACAGCGCGTCGAAGATCGTGCATGAGGCAGCCGACAAGGAACAGCGCTTGATGCACCGCCTCATGGAACTGTCGAGCTGACCGGGGCCCGGACCCCTGTTCGCCGTGTGCTTCACGACGGTGACCCGCCGGTACTCGAGCGCGGGGCGGGCGTGGAGCTCCGGGGATGTCCCAGGCCCGCGTCCCGCGCCAGGGCCGCCGCCTCGGTGCGTGACCGGGCGTGCAGTTTGGCCAGAACGTCGCTGACCCGGTTGCGGATGGTCTTCTCGGAGAGGCTCAGGCGGCGGGCGATGGAGGCGTTGTCCAGGCCGCGGGAGATCAGGTCGAGCGTCTCTCGTTCCCGGTCGGTGAGGTGAGGGAAGGGGAGGGGAGATCGAGCGGCGGGCGGCACGGAGAAGTGGGACAGGACGCGCTGGGCGATCCGGGGGCCGAAGACCGCTTCGCCGCGGGCGACACCGAGCAGGGCGCGGTGGACGTCGGCGCCGTCCGCTTCCTTGAGCAGGTAGCCCCGCGCGCCGACGCGCAGGGCGGCGAAGACCGAATCGTCGTCCTCGTCCATGGTCAGGACGAGGACCGCGACGTCCGGATGGGCCGTGGTGATCTGAGCGGTGGCCTCCAGGCCGTTGACGTGCGGCATGCGCAGGGTGCTGGTCGCCTTCAGCGGACTGACGTGGGGGCGCAGCGCGATCGTTCGCTGACGCAGCCGGGGGGGGGCGCGGCGATCGCTCGAGCCGCGCCCTCCCGGTCCTGAGAACCGGGCACTGTCAGTGGTGGCTGCGAGGGTGAACGCATGGACCGTGATGACGAGCAGTTGCTGCGCGGCCGGGTCTACGGCCACGACCACGACGACCCCGACCCGGGCCCACGCCGCGGGCGCACATACGCCGAACTGGTGGGCGGGCCGCTGGACGGACTGCTGCTGGACATCACGAGTTGGCGGGCGGAGGAGATCGACGAAGGAGCGGCTCTGCCCACCGAGCTGGGACGGTTCCCCGGCGGCCGGGCACTGTACGAGCCGTTGCCCGGCGGGTCCCGCACACCCGGTCCGGGGGTGAGCTGGCGCTTCCACCACTCCGGGGACACGCCCTGACGTGCGCTCCGACCACGAGCCGGACCACACAGGCCAGGGCGGCCCTACCGCCCTGCCGGCCCTTCGGCACAGCCTGTCCCGGGCAGGTACCCGGTGACGCACGAACGCGGTCGGCCTCGCGGCCGGGCGCGCCCGCCGCCCGGCCGCGAGGCGCGTACCCGCCCGGTGCGACGCAGCTGCTAGAAGGTGAGGTTCCAGGCGTCGATCCGCCCGGTGTCCTGCGAGGCGATGTCGCGGACGCGCAGTTTCCATGTACCGGACGCGGTCTCCGACGAGGCGTCGACGGTGTACGTCTTGACCACGTTGTCCGCGCCGTCGCCGTTGGCGAAGTCCTCGAGGGAGTAGACCGATCCGTCGGGGGCCACGAGGGACAGCACCAGGTCGCCGCGGTACGTGTGCTTGACGTCCACGCCGACCTTCAGTGCGGCCGGGGCGTTGCCCGTCACGCCGGTCACGGTGATCGGTGAGTCGACCGTGGCGTTGTCGGCGACGGTGACGTCGGTGGTGTTCTCGAAGTAGCGGCCGGGCTGCGGCCCGGTGCCACCGACGGCCTTCAGCGCGTCGACCTGGCCCTCCCCGAAGAAGGCGTTCTTGGCAGTGGTGCCGGTGCAGCGGCTGTCGGACGGGCACGCCGTGTCCGTGGCCTGGACTCCCAGCCGGGCGCGGAGGTCGGCGGGGGTGGCGGCCGGGTCTGCACTCTTCAGCAGCGCGGCGACACCGGCCACATGCGGTGAGGCCATCGAGGTGCCGTTCATGTTCCCGTACTTGCCGCCGGGGAGCGTGGAGTAGACGCCGGAGGAGCCGTCACCGCCCGGGGCCGCTACGTCGATGACATCCCGGCCGAAGTTGGAGTAGGACGCCTTGATGTTCCCGTTGCCCATCGCCGCGACGGTCACGACGCCCGGAAGTTCCGTCGGGATGTCGACGCAGGCGTTCGTGATGGTGCGGTTGACGGGGGTGGAGTCGTTCGGGCTCGAACTGTCGGTGCGCTTGTTCGCCAGGTCGTAGTTGGAGTTGCCCGCTGCGGCGACCTGGAGCGAGCCCTTGCCTTCCGCGTACTCCTGCGCCCGGCGCACACCCTCGATGATGGCGGCCTGGTCGGGATCGTCGGGGCAGTTGAACATCCACGGGTCGGTGTAGTAGCTGTTGTTGGTGACGTCGAAGCCGCGGTCACCGGCCCACATGAACCCGCAGATGGTGTTCTCGGCGAAGAACAGGCTGCTGCTCGGCTCGGCGATGCGCACGGAGGCGATCTTCACGCCCGGCGCGACGCCGACCACTCCCTTGCCGTTCTTCGCGGCCGCGACGGTTCCCGCGACGTGTGTGCCGTGGGTGCCGACGTCACGCCAGGCGCCGGCGCGGGTGTCGGCCTTGCCGTAGGCGCAGGAGACGGAGTCCGCCGCGTCGAAGTTGGGTGCGATGTCCTGGTGCCGTTCGTCCACTCCGGTGTCGAGAACACCCACCGTGACGGCAGGCGAGCCGGTGCTGACGGCCCAGGCCTTGTCGGCGTTGATCCTGGTCATGTCCCACCGCGCGGTCTCGGTGAGCGTGGTGGGCGACTGTGCGGGAGCACCCGGCAGGGTGGGGGAGTAGGCGTCCGCGGGAACGTCCGAGGTGCGCGTCGCGCCCACCTTCTGCACGCCCGCGACGGAGCGCATCGCGGTGGCGAAGCCGGAGGAGGAGGAGTGTGCGACCACCACACCGATCGCGTCGTAGTGCGCGAAGACCGAACCGCCGTTCGCCGTCACGGCGTTGCGTGCGGCCGAGGTGTCACCGGGAGCGGTGATGACGAGGTAGGAGCGGGTGCCGGCGGCCCATCCGGCGGCGGTCCGGGCGGGCGTGGTGGCGCGGGCCGTGGCCGGGCCCGACGGAAGGCCGGTGTCGACGTCGGCCGCGCCGGCGGGCGTGGCCAGGGCGAGGGCGGCTCCGACAGCGGCGACGGACAGCAGCGACCGTCTGAGACGGCGCTGGGATATGCGGGGGGTTGTCACAGGATCCTCCGAGAGCCCGGGGCAAGGGGTGGCGCCGACCGGGCCGTGGGCTGAATGGGTCGACGCAAGATCTCAGATGAGGGCATGACAAGGGAAGGGTCGGCGGCGCGTCAATCACCCCACTCGGACAAGTAGTTGACGCCGCTCCGGATTGATCAAGGACACGCGGGGCACGACGTCCCGAACAGCGCCGGGGCCTTCGGCCCTCGTGAGCACGGCGGTCCGCAGGCGTGTCGGGCACCACAAGCCGGCTCTGCCCCACCGCACGGAGCCTCCCACCGCACGGAGCCTCCCGCCGGACGGCGGCGACAGCCGGTGCGAGGCCGTCGCCGCCGACCGCGGGCAGGCGCTCGCGCCGGTCGGCAGAGGAGCGCGTCAGCGCTTCGTGTAGATGAAGCCCAGCTTGTCGACCTCGCCCCCGGCCCGCCCGTGGAACCCGGCGATCTGCCATCCCGACGGCGCTGTGCGCGTCACGCAGTCGGACGTGGTGGTCCCGCCGGACAGACTCCTGCCGAGGTTCGTGGTGAACCTGGCGGAGAAGATCCGCGTCCGGCCGTCCTTCTGGCCCCGGCACAACTGGGCCGAACCGACGTACTCCCCGCTTCCCAGATCCAGAGATGACGCCGTGCCGCCGGTTCCGCCGTGACTGAGGACCTTGCCGTTGCCGAGCGTCAGGCCGACGCCGTCGACGCGGGTGCCGCTGCGCAGCGAGAGGCTGACCGGGCGGGCGCCCGCGGGTACGGCGTCGATGTCGGTGTAGTGGTCGCCGTGGGGTCCGCCGAACTGTTCGCTGAGCTGGAAGTCCGCGGCGCGCGACCAGGAGAAGTCCACCTTGATCGGGTCGTGGTCGGACAGCATGAGCCCGTCGTCGGTGAGGAACCTGGAGTGCTCGTTGTTGTAGGAGGTGGCGTGGAGCGACACGAGTTTGCTGTCGCGGTACAGGACCTTGTCCACGACTTCGCAGGTATTGGGCACGGTTGGGCCGGTCTGATCGCAGACCAGGGCGTCGCTGCCCTTGGCGGGCGGTGTGCCGCCGCGGATGAGCTGGACCCAGGGGTCGGTCAGACCGTTCGCGGCGGCGAACTCGGCGATGGTGTCGCCGGAGCGCGTGTAGCGGGTGTTGGTGTCGCCCATGACGACGACCGCGTTCCCGGCCGAGTGGGTCTTGATGAAAGCCGTCAGCTGGTTGAGGTTGTCCGCCCGCGAGGCCAGGTCGCCGGGGTTCGTGCCGGCGTTGGTGTGCAGGTTGTAGAAGTCCACGTACACGCCCTCGGCGAGACGCTGACGGATGAACGTGAACCCCTTGGGCGTGAGGCAGTCACCGGAGTCGAACTGGCAGGACTTCCAGCGCACCCGCTCGAAGTCGTCGGTGTCGTACGGGAGCTTCGACAGGGTGTTGAGACCGCTGCCGATACCCGCGCCCCCGCTGGTGGGGGTGCGGTAGGCATGGGCAGTGTCGCCGGCGTAGAGAAAGGCGTGGTAGTTGAAGTCCTCCTGGACGTTGACCACGTCGTACGGCGCGATCCGCCGGCCGATTTCCGTGGTGGCGGGTTTGCGGGGGGTGGGTGCGCTGGAGATGCTCTCCGGCAGGCCCGCGACGTTGTAGGCGAGGACGCTGAAGGATCCGGACGCGGGGTCGGCGGCAGCGGCGGGGGACGTGTTCGTGATGAACCCGCCGATCGCGGCTGACGCCACCACGATGGAGGCTAGAAGTCGGCGCATGAACCGGAACTCCTGACAACGGGGGGTGGGGGCCGGAACTTACCGGTGGTAACCCGCTGCCGTGCCTGGCTGGCGCAAGCGAGACCGAATCTTGACCGACGGGTCCGGACCAGGCCCGCGGGAGGCCCGTGATCCGTGCCCGGCCCGGCCCCCGGAGCCGTTCTGCGCGTTGTTGGCCGACGCCGGTTCCCGGAGCCGAGCGCTCGGGGGAGTGGCACGGATCACCGCGGACGGGAGCGGAGTGCGGAACAACAGCACCTGGTTGCCCGTTGAACGAACCGTGGGTGCGGATGGGACAGTGTCCCCGGGCCTCACCATTCGCCCACAGGGACGATCGTTCGGCTGAAGCCCTGTGGAGCCGTTCGCCGAGAGGCGACCGCCCTCCGCGCCCACCCCTGCACCGCCCCGGCCGTGATTCCCCCGTCCGGTCGGGGCTCCTTTCACTTCTCCAGCACGAAGCCCGGTTTGTGGCCGGCGCGGCCGGAGGTCAGCACGTCGGGGATCTCGTCCCAGCCGTAGATCCCGCTGGTGACCAGCTCCGGGTGGAGGGCGCCCGCGGCCACCGCCTCCAGGGCCGGCGTCATGTTCGGCCGCGCGCGGCCCTTGCCATTGTGGAAGTGGACTCCGCGCTGGTACAGCGCGAGCATGGGGAGCTGGACGTCGTCGAAGTAGATGCCGACGCTGTTGACGTGGCCCTCGGGCATGACCGACAGCAGTGCCTTGCGCAGCCGTTCGGGGTTGCAGCTGGCGTCCACGGCGAGGTGGAAGTCCTTTTCGCGCTTGCCGTGGATGTCGTGAACCTCGGCGCCGAGCTGCTCGGCGACCTTCATCCTGACCGGGTCGTCGTCGTAGTAGACGGTGCGGGCGCCGGCACAGTGGACCGCGACGTCGACGCAGTACAGGCCGATGGAGCCGGTTCCGCCGAAGACCGCGATCTTCGGGTCGGAGATCCCGGCCACGGTCGGCATCACCGTCTCCCAGCCGAGGGCGAGATCGTCGCCGATCGAGGCCAGGTGCACGGGGGTCGACCCCGGCGGGCAGTTGACACTGCTGGCGAATTCAGTTTCACGGGATTGCGTTCGCTGGGAGCCGGATAGCCTGCCTCCATTTGAACACCTCCCAGTGGGGCCAGATCAAGCCGCCCTCCGGGACCACCTCACGACGCCTGATCTTCACGCATTGTCTGCGAACCGGGGCCAGTTCGAGTCGCCTCGGTGGGTCCACCGAACGGACCCGACCACCCGACCACGGCCCCGTTATCACCACCCGTAACGGCGAAGCCATGTTCCGTGCCTCCTCCTCCAAACTCATCCGCGACGTCGCCCTCACCCACCCCGACCTGGCGGACATGAAGCTGGCACTGCGCGCCCGGCGTAGCACGCTCGACCTCCCCCTGCTCACCTCCAAAATCAAAGAAATACCAAAAATCGGGCGCGGACATGCCATAAGGTCAAACACGTGTGCGGGCCGGCACCAGCGGCCCGCATCAGCCGTGCACGAACAAGATGAGAGGATCCATGTGAAACCCACCCGACACC
>NZ_JBIBEP010000019.1:0-12472 GCF_042955185.1 Streptomyces sp. NPDC012474
GCCAAGATCCGCTGGCGCATCGAGCACGACTACCGCGAACTCAAACACGGCCTCGGCCTGGACCACTTCGAGGGCCGCTCCTGGACCGGCTGGCATCACCACGTCACCCTGGTCACCGCCGCCCACGCATTCCTCACCGAACAGCGCCTGGCCCCAAAAGCCGATACAGCGGACTCACCCTCTACCAGATCCTCGACACCATCCAAGACCTGCTGAACTGCTGGACCGGCACCTGCGCCACCTGCCACCGCCCCCTGCCCAGAGCATCCACCACCAGCCCAAACTCAAGAGCCAGAGCAACCTAACGGAGTCCTACTAGTGAGCGGGGTGAAAACAAGAGCCAGCACTCCGCCGAGCAGCCCCGCACCGATCACCGTCAGGGCAGCCAACCGTGTCCGCTTCCACAACATGCGTCGTTTCTACCGGACGCAGCCCGAGGCCTGCACGCTGCCCGGGGCACCAGGAGCTTGTAAACATTGAGGCCTGAGGTGTGAGTCGCTCGTGGAGCGGTCCAGTGGACTCGAAGTCCCGACGCGCGGCGAGGTTGACGGTGCAACCGAAGTGCTGGTCCTCACGCGGTTGTTCTGCCTCCCCCGTTGCCTAGTTTTGGAGGGTAGCTTCTGAAGATCGTCATACTGATTGGTCACTGCATTTCGTCGCCGGGATCCTCGGCAAGGTGTCCGTGGTGCCGGTACACCATTTCGTCGGGATGCCGTGTCACCCGTGCGAGCCGCCAGGCCGCGTCGTAGGACATGCGGCGTGGTTCTTGAGCACGTAACCGCAGGGCCAGGAGGCTGGTTGCCGGGTCGAGCAGCCAGCGCAGGGCAGTCAGCTTCATCGCTCTGCGTTCGTCCCGGCGAGGGGGCCGGGCGTGCCCCTGTCGCCACCGCTGTCAGGTGAGTCGGTGGTGGCCGGGTCGTCCGATGCAGGCCAGGGGGCATCGGTCCATCCCATCTGTTCTGCGACGGTGCGCACAGTGGTGGTGAAACGTGCGTGCTGTCCGGGGTCGCGGCCCAGTTTCTCCCAGACGTACAGGACGGTTCGGGCGATGCGTTCGGCTTTGGACTGGATGTCGTCCGCTGCGCCGACCAACGGGAGGATCTTCTCGGTGAAGGCGTTCCAGTCGAGGGTGTCCAGCTGGTCCAGGTGGCGTTCGAGCCACCACATCCGTGTGGTGTCCGGGGTGTCGAAGACTGCGTGTCGGAACAGGTTGCGACGTTCCTGCTCCTGTTCGAGCTGAAGTGTCACGTCACGCAGGGCGTCCTGGAACCTCTGTGCGCGGGCTGCGTCCTGCTCGGTGAGCATGAGCGTGATGCGTGCTTTCAGCCAGAGTCCCGGGGTGTCCTTGGTGGTGTGCCAGTGGGCAGCCGCGAGGGTGACGTTTTCCTGTGCAGCATCAAGCTGTTCGGGACGGTGATCTTGAGTGATGCCGCGTCCGAGTTTGTCCAGGGCAAGTCGTGCTGCGGCTCGGGCGGAGGCGGTGCCGTTGGCTCTGGTGTGGGCGGGGGCCTGGTAGGTGAGGGTTCCGCGGGCGGAGAAGCGGATGCCGGGCAGAGAGGTTGGCCACTGCGACCGGATCCGACAGCGCCGCCTGTTCCACCAGGGGGCGGGTCCTTGGCTCAAGGAGACGATTCCTCCTTGGACGCCTGGTAGCGGGTGGCTGCCTGTACCAGGACCTCCGTCCAGAACGGATGAATGGCCGCTTCCTCCGTCACCATGAGGCGGTCCAGACGGGGGCGCAGGCTCGGTGGGGTGAAGATGTCGGCGAGCACGTCCAGCAGGCGTTCCCTGCGCTCGGGGTCGTCCTCGAAACGCTGGTGCCAATGCTTCAGTTGCAAGAGGGCCACGTCCACGGCGTCATCGGTGAGCAGCAGCTTCTGCCATGCGTGGACGATGTGCAGTCGGGTCTCGGGGCTGTTCGTGTCCAGGATCAGGCCTGTTCCCTCACCGCTGGAGATGAGGGCCAGGAAGGCACCGAGGGTCTGACGGCGCAGGTTCGCATCCCCCTGGCGGCGTTCCATATCGCTGAGCCATTGACCGAGGGCCTTGTGTACCTCCGCCGGCCTGTGCACCGTCAACTCGCGAAAGGCGTTGGCCAAGGTGACGGAGCCGTAGTCGGCGCGGCCTGCGGCCTTGCCCAGCCGCGTCAGGGCGAGCGCCGGATGCTCAATGCCCCAGGTGCCGCCGCAGATCTCGATGACGAGCTCGACTTTGGCTTCGGACGGGTTCCTGGCATCCATCCACGTACGCAGACGGTCCCTGACGTAGCGGCCGAGTTCGGCGTCGTCGGCGGCTTCGGTCAGTGCCTCCACGGCCAGCCAGCGTCGGGCGCCGACGAGGTCGTCGGCCAGGCCGTCAAGGATGGTCCGCTCGTGGCGGTCCACCGCAAGGCGCAGCAGGGCCTCGGTGACCAGGCGGGCATCTTCTTCCGGAATGATCCGGTCCGCGGCAATGCCGGTGGCCCAGGAGCGAAGCAACTCGTGCTGGGTGGGGAACTCATCCCACAGGTGGCGCAGGATGGCCGAGGGCAGGCCGTCCTTCTTCGCGTCGTGGAAGGCCAGATTCCCGTTGCTGGTGATTTCCGCGGCAGTCAACCGACTTGTGGTCGTGGCGTCCGTCAGGACGTTGGCCGGGGTGCGGGCAAGCCCCAGTCGGGTCAGGAGGTCGTCGGCTGCCCTGATGACGGAACTGCGCTGCCCTCCGTGCAGCAGAGCACCGGCCCAGACGGTGACCCGGATGGACAGCAGTTGCGTGTCGCTCTGATTTGTCCGGTCTTTGCGAAGGAGCCTTTCGACGTCCGTGTGCCAGTCGCCGAACTCGGTGATGATTGCCTGGATCTGCTCGGCATCGGTTGCCTGGATGAGTTTGCCGGCCAGGCGCCACGCCGCGCGCGCGGATGGATTGGCCTCCCAGATGCCTGTGAAGGCGGTTTCGTTCAGCCATGTCACACGCTCGCCTCGGTGGTGGGCGGTGAGTTCCGCCGTCACGAGTGCCTTCGCGTCGGGTGATTCCAGGCGGACAGTGAACGGCAATGTGGGTTCGGCCCAGTGGCCGAACCAGTCTGCGGGGGTGGCCAGGATGACGAGGAAGGAGCCCTTCTTGCGGAGGTCTTCCCCGTGACGGACGAAGTCACTGCCCAGTTGTTCCTCGGGTTCCTCGGGGAGATCGGAGAGATCGAGGACGTATCCGGCCGCACTGTCTTTCGGCAGTGGCTGCACCGACGGTTTGGACCACTCCGGGTCGAGTTCGAACAGGGCCAGAGGACTGCTTGTCACGGTGCGCAGTAGGCGTACGGCGGCCGTGCGGCGGCCGGTGCCTGGTGGTGCGCACAAGACGACGATGCCGTATTCGTCCAAGTGCTTGGAGGCGGCTGCCCAGGGTTCCGCGGTCCGCGGTGGAACAAACCGGCCCTCCTGGCTCGCCTTGTAGGCCGGGTCGGTCTCGGTGATGGGGACGGGGATGACCTGCTCGCCGTTCAGGTGCAGGTTGTAGGCTTGAATGCCCTGTTCCCCGTAGTGACTGAAGTTCACCGGGCCGGGCTGTGGCTGCCCGCTCGGATTGCCGTCCTGCGGCTGGAGCGGCGCTTGTGCAGGCTCGTGGGGCTCGGCGGGCCTGGGCGGCGCGGTGGGCCCGATGCCGGCCTGCGGTTCCGTCGCGTGGTCGGTCATTGCTGCCCCCGTCCCGCGCCGAAGTGGTTGTAGGCCTGGACGCCGTCGGTGCCGTGGTGGGTGAAGTTCACGGTTCCCGGCGCAGAGGCAGCTGCCAGGGGCGGCGGTGCGGACGCCGAGGCCTCAGGCTGGTCCGCGACCGGTTCCGCGGCATCGACCGGCTCGAAGATGTCAGGATCCGCGAGGGCCCAGTCGAAGCCGGGGATGTGGACGAACGCCGGCTGCCGGAACTTCTTCACCTTCACCAGGTGCCGGACGAACTGGGCGGACAGGGCGTCACCGTTGAGGCATCCGCTGTCGAAGACGTCTTCGTACACCCGCTGCGAAATGATCACTGCGGTGTTGGTGATTTCCGGGTTCGCGCGGTTCAGTACCGCCCGGAGTGTGTCATCGTCCAGCAGCCGGTGGGTGTGCACCATCGGCCTGCCGAGCCCGCTGTGCGGCAGCGGGCCGACGTGGATGCTGACCCTCAGCTGCAGGAGCACATCTCCTGGTGCCTCGGCGCGGCGGCGCGAGAGAGCGTTGCGCAGTGCGTCGGGGAAGCAGCCCACCAGTGCGGGCAGAACTTCCGGGTCCATGCCGGCGACGTATCCGTCGCCGGTGTGCTGGCCGAACATCCGTCGCTCCCAGTGAGCACTGACGTTGCTGGCGCTGAGCGCCTGCGCCAGCAGGGGCGGGATATCGACGTTCACCCGCTGCATGCTCTTGCTGTCCAGCGCACTGAAGTTCCGGGCGTCCACGGCCAGGACGGCCCGGTAGGGCCACAACGGCTCCCAGGACGGCAACATGTGCCGCTCCTCTCTCACGTGACGTGTGTGTCGCCGCGCAAATCGCGGCGAACGCCACCCTCGTGGAGAGCCGAAAACGCAATAGTCCAGCGTTGGACGGTACGGGGGTGCGGTGAGTCACATCGCGGGGGTGGCATCCTTGCGGCTCTTGCCGCCGGGCGGCTCCTCGCCCCGGGCGACCGCTCTGAGACGGTCCACATCTGTGATGATTAGGCGCCGACGGCCGAGTGCGAGGATGCCGGCGGCCTGAAGCTCGCCCAGGGCTGCAAGTGCGGACGAGCGTCGCATCGCCGCCATCGTGGCGAGCTCTGCACGGGGCATGCCCAGTTCTACCAGCGTGCCGGTCGTCCCCTGGGAGTGGCCGACTTCGTCCGCGAGGTGACTTACCACCCGGGCCACACGGGCGAGGGTAGGCAGGTGAACCAGGTCAGCCCGTAAGCGTTCGTGGCTGTTGAGCCGTTCGACGGTCAGTTGGTAGATGACCGTCTCCAGACGGTGGCGTTCCACGTAGCCACGGAAGGCATGAGCGGGCAGTACGACTCCGGTAC
This sequence comes from Streptomyces sp. NPDC012474, assembly GCF_042955185.1. Classification (NCBI taxonomy): domain Bacteria; kingdom Bacillati; phylum Actinomycetota; class Actinomycetes; order Kitasatosporales; family Streptomycetaceae; genus Streptomyces; species Streptomyces sp. NPDC012474. Next base: position 5,005 of record NZ_JBIBEP010000019.1, read on the forward strand.
ACCGGCGTGCCGCCCTGACGGTGGCCGAGCGGGGGCGGCCGAGCAAGGCGCCCATTTCCCCCAGGACTTCGCCCGGCCCACGCAGCATCAGAGTCAACTCGTCGCCGCATTCATTGCTCTGCGCGACCTTCACCAGACCGTCGACCAGTGCGATCACGCAGTCGGGCGACTCGCCCTGGGCGAGGAGCACGGCGTTGGACGGATAGGTCCGCCGCCGTCCTCGGTCGATCAAGTCACGCCATACGTCGGCGGATACCAGGGAGCGGAAGTTCATCACAGTGCCCTCCCGGTGCGTCATGCGACCACGGTCGCCAGGCCGAAGGCGGCGCAGCCCGCGACCGCCAATATCAGCGACCACTGCACCCGGCGGTGCTTGTTCCAGGCGATCTCGCTCATCACCACCACTTGCCGGGACAGCGACGGCAGGGGATCTTTGTCCCGCAGCGCCGCTTCCAGCACTGCCGGGTCCAGGTGCCGGACGTGCCCGAAGTACAGGAAGTCGTCGCTCATCTCTGGCCCCCGTCGCTCCTTACGGAGGTTGGGTGAGATCGCCCAAGCCGCGCAGCTGACTCCGGCCACCATGAGCAGGACCCCGACCCACAACAACAGCCGTGGCACAGGGGAGTCGAGATCACCTACCGCTCGCTTGGAAGTCGCAAGCAGCCCCAAGACAGCCAACGCCGTGGACTGCATCGTCAGGGCGAACGACGCCTTCGCATCAGCCTTGGCCGTCCAATCTGCAACAGCTGCTTGAATACGCCACGCGGTCTCAGTCGGCTCATCCGCCATTCAGCCGTCCCCCTAGCTGCCGACCGGGCGTTCATCCGCCGGTCCTCGGGCTGAAGTCTGAGCACAGCAAGGGGGCGGAAAACCTGCTTGTCGCTCTATGGCCGAGAATGAGCATTTGCCGGAGCGGAGTGCGAAGCCAGGTCCTGGCGCGCGACTTCGAGCTGGATCCGGCTCAGGCTGTCCACCCTCCGGAGGCGCCAAGACTTGACAGCACAAGGGCAGGGCGGCAACCCGACCAGTTCGGAAGGTGGGGGTTCCGACCCCGCTAAGCCGGATCCGGCAGTGGCTCGCCGTTCACCGTTCCGTGCGAGTTAGGACCGCACGACCCGCAGGGCAGGCCCTGAACCGGAGCTGTCGCGTGTTGTGTAGCGTCCGGCCAACCTCAGCGGGGCGCCTGGCACGTCGCTCTCGTCCCAGCCCAGGAAGTTCGCGATGGCGGGGGAGCGAACGAGGGATTCGTACAGTTCCGCCGCCGTCGCGCGGTTGTCGCCGTAGGCCCAGAAACTCCGGGAGCCCTCGTGGCTGTACATGATGTTGTACGACAAGTCGATGCCGTAGAAGAGCCGGCTGGTGTCGTCAGGGTGCTCGAAGAGGGCGAGCTGAGCCCAGAACATCGATGCCCCGAGGTGGTCGAAGGCAACGCTCTCCGCGAGTAGGGGCTGACTGCTCCCAATGAACGCGTCCCGCACGCGATACCGCTCGTCGGAGCAACCGTCGCACTCACAGTCCGGGTCGGTGCAGGGGCGTTCACAGATGATGTCCGGGAAGTCGTCCTCAGTGACATCGTCCAGGACATAGCAGTCGATGGGCGGCGAGGAGAGTGGGAGCGGCACGCTACCGTCGTCACGGCCGTCGTCGGCGACGACCCAGGTCTCGGACATAGGGCGATTGTGCCAGTGCCGACCGGGAAGCGGCCAGGTCTGAGTGCGGCGAGGCCATGGTGCCCGATCATGACGTGCGGGAATCCGATGGAGCGCCGGAACGTCGGCAACGTAGATCTTCTAAGAACCGCGCCTGGCGGCAGGATTTCCTAGATGTTCTACGAAGGTCGTATTTGCGAGCCTGGTCGAGATCACCTCGTAGGCGCCCTTGATCAGTGCGGGGGCGGCTCGGGAGATGCGAGCCGCCCCCGTTACTACGCGTTCCGCCAGAACTGTGCGATGTAGCGCTCGACTCCGTGCACCACACCGTGCTGGGTCTGCGCAGCTGCCGCCTCACGACCGGCGCACACCACTCGCACCGTCCAGACGCCCGGCCCGTCCGACAACTCGATCACCTCTGGCATCGGTCCCGCAGCCATCCCTCTGGCGCGCGACTTGCCCGAAGAACAAACGATGCCGGCCAGAGCTGCCTCGTCCCACTCTCCGGCCGGCACTGCAGGTTCCCCGTCCCAGATCTCCACCGTCAGGGACGCGGTGTGGGTGTGCCCGGCACTGTAGAAATCAAGGCGCCCAGGGTGAGCGGCGAGGAAAGTGCCGCTCTCGGAACCCTCAGGGAACAACACAGGAACCTGCGTGTCGTCGAAGTCCTGCAAGGCCCATCCATTGTAGTCCACATTCACCGGATACCCCTGGCGCCTGATCAGGCTGGCCACATCACCCACCCCATGTCGTCGTCTGGTGCGAGGGGCTCTATCATCGTCGATCTTCGGCCGCGAAATCACTGCGGAACCAGCCTTTGCACGGCGAGGCGGCGGTAGCTGCACAGGCAAGACCTGGGCTTCGGCGCTCTGCGATAGACCATGCAGGTGGCTTGACTCAGTCATTGAGACTCCTCGTGATCGATGCGGGCCAGGGACCAGGATGTTGTCGGCGGCGACGCTCCAGTCGGCAGCGACGCGGGCCTGACTGCCGGTCAGGAGGGCGGTCACGGCGCTCGGGTGAGTGGGGTGGGTGTCGAGGCGGACGTGGGCGTCGATGGCGGGAGTCACGTGGGGGTCTCGTCTCTTCTGCCGTGCCCGGGCCTTGGGGTCCGGCCACCGGTGTACGCGGGGGGCTATCGGGGTGCTCGTGTGGACCGGGCGGCGTGCGCGACCGTGGTGGTCGGCGGGCCGGCGCGGGTGGTGGGCGCCGGTCGCCGCTGCTGTGGCGGGGTGGCTCCGGTGGCGTGCTGCCAGCGGGTGCGGGCGGCGGCGATGTCGGCGAGGGCTCGGCGGGCGCCGACGACGAGTTGGAAGGGGGTGTTCGCCGGGTCGCCGACGTATGCCTCGATGCGTCGGCCGGTTTGCTCGGCCGTGGCCAGGAGGGAGCGCTGCAGGGCGCGCTCGCCCCAGTGCTCGACGGATCCGGCCGGTTCGGCCAGCATGCGGAGGACCTCGCCTGGTTCAATGCCGTCGTCCAGCAGGCCGCGCTGCTGGGCGTCCCACAGGACGGTGACGGGGTCGACGGGCTCGTGGCGGCGGGCAAGGCCGGTCAGGCACTGCCACAGGCCGGCGTGCAGCGGCAGGGTGAGGTCGTCGGGGAGCAGCCACCGGACGGCTTCGATGTCGGAGGGGTAGGCCGTTGCGGTGGCGAGCAGCATCTGCTCCTCCTCGACGGCCTCTGCGGGGTCGGGCGCGGCGGGCGGCGGCGGTGCCGTGGTGCGGGGCAGCACGCCTGCGCGCGGCGGGAAGCGGTTGGCGATGTCGTCCACGACCGCGGCGAGCGCATCGGCCTCGGCGAGAACCGTCTGGACGGGGTGCGGGAGGGAGACGTCGTGGACGGTGTGGACGAGGCGTTCGGCGGCCGTCAGCAGGCGGCGGCGGGCATGCTCCGCCTCGACCATCCGGGCGTAGGCGGGGGCGTGGCTGGGCCAGGGGCAGACCTGGACGAGGGTGTGCAGGTAGGAGGCGGTGAGTCCGCGCGCCTGCTCCCGGCCTGTGGCGAGCACGCGGTCGAGCCACTTGGTGTTCCTCGCGTGCTCGGCGGGGTCGGGCGGCGGCAGGGTGGTGATCGCGGCGTACAAGGCGGCGTGCGCGGCGGTGGAGAACGAGTCGGCGGCGATGCCGGTCACGTTGCTGAGACGGTGCGGATCGAGGAGGAGGGCGCCGAGGAGGGCCTGCTCCACGTGGAACACCGGCTGGGGCGGTGCGATGGCGTCGAGGTCGTCTTCGTCGGGCGCGGGGGCGTGGGGCATCAGGCGGCGAGGGTGAAGTCGTCGGGGTCGAGGGTGACGCCGAGGTGTGGGGCGAGGAGGTGGCCGGCGAGCAGCGGGGGCACGGCGTTGCCGATCTGGGAGAACTGCTGGCCCTTGTTGCCGGCCCAGGGATAGTCGGCGGGGAAGGTCTGCAGGATGCCTGCCTCGCGGGCGGTGATCCGGGTCGGCTCGGGAACCGCCGGTGCGTCGACATCCGTGGTCGGCGGTGAGGCGGGCTCGGCGATCCAAGTGCACTCGTTCGCGCGGTGCCCGAAGAACAGCGTGCCAGCCGGCTCGGACAGTGGACGGACGGTGGCGTTTGCCTGGTTGTTGCTGCGTAGGGACCAGGACCAGCGGTGGGCCTCGGCGGTGAACGTCGGCGTCGGAGCGTCGGCGGCCCGGTTCTCGCGGGTGCCGTGCCGGGCCGCCCATCCGGCGCCTTCGCGGCGGGACCGCAGGGCCACCCCGTCCGGCCGGGGCATCCAGGTGCCGCGCTCGCGGGCGTCGGACAGGGTCTTGCGAGAGCCCGACGGGAACGGTTCGGGGCCACCGCCGGGTCCGCCGCCCGCGCAGCCGGTGGGGACGGGCCGGTCGGTCGCGCCCCATCCCAGAGCTTCGGCCATGCTGACCCAGCGGGCGCGGCCCGGACCGAACAGCGATTCGGGCTCGGCGAGTTGGGAGTGCGTGGGCGCGGGCGGCTGCGCCGTGCGTACGCGGGAGGCCAGGAGTATCGCCCGTTTCCTGGTCTGCGGGACGCCGAAGTCGGCCGCGTTGAGGATCCCGTACCAGACGGAGAACCCCCACCCGCGCAGGACGGCCGCGTACTGCTTCCACAAGGGCAGGACGTGCGGCACTTCCTCCATGGCGACCCAGTCGGGCTCGCCGACCGTGTTCAGGGCGTACAGATAGCGCATCGGCTCGGCTGCGAGCAGGGAGCGCTCGTCGCGGCATGCGGCGAGGAGGCGTTCGCGGGTGTCGCGTCCGGCGGCCAGGTCCTCTACCGCCGCGTGCACCAGAGGCTGGTCGAGCAGGCCGAGGCGTTTGCCGGCCATGCTCCACGCCTGGCACGGAGGGGAAACGATCATTCCGCGGGTGCGGCCGATGAAGGGCCAGGTCGGATACATGGCCACGTCGGTGCGGATCGTCAACTGCCCAGTCGCAGCCCGGGTCTTGCACGCCCACTCGTCCCATTCCAGCCCGATGTCGCGCACGCCGAGGACGTGCAGCGCCCTGCTCCAGCCGCCCGGCCCCGCGAAGAGGTCGAGTATCACGTGGCCAGCCCCAAGTCGGACTGTGTCGGCGCGTGCTTCGCCACGGCGCGAGCGGTGATCGCCTGCGACGCGCGGGCGGACGCCGCGGACAGCTCCTCCGCGCCGGGCTCCCGGTACCACGGCCGGAGGTCGAGCATGGCGGCGCGCATGCCGGTGGCGAAGCAGAGCGCGGTTCCCTTGGGCAGGGCGCGGATCGCGTCGGCGGGCAAGATCCGCTCCTGCCGCATCGACACCGACGTGCTCTTTCCGGACTCTGAGTGCGAGGTGGACGTGGTCTCCACGTCGTGGTCACCGATCAGGCGGCTGAGCTTGTCCGCGAAGTCCGGGTCGTCAATACCGCTGCCGATCACCTTGACAGTCGAGGCGGACCACATGGCGTCCATGCCCGCGTCTCCCCAGACCTTCTGGCCCTGGCGGTAAGACTGCAGGATCGTGATCGGGATGATCCCGCGGCTGCCGAGGTGGGAGTACAGGTCTGGCAAGTCGCTGATCTTGCACACGTTGGCGGCCTCGTCGAGGATCGCCAGCATGGGCGGATCCAGGCGCCCGCCGGCACGTTCGGCCTGCGCGGTCGCGGCCCGCATCACCGAGTCCGCGCACGCGGCGATCAGCGCCGAGGCTCCGCCGCCGCCGTCCTTGCTGAGCAGGAACAGTGTGTCGGTGGACGTGACGAACTGCTCCGGCCGGAATTCCGGGACGTCCTTCTGCGGCGTCACCCACGCGGCGATTTCCGCGTTCAAGAGCGCGGAGGCGTACTGCCGGGCGGTCTCGTAGATACCGTCTCGAGTCTCGGGCGGTCCCTCGACGGTGCCCTTGAGCTGAGCGGCGACGGCGGCGAAGTCGTGGTCGCGCAGGATGTCCAGCGGAGTGCGGTCGGCGGGGAAGGCGAGCCACTGCATGATGTCGGTGATGGGCCGCTCGTCGAGCGCCGCGGCCAGGAGCAGCTGGGACAGGATGTTGCTGCCGGCCTTCGACCAGAAGTCGCCCTGCTGCGAGGCGTCCACCGAGGCGGCGAGGAAGTGTCCGGCGAGCCGGTTCGCCCCGTCCAAGGTGGTCGCGCTGGCGAGAGGGTTCCACCACATCTCGCGGGCGGCATGCGCGATCTGCTGTGGATCCATGGTCCACACCGCCCCCATCCGGGCCCTCGCCTCGTAGGCGGTGGTGAAGGCGTCGCCGGCGGCCTTGTTCGACGTCAGCAGGACCGGGCCGGGTGCGCCGAGCATGGACGGGATGGCGAGCGAGGTGGTCTTGCCGGACCGGGGCGCCATGATCGCGACGGCGACGTCCTCGAACCCCATCCGTACTTCGTGGCGGCTGCCCTGCAGGTTGCCGAGAAGGATGCCGGTGTCCTTCGCGTCGATGTGCTTGCTGTCCTTCAGGCTGGGGCGCAGGGAGCGGGCTTTGTCGGTGATCGCTTTGGCCATCAGCGGCTCAATGTCCCGGGCCTTGGCCATGTCGTTGATCTTCTTCCGGCCGCCGCTTCGGTTCTTGTGCCGGGCCCACAGGACGCCAGCCCCTGCCCCGAGAGCGAGGAGCAGGAGAACGGGGACGATGCGGGCACCGATCAGCAGGGACGTTTCTCCTGCGTCGGGCCAGACCTGCTCGGGGTGGAGCAGGGCGTTGGTCGGCTGGTAGGGGGCCCAGCTGGTGCCGGTGAGGTAGGCGGTGATGTTGCCGGACAGCCAGGCCAGGTGGGACAGGGGGACGACGACGGCGAGCACCCCGAGGAGGAGGCGCAGGACGAGGTCGTATCCGTCGGTGTTGCTGCTGGAGGAGGAAGGGGGCAAGGGCTATGTGCTTCCGGGCGGGGAGGGAGGGTTAGCGGCTGCGGCCGTGCCTGGGTGGCGCTGGAGGCCCTCGGCGTAGTGGTGTGCCGGGCAGCGAGGGAGTGAACGCGGTCTTCCAGCGCGCCGGCGAGGTACACGGCGAGCACGTCGGTCGTCCGGCGGATGACGACGTTTGGGTCGAGGGTCGGCAGACTGCGCCCGCTGTCGGTACGGCGCAGGGGCTTCAGATCGCCGAGCGCGGCGGTGAGCGCGGCGACAAGGTGTGGCGGAGTGTGCGCACCGAAGCGGGCCTGCCACACCTTCTGGTGCATGCCGAGGGTGACCGTGGCGAACCAGGCTTCCGGGTCAACCGGTGTTCCCAGCCGCTCGACGTACGCCGTCTTGTCGGGGGAAGCAAGGCCGGGGGGGGGCCCGACGGGGGGCAGCCCGCCGGCCGGCGCGCGCCGGACGGGTCGCAACGCGCGGGAGCGGGGGGGGGCGGGGGGGGGGGGGGGGGGGGGGCGGGGT